>JAKPBN010000316.1 GCA_029778945.1 Spirochaetota bacterium
GGTCACCTTCCACCTGCCCGAGGCCTACGGCGGGGGCGACCGCAAGGCCCCGGCCCTCTCGGTCCAGGGCCGGGCCTACCTCGCCCGGGCCTTCGAGCTCGACGATGCCCCGGGCTTTGAACGCTTCTTCCTCGTCTCCTCCCCCAAGGCCTTTGACCTTTCCACCCTGGAGTCCGCCGCCAAGGCCCTGGCCGCCGAGCCTGCGAAGGCCAAGACGGGAGACCTGGCCCTGCCCAGGGGCTTCCGGCAGATTTCCTTCCTCATACAAAAAAGGGGAGACCAATGATCCATGGATCCATGAGGGCCGCCTTGGCCGCCCTTGTCCTCGCCCTGGCGGGCCCGGGCGGGCTCCTTGCCCAGGGAGTCCCGGCAGGCCAGGCCCCCACCCGCCGCCTGGCCTTGGTGGTGGGCTCCAACGCCGGCGCCACCGGCGAGGTCCGCCTCAAGTACGCGGTCTCCGACGCTCGGCGCTTTGCCGCCGTCCTCTCCGACCTGGGCGGGGTCGCCAAGGGCGACCTCCTCGTCCTTGTCGATCCCAGCCTCCAGGCCATGCAGGAGGGCTTCCAGCGGGTCCGGCGCTCCGTCGCCGAGGCGGGCCTAGGCGGCGCGCGCTCGGAGTTTATCCTCTACTACTCCGGCCATTCGGATGACCGGGGCCTCCACCTGGGGGCCGAGACCTTCGCCTATGAGTCCCTGAGGAGGGAGATAGGCGGCGTGGGCGCCGATGTCCAGGTGGCGATCGTCGACTCCTGCTCCTCGGGCTCCTTTACCCGGGCCAAGGGCGGGGCCTCCAAGCCCGCCTTCCTCTTTGACGCCTCCTCGGACATGGAGGGCCACGCCTACCTCACCTCGAGCTCCGAGGACGAGGCTGCCCAGGAGTCGGACAAGCTGGGGGGCTCCTTCTTTACCCATTACTTTGTCTCCGGGCTGCGAGGGGCCGCCGACCTGGACGGCAAGGGGATAGTCACCCTCAACGAGGCCTATGCCTTTGCCTTCAAGGAAACCCTGGCCTCCACCGAGGGGACCCGCTACGGCCCCCAGCACGCCTCCTACGACATCAACCTCACCGGTTCGGGGGACCTCGTGTTCACCGACCTGCGCTCCACCTCCGCGGGCATCACCCTGGCCCCGGCCCTGGCGGGCAGGGTCTTTATCCGCGACGAGAGGGGCAACCTGGCGGTCGAGGTGGACAAGGCCGAGGGTAAGCGCCTGGACCTGGGTCTAGGCCCGGGCCGCTATGACCTGGCCCTTGAGAAGGGGCCTGACCGCTTCCGCTCCACGGTCCTCGTGTCCGCAGGCTCAAGGGCGAGCCTCTCCCCCTCGGACTTCCAGTGGTACGGGGCCGTGGCCACCACGGCCCGGGGGACCCTGGTCGAGCCCGTGGCGGCCCCCGCCCCCGAGGCCAGGCCAGCGCCAGCCCCGGCCTCCATAAGCCTCGGGGTCCTCCCCAACCTCACGGCGGGCATCTTCTCCTCCGGGACGGACCGGAACATCTCGATAAACCTCGTGGCGGGCTCCTCGGCCTCGGTCTCCGGCGTGGAGTTGGCGGCCCTCTGGAATTCCGACTCCCGGGATGTCTCCGGCCTCCAGGCCGCCGGCCTGGGCAACATCGTCGCCGGCGACGTCAAGGCCTTCCAGGTCTCCGGAGTGGCCAACTGGGCAGGACGGGAGCTGCGATTCTCCCAATTAGCAGGATTAGCCAACGTGGCCGGAGGAGGGGTCTCCGGGGCCCAGGTGGCCGGCCTGGGCAACATAGCCGGGCTCTGGGACGGCCGGACCGAGCTTGTGGACGGCTATAGGTCCCTCCGGGGCGTCCAGGTGGCCGGGGGGGCCAACTTCTCAGCCAACGGCGTCCAGGGCCTCCAGCTGGCCGGGGGAGTCAACTGGTCCAGGTCCAAGGTCTCCGGGGTCCAGGTGGCGGGGGGCTTCAACTATGCCCCCGAGGTCTCCGGGGTCCAGGTGGGCACGGTCAACTCCGCCGGAACCGTCGCGGGCAGCCAGCTCGGATTGGTCAACATAGCCGGAACGGTCAAGGGAAGCCAAATAGGCCTCGTCAACATAAGCGAGAGGATGTACGGCATCCCCCTGGGCCTCATCTCCATAGAGCAGGACGGGGTCAAGGCCTTCGAGGCCATGGTGGGAGGCGCCTGGGACTCCCTGGGCCTGGTCTTCAAGCTGGGGACCCGCCATACCTACAACCTGGTCGAGGCGAGTTGCTCCTTTGGCTCCGACCCGGCCCTCTGGACCTTTGGCGTCGGCATGGGGGGGAGGCTGGGCGCCAAGCCGCTGTTCCTGGATTTTGACCTGGCCGCCCGGGTGGGCATCTCCTCGGCCACGGCCTGGACAGACTTCTATTCCCTGGCCCCCAGCCTCGAGGGCCGGGTCCTCCTGGGCCTTTCCCTGGGCAAGTCGGCGGTCGTGGCCGGAGGCTTTATCGACCTTGCCCTCCCCCGGGACTCCTCAGGCTACCTCGACGCCCTCCGGAACGGGACCGGGGTCAAGACCGGCATTATCGTGGGAGTTCAGCTCTAGGCAGCGAGAAATCCCATAGGGGCTTGAAAAGGTTTAGGCCGGAAGTCCGCAGGGGCTCCCGGCCTTGCTTTTTTTAGTGCTACGAAGATTGTGTATTGATGAGGCTAAGTTGTTTCCCTGTATTTGTTTAGTCGAAATATTGCCATTCTATATCTTAAGGGACCTAGGTCGAATTCTCCACTAGCAATGGACCGGCCAGCCCTCTTCACAGCAAGAAACCCAATCTTGGTAGCACTACCGGGACTAGCCTTCTCCCCCGGCGGCGGCGAAGCTCGCCGTGCCGGATCTAAATGCGGCAGGGACTTCCCCCGGGGAGCATTGATCCAAATGCTTGTATTCCCTTTCTCCCAAGGCGGCGGCAAAGCTCGCCGTGCCCGGTAAAAATGCGACAAGGACTTCCCCAAAGGAAGCCCCTGCCTGCAAATCTTCAACCAACCCAGCTTCATCCAGCAACATGTGTAATCGCACTCTAAAACTGTTTTCCCGAGGGAGCCATCCGCCGCGCCTTTGGAAAGGAGGGGCCCTGGGGAGGGCCTTCGGTCGGGCCCGTCCTGGTCCCTCCCTCAGGTCCGGGGTAGGCGCTTTCGCGCGCGTCCCTGCGCGCTCAGGCTCAGGCGCTCTTGGCAGAGCGCCTTCGAGCGCCAACCCATGCGACTCCCCGCCGGGGCGTCGCATCCATTTCACTCGGAACGAAAGGTTTCCCTCCCCGGATCCTAGAACTTCAGGCCCAGGTACCAGCGGGTGTAGGTGGTAAAGTTCGCATCAAAGAAGCTTGAGTCCCGGCGCCAGCCGGTCTTGAGGCCCGTGGGCAGGCCGGAGGCGCCGCCCACATCGATGTCCATGACAAAGCCACCCACGAGGGCAAGGCGGTGGGAGAGGGGGAGGCCCAGGCGGAGGCGGAGCTCGGGCCAGGAGGGGGCAAAGGATCCCGACCAGGCCAAGCCGGCCCTTTCGGCCTCGTACATGGCCTGGAGCTCGGCGCCTATCTCCTGGGCGGCGAGGATCTCCACGTCCAGCCAAGGCGCGTAGCCGTGGCCGCGGCCGCCAAAGCGGCTACCCAGGCCGGCGGCGACCACGAGGCCCATGGGGCTCGAGCCCAGGTTGCCCGTGGGCAGGCCGGCCCCCAGGATGGTGTAGAGGTAGCGGGAGCCGTTTTGCCAATAGGCCCAGCTATAGTCGGACTGGGGCTCGTAGAGAAGGCCCAGGCCATTGACCCCGTCCTTGGCGATGTTGACAAGGCCGATCTGGAAGCCGTCGAGCTCATCGGCGACATTGACAACTCCCAGCTGGACGCCGCTCACCCGGCCGGCCACATTGACCACCCCGGCGACCTGGACCCCGTCGATATCCTTGGCCATGTTAAAGACCCCGGCGGCCTGGACGCCCCTGACTTCTCCGGCCATGTTGAAGACCCCGGCCGACTGGGCCCCGACCAGGTCCCCGGAGAGGTTAAAGACTCCGGCGGCCTGGAGGCCTCGGACCTCGCCGGCGATATTGAAGACCCCGGCGCCCTGGGCCCCCCGGATGTTGTTGGAGAGGTTAAAGACCCCCGAGCCCATGAGGCCATCCACATCATGGACGGCGGCGCCCACGGCTCCGGCGGCTACAAGGACATCCCAGGAGCCAAAGGGAAAGGAGAGGCCCGGCACGAGGGAAAGGTAGACCGGGGTAAAGTAGGCCCGGTCATTTTCGCCCCGATCCCGATAAGGCTGGGCGATGCCCAGGCTTGTGGCAAGGATGAGGAAAACCGCGGCTAGGGACAGGATTCGTATACGCATATAGTTGCTCCCTTTCTGGAGACCTTGCCCTTTACCTTGGTTCTTGGACAGCTGGGCCGGGCCTCAACCTAGTATTAAACCCCAACCGGGCCTAGGTCTGTCACCGGGCTATGGCTCGGCGAGGGGGAGGTCGACCGTAAAGGTGGTGCAGCCCGGGATGCTCTCGAAGCTGATCCTGCCCCCGTGGGCCTCGACAATCCTCCGGGAGATGTCCAGGCCTAGGCCCGTGCCCTCTCCGGGTTTCTTGGTCGTGAAAAAGGGCTTGAAGACGGAGGCCCGGTGCTCCTCCCTGATCCCGGGGCCGGTATCCGTAAAGGCCACGAGGAGCCTGTCCCCATCCCTCCGGGTCTCGATGAGTATCTGGCCCGAGTAGTCCATGGCCTGGAGGGCATTGTTGAGGATGTTGACCCAGACCTGGTTGAGGCTGTCCCTGTCCCCTTTTACGGGCTCGTGGAGAGGAAGCGGCATTCCACCTTCACCGAGCGCTTGAGCTTGTTGTAGTAGAGGGTGAGGAGGGTCTCGAGCTCGGCCACGGGGTGGACCAGCTCGGCCGCGCCCAGGTCGCCAAAGCGGGAATAATTGCCCAGGGCCGCGACGGTGGCCGAGGCCTTGGCCGAGGCCTCGAGGACGATCGTGACCGACCGGGCCAGGCCGCAGAGCTGGGCGGCCAGGTCGATCGCCACCCGGTCCCCGGCCAGGGCCCGCTGGATGACCTCGGCCTGGCGGTCCAGGGCCCCCAGGGAGCTGACCGCGTCGGCTAGGCTTTCCGGGGAGCCTAGACCTGCCGAGTCGATCGCCGCCGCCAGGGCCCGCCGGGCCTTGCGGTCCTCCGGATGGTCGAGTTGCCTGGCCAAGGCCATGCCCAGGGGGAGGAGGTCGTGGAAGAATACCCGCCCCGCCGGGGAAAGGGCCTCAAAGTCCGGCAGGAAGCTTGCCGCCGCGGCCTCCAGGCCCTCCCTGAGGAAGTTGGCCGAGGAGGAGATGGCCCCGAGGGGAGTGTTGAGCTCGTGGGCTATGTTCGCGAACAGGCGGCCCAGGACCGCGAACTTGGCGGAGATCTCCAGCTCCTCCTGGGCCTGCTCAAGGCTGGCCGTCCTTTCCCTCACCCGGTCCTCAAGCTCGGCGTTGAGGGCCGTGAGGGACTCCTGGGCCTGGGCCAGCTCCCGGTTGCGCTCTGCGATGGAGAGGTTGGCCTCGTCATAGCCCCTCAGGGTCGCCCCCAGGCGGTCGGCCATCGTGTTGAAGGAGGTGGAAAGTTGGCCGATCTCATCCTCCCCGGACACGTAGACCCGGACCGAGAGGTCCCCTCCCGCTATGGCCTCAGCTCCCTTGGCCAGGGCGGCGATGGGCCGGGAGAGGCTCCGGGCCACAAAGAAGATGGCCAGGGCCACGGTGAGGAGGGCCACGAGGCCCAGGCTCCCCAGGAGGAGTCCGAGGTCGCGGGCCGGGGCCTTGATGGCCGCCACGGGGATGACCAGGGCCAGGTACCAGGGCTTGTCTATCCCCTTGATCTCGATGGGAAAGAAGAACTGCCTCGACCAGGCCCCGCCCAGGAGGGCGAACTTCTCCAGGCTAAAGGCCTTGCCCCGGGCGATCCGGGCAAGGTGGGTGGCCTGGTCCTGGGGGCTCATGTCATCTCCAGAGGTGGTGCCGAGCTTTTCCCTCAGGGGATGGGCGATGCGGGTGCCCTTGCTGGACACCAGGGTGGCGTAACCCGAGCCAAAGGGCCTAAAGCCCTCGATCTGGCGCTGGATGAGGCCGATGGAAAAATCAAAGCCCACGACGCCCTGAAAAACCGCCTCGACATAGACGGGCATGCAGAGGCTGGTCTCGAGGATCCTGTCCTCGGGCCGGCCGGTATAGGAATAGGAGTAGGGCTCCAGCAGGGTAAGCCTGCCCCCGGCCTTGGGCAGGGTGTAGTAGGCCCCCTCAAAATCGGCATCGTTGATAGTCCCGCTCACCACGGCCCCCGTGGAGTCCCGGTACCAGGTGACATTGAAGCGTCCCCCCGGGGTGGTCAGGGGAGAGCCCTTGAAGGCCGAGGGATTGTCCCCCATCGCCCCGGGCTCCCACATGGCCCAGGCGGAGAGGACATCGGGGTCGGCCTTGAGGACGGAGTAGAGCTCCTGGGCGATCACCGAGCGGCGCCGGTCCACGGGGATCACGGAAAAGGCGGAAAAGGCCGCGGCCATGGCCCGGAGGGCTCCCGCCCGAGACTCAAAGGACGCCTCGATCCTCGAGGCCGCCAACTCTCCGAAGCTGGTGGCATAGCGGTCCCCATCGGCGAGGACAATGCGATAGGCCGAGAGGGTGGACACTGTGATGACCCCCACGAGGGGGAGGAGGGCCGCCAGGCCTATAAGGAGGAGCATCCTAGGAAAAAGGCGAGAGGGCCTTGGCGCCACCTTCCCTCCAGGGGACCCCCGCGAGGGCTGGACCCGAGGAAAACTATCGGCGGGGCAACTCCTTCTGTCAAATCCCTACTAGGGCCTGACGAGGTCCCCAAAGCTAGCCTCCCATTCCCCGGCCCCAAGGGGGAGGGCCTGGAGGGACAGGTCCCGGGCATTGGCCTTGTGGCCCGGGCCGAGTTGGAGGCCGACCTGGTATTCCGCCCCCGAGCCCAGCCTGGTCCAGACCGCGAGGCCAGTCCTGACCGCGGCGCTGTCGAGGCCCTCCCCCACAAGGATGCCCAGGTCGGTCCATCCCCCGCCGGGAAGCTCGAGGCCGGCCAGGGTTATGGCCTCGGGGGAGCGGAGCCTCAGGGCCCGGCCGGGGGCGATGAGGGCCCTCAGCCTTCCCTTGGGCACATCGATCTCGGTCCTGGGATAGGAAGGCTCCTCAATGACCTTGGGGGAGAGGGCCGTGTTTTCCCCCATAAAGAGCAGGGTGCCCGAGGGTTCGAGCCGCAGGATGGCCGCGCTGTCCACGCCCGTGGACAGGGTCGAGCCAAGGGGTATGGCCTGGCCCAGGACGGGCTCGGGGCCAAGATCCCGGGAAAGGCCCCAGGAAGCCATAAGCTCGAAATGGGAGCCCCGGGCGGCCACGAGGAATAGGCCGGGCCCGGAATTCGCGGTTGGGCCTGGGGCGGGGCTGGCGACAGCCTCGGGGGCCGGGAGGACCGCAAAGGCAAGGGCGAGGATGGGGAGCAAGAAGGCGGCGAGGGGGAGGCGGCGCATGGGCCCAGAGTATAGGCCCAGGGTAGGCAGTCTCAAGTCCCGGGCCGGCACCTTCCTGTATGGGGCCTAGTCTGGCTAGGATCCTAGAGGCGAAGAGCGTCTCAATCTATCCGTAGAAAGATAACGTTAACAGTGTCATATAATGACATATTATGTCATATAGTGTCGTTTAATAATTATCGATGGTAAAAATGGTAGATTGACAGGGGAGACTTTTGACTGAGAATATTATCGTTAATATATGCGTGTATCCCTAAAGGAGCTGGCCGACAAGAGCGGCTACTCCATCAACACCGTTTCTCGCGCCCTGCGGAACGAGGCCAATGTCAAGGTTGAGACACGCTATAGCATCCAGAAGCTGGCCCGCGACATGGGCTACATACCCAACACGGTCGCCAAGAGCCTCCGCTTGGGGAAGACGAACACCATCGGGGTGGTGTCGGCCGACTCCTCGAACCCCTTCTTCGCCGAGCTCATCCTCGGGATCGAGGACGCTGCCCGCTCCCATGACTACCACATCCTCCTCACCAACACCGAGGAATCCCCGGCCAGGGAGAGGGAGGCCATCGATGTCCTCGTGGAGCGCCAGGTCGATGGCCTCCTCCTCATGCCCGTCTGCGGCGAGCGCAGCAATGCCGACTACCTGGCGAGCCTCGAGCTGCCCTTCCTCCTCGTGGGGCGCTGGCTCCCGGGCCTCCGGGACCACTCCATCCTCACGGACGAATACCAGAAGACGAAAGAGATCACCTCGCTTTTCGCCTCCAATGGCCACCGGGAAATCCTCCACCTGGCCGGACCCTCCTTTGTCAGCTCGACCTTCGACCGTCTCGGGGGCTACCGGGACGCCC
>JAKPBN010000326.1 GCA_029778945.1 Spirochaetota bacterium
CCCAGGCCCGGGGCGCCCTCGAGGAGGACGTTGCCCTCGCAGAGGAAGGCCAGGAAAAGCCTCTCCACGATCTCATGGCAACCCACGACCCGGGTCTCCACATAGCCCCGGTAGGCCTGGGCAAAGTCCACGACCCTGGCCAGGTCGGCCTCGAGCTCGGCGGATGAATAGCCCTCAGTCTTCTCCATACAGGAAACCTCCGATAAGGACGCGTTGCGCGAAATATTTACCTAGTATTATTATGGCCGGGCCGTTGCAGAGGCCCGCCAGGGCCAGGGCCAGGCCATGGCCCTCCTTCCCGGGGCCGGGCCGGGGGCCTGCGGCCAGGAGGTTGAAGCCTAGGTGCCAGGAGAGGGCCAGGGCGCCCAGGCCCAGGAAGCCGAGGAGCCTGGCCGGGATCCGGTCCTTCCCCCTGCCCGGGCCCGCCAGGGCGAGGGCCCAGGCCAGGCCGGTGACCAAGTGGATGGGCTCGGACCAAAGAAGCCGCTCGAGGATGTCGGGGCTCCGGAAGGCAAGGAGGTAGGCCAGGTTTTCCGCTGCCGCGAAGACCCCTATGGCCATGAGGCCCAGGAGGAGGGCTCTTCCCGGGGCCTGGCCCTGGCCCTGGCTCCGGCCCAGGACGAGGGCCAGGCCAAGCACGAGGACCTTCATGGCCTCCTCAAGGCAGGCCGAGAGGACGAGGCCTCCCCCCAGGGCGGTCTCGAGCCAGGCCAGGACAAGCCAGGAGCCGAGGCCGATGGCGGCCACGGCGAGGGCCGCAAGGATACGTCTCATCTTTCTCCGCCTATCAGGGCCTTCCACCGGGCCTTGAGCTGGAGGGCCCTCCCGGAGTCCCGCCTCTGGAGGCCCGGGCCCAGGGAGAGGCTCTGGAAATACCGCCTTTCAAAGGCCCTGAGCTCGGCCAGGCCCAGGTCTCGGCTCGCGGTCTTGGACGTGCCTGGACTGGAAGTGTCGGCCCCGAGGAGGCGGGTCAGGTAGTTCTCCAGGGGACTGGCCGAGGGCATAGGCCCGCTGCCGGAAAAACCCTGGCCGGCTCCTGCCTTGTCTCCCCCGCCATTGATGGGGGGATCCTTGCCTGTCCCGCCCCCGGCCCCGGCCATCTCAATCCCAGGACCGGCCTGGTCGTCCCGGCCCTGGCCCAGACCGGGAAGGCCCCCGGGGCCGGGGCGAGGCTCTCCAGGCCTAGGCTCGGCCGTATCCTCGGCTTCTGCCGCCGGAGCCTCCTCACCCTTGCCCAGCCTCCGGGCCTGGGCCGTCCCCTGGCCCAGGTCCAGCTCCCCTTCCTCGGCTGCGAGGCCTTCCCTCCAGGGGCTGGCATCCGGGGCCTGGCGGTCCTGGTCCTCGGCATAGCGATAGGCCTCGGCCGGGTCCGGGGCTAGGCCCTCCTCGATTGCCCTGCCCAGGCCCGTCGCCCTGGCCCGGGAGGCCTCCGCCGCCGACCAGGCGAGGAGGGGATGGTGGAGGACGAGGAGGGCGACGAGCTGGAGGATGGCGAGGCCCAGGCCGGCCAGGCTAAAGAGGCGGCCAAGGCCCTTATAGAATCCCGGGGCCCTGGGCATTTTCCGGAAGCCCAGGCCCTCGTCCACCTCTCTGGCCCGCAGGGAGAGGAGGTCCCGGGCAGGTCCCGGCGGGGCGCCGAGCCAGGCCTCGATGGTCGTGTCCGGATCCAGGCGCCGCAGCTCCCGCAAAAACATACCCTCGTCATCGGGCCAAAAGAGGGCCAGGGGCGAGAGGGAGAGGAGGCCGAGGAGGAGGGCCGAGGATGCCCAAGCCGGGGGGGAGAGGAGGACGAAGGCAAGCTGGCCCAGGGACCAGGCCAGGATCGAGAGGCCAAGCCAGACGAGGAGATTTCTTGCCCTCTGCCGCAGCAGATGGGAGAGAAGCTGGCCCTCAAGGGCCTTGAGCCTGGGGTCACCCCTCACCGGTTCCTCCGTCCCTGGACATAGCCCGCGAGGACGAGGCCCAGGCCCGAGGCCCCGAGGAGGAGCCAGGCGAGGCCCTGCCTTGGAAGGCCCAGGTCGAGGAGGCCAGGCAGGGAGGCCGCCAGGAGGTAGGCCAGGACGGGCAGGGGCCCCCGGGCCTGGGCAAGGAGGAGGTCCTCGGCCCAGAGGACAAAGGCCGCAAAGGCAAAGAAGGACAGGCCGATCACCAGGGCTTCGAGGGAGCCCAGGTCGGCGAGGCGGGCGGCGATCCAGAGGGCAAAGGGCAGGGTCTCAAAAGCGAGGACGGCCTCCTCCCTCCCCCGCTTTCTGGCCACGGCCGCGCCTAGGCGGGCCCAGGCTAGGCAGAGACCCAGGACAAGGTAGGGCCCCGGCCCCCCCTCGATCGGGAGGGCAAGCGCCGAAAGGCCGGCCAGGGGCAGGAGGAACAGCAGGCGGGCAAGGATCCTAGGGATGTCCATGGATCCTCCAACCCGAAAGGGCCCGGTCTGTCCGGACCTCAAAGCCGCCGGCCTTTCCAACGATGAGGAGGGGGCCGGAGAGGACAAGGTCATCCCCAGGCAAGGCCAGGTCCCCGAGGGGCAGGGATGATTCCCCCGGGGTGGAGAGGAGGAGGAGGGACAGCTCTCCCGCCTCCTTTGGATTCGCATAACGCACAATGCGCTTGTCCAGGCCCGGCCCGGCTCCCGCCGCCAGGCGGCCCGAGACAAGACCCTGGGAGTCCCGGGGGGGGAGGTCGACGATGATGAGGCGGGCCTCCCGGGGGAGGAGGGCGAGGCTGCCTAGGGCCACGGCGAGGCAGGCCAGGGCCAGGGCAGGCAGGGGGATGGGCCGGGGCCCCGGGGACTTCCTCCTGCGGCCCGCGGCCAGGGCAGCCCCGAGGGCCAGGGCCGCGAGGACGGCCAGGGCGGCCAGGGGCGGGCGGCCCAGGGCTAGGCTTGGAAGGATCTCCCGGGCCGCGGCCTCGGGGCTCGAGGCGGCCAGGTCGAGCCAGGGCGGCAGGGGCCCTTCCGTGTAGCGCGCAAAGGGAGGCACCAGGGCCGCCAGTCTCCTCCGTCTCTCAGTCTCGGCGGGACCGGCCTGGAGGCTGTCCTCAAGGCCGAGCCTGGCCTGGCTTTCTCCTCCAGGCCCCCCGGCCCGGGCCTCGAGGAAGCGCAGGTCCTCCGTGATAAGGACCCGGACGGGGAGCCGCGAGGTCCAGGCCCCGACCTCCTCCCGGTAGAGCAGGGAAGCCGAGCCATCCCAGGCTATCCCCCTCACCTCGACTCGGCCAAGGATGCCCCCGGCGGCCTCCAGCTCGAGCTCGGCGATCCGTCCGGCTATCGGGGTGTTTCCCGTGATCGCCAGGGCCTGGGGGCTCCCGGCTCCGGGCAGGGCTGCTCCGGGCCGGCCGAGGAGGACGAGGCCCAGGCCCAGCAGGACCGCGGGAAGGCGCCGAGGCAGGGGCAGGCCATGGGAGCTCATCGCTTTCTCCTGCGCAGGAAGAGGGTGGTCCCCAGGGAGGAGGCAAAGGCCAGGTAGAGCCAGGTCTGGGAGGCCGGGAGGATCCGCCAGGCCCCGGTGTCCCAGGCGGCCATGGCCGCCGCGTCCCCGGGCTCGAGGCCCGAGAGGCCAAGGTTTACCCCTAGGCCAAAGCTAGCCAGGCTAGTCCCTCGGTCTTGGATAGCCGCCTTCCACGGGCCCTTTCTGGGCAGGACGAGCCTAGCCTCCCAGGTCCCGGGCCCCGAGGAGACCAGGGGGAAATCGAGGGATGCCTGGCCGACCGCGCTCAGGACCAGGGAAGGCGCGACGAGGGAGGACGACGCCAGGTGGAGGTGGACCCCCCGGCCGCCCTCGAGGAGGGATAGCTCGAGGGGCTCCTCCGCGAAGAGGGCGTCGAGCCTGTCCTTGAAGATGCCCGAGGCCGAGGAGCTGCGGAAAAAATCCTTGGTGTAGCCGCCATGGAGGTCCGAGGCAAAGACGAGGATAGCCCGGTTGCCCAGGTCCCGGGAGGAGAGGAGGGGATCCCCCAGGGCGTTGGAGAGGAGGACCGACATCGCCTTTTTGGCCGAGAGGAGGCTCATCCCCGAGACCTTGCTGACCTCGATGCCGCCATGGGCAAAGATGGGGACCTCCTCCTGGACAAAGGGAGGCCGGGCAAGGCTCTTCCGATCCTCGAAAAGCAGGCTGGGAATCTCCTCGGCGGAGGCCACGGGATAGTACCTGCCCCCGGTCTGCCTGGCCAGGCGCTCGAGGAGGGGCCTGTCGGCGTCCTTGCCCACCCCCATGGTCGAGATGGAGATCCTTGAGGCCCTGGCCCGGGCGGCCAGGCCCGGAAAGTCCGCGGGCCGCGTGATACCGTCGCTCACGATCACGACATGGCGCTCGGGCACGGCCAGGGACTCGAGGCGCCCAAGGCCCTCGGCCAGGGCCTTGGCGAGGTCTGTCCCTCCCTGGGCCGGGACGGGGTCGACGACCGGGGCGGCCTTGATGCTTGAGTTGGGGGCAAAGTCGTAGACCCAGCGGCGCTCGTCGGAAAAGAGCATGAGGCCGACCCTGTCCTGGGGCTTGAGCTGGGCCAGGAGCTCGAGGCCCGTGACCTTGGCCAGGGAGAGCTTGTCCCCGAACATCGAGCCCGAGGTGTCCAGGAGGAGGAGGAGGCCCAGGTCGGGGAGGTCCCTGATCCGCCTCGACTTGAGCTCCACCGGGAGGAGGGCCTCGATCTCGGGGCTGTCCCCCTCCCGGCCAAAGTCCGGGGAATCCGCCGTGAGGAGGATCGAGCCCGTCCTGCGCCGGGCGACCTCGAGGAGGCCCGCGAGGAGGGGGCCCTTGAG
>JAKPBN010000341.1 GCA_029778945.1 Spirochaetota bacterium
GTCCCGCTCATTCGGAGGAATTCCTTGCGGCTCGCGGTCTTCTTCATGAAGCCATCGATACCGCCGGATTCTTTGTTCTCATTGTCCATGAACCGGCCTCCCATGCCTTTCTTCTCCGCTGGTTCCAGCAATGGAGAAAAAATGGATCTATAGCACGATCATCCTACCTGCATCCATCATTCGTGTCAAATTCCACTATAAGAAAATGTGGCGAAATTTCGGCAATATGTTGATTTTAACCAAGCTGGCATGCACATTCGTGCAGATTACTATATGGATATTCATATATATAAATACCCTATGTCTACGACTTAGGAAAAAACAAATGATTGACAAAGTGCCATCGCCTTTACATACTCATTGAGTGAGTACATCGACCGGCCTCCCAGCCCTCGGGTCCTCACCTGCGATATTTGCGGCTCCGGGCGTCCAGGCCCGGAGCCGCAGCCTTGAAAGGATTCCTTATGGGCAAAAAGTGCCTAGCCCTTCTTCTATGGGCCACCATCCTCTCCGCGGCCCTCGGCGCCCAAGCCTCCAAGCCCAGCCTCGTCGTCTCTGCGGCCTCAAGCCTCACGGATATCCTCAGCGGCCTTAAGGCCGAGGCGGAAAAGGCCACAGGCTTGGGGATCCAGTTTAACTTTGGCGGCTCGGGCTCCCTGCGCAAGCAGATCGAGGAAGGGGCCCCGGTCGACCTCTTTTTCTCCGCCGCCGCCGAGGACATGGACAGGCTCGACAAGGCGGGCCTCCTAGCCCCACGGACCCGCCTCGACCTCCTGGCCAACTCGGTGGTCCTCGTCGCGGACGCCGGCCAGCAGCCCGCGGCCTCCGTCGAGGCGCTCAAGCCCATCCTCCAGGGAGCCAAGGTCTTTGCGATCGGCAACCCCGACTCGGTGCCCGCCGGACGCTATGGGGTCCAAGCCCTCAAGAGCCTCGGCCTCTATCCCCTCGTGGAAGGCCGCCTGGTGCTAGGGAACAACGTCCGGGAGGTCCTCCAGTATGTCCAGACCGGTTCGGCCCCCTATGGTATCGTCTTCCTGACCGACGCCTTGAGCGTCAAGTCAGGCAGTCCCATCAAGGTGGTCTACCGCTTCCCCGCCTCCTCCCTTGCGAGCCCCGTGGTCTACCCGATCGCCGTGATCGGGGCCTCCAGGAGCCAGGCCGCGGCCGCCCGCCTCATCGCCTTCCTCCAGGGCAAGCTCGCCCAGGACGCCTTTGCGGCGGCGGGCTTTACCAAGCCGTGAGCGCCTGGGCACCCGTCCTCCTCTCCTTGAGGGTAGCCACCGTGGCGACCCTCGTTTCTTTTGTGCTGGGCCTTTCCCTGGCCAGGCTCTTCACGAATCGGCAGGTACCCCTTAAGGGACTTTGGGAGTCCCTGGTACTGCTGCCCATGGTCCTCCCCCCCACGGTCCTGGGTTACCTCCTCCTCCTCCTCCTGGGGCGCCGGGGCCCCCTGGGCTCCCTCCTCGCCAGGGCCGGAGTCCAAGTCATCTTCACCTGGGGGGCGGCGGTGATCGCCTCCGTCGTGGTGTCCCTGCCCCTCATGTACCAGTCCTGCAAGGCCGCCCTTCGCAACCTCGACCCCCAGTTCGCCCGGGCGGGCCGGACCCTGGGCCTCAAGGAGGGCTTTATCTTCCGGCGGATCACCCTCCCCCTGGCCGCCCCGGGCATCATCTCCGGAGCCGTCCTCTCCTTTGCCCGGGCCCTGGGGGAATTCGGAGCCACCCTCATGGTGGCGGGCAACATGCCCGGCCGGACCCAGACCATGCCCCTGGCCCTCTACAGCGCCGTCGAGGGCGGCCACAATGCCGAAGCGGGACTCCTCCTCGGGATCACCGTGGGCCTGGCCTTCCTGCTTGTCCTAATTGTGGGCATCTGCGAGCGG
>JAKPBN010000359.1 GCA_029778945.1 Spirochaetota bacterium
GGCCCGGCCTACGAATTCCTCTTTTCCGACCTCGTGGAGAGGATCATGTCCCTGGCCGACACCCCCGACCGCTGCGTCGCCTATATCGCCGGGGAGCTGCGAAGCCTGGTGGGCGTGCGGAGCGTCTTTGTCTACGAGTGCCCGGGGCTGACCGGGGAGGGCGAGCACCGCCTCGTCTCCTTCCTGCCCGAGCGAAGGCGGGCCCTCGGCGAGGATCCCCGGCTCAAGGAGCTGGCCGAGCTGACCCACGGGGCCGAGGATGCCTTCTTTGTGGGCCCCGGGGAGGATGATCGCTCCGCCCGGATCCTCCGGGACTTGGGCATAGGGAAGTCCCTCGTCCTCCCCCTCCGCTACGCCTCCCGGCGGGTCGGGGTGGTCTTCCTCCTCGACCTTGCGGAGGAAGGCAACATAGGCACAATCCTGGATACCCTGGGCAGGCTCTCCTCCATCTTTGCCCTCATACTCCGGAACGCCTGGCTTTACGAAAACCTCGAGGCCGCCGTCACGGTGCGGACCGCCGAGCTCGAGGCAAAGCGGACCGAGCTGGCCGCCTCCCTGGCTGAGAAGGAGGTTATGCTCAAGGAGATCCACCACCGGGTCAAGAACAACCTCCAGATAGTCAACAGCCTCCTTTACCTCAGGATGAGCGCCATCTCCGACCCGGAGACCAAGCGCCTTTTCGCCGAGAGCCAAAGCCGGGTCTTTGCGATGGCCCTCGTCCATGAGGAGCTCTATGGCTCCCGGGACCTCACGAGGGTAAACATGGCCGACTATATCGCCCGCCTGGCCGGACGCCTCATGGAGATGGCGCCGCCGGGGGTAAAGGCTCGGATAGCGGCCGAGCCCCTAGGCTTGGGCATAGACGCGGCCATACCCTGCGGCCTCATCCTCAATGAGCTCCTTCTCAACGCCTTCAAGCATGCCTTTACCGGCCGCACCACGGGAAGCCTCGCCATAGGCCTCCGCCGGGACGGGGAGGACCTCGTGCTGGAGGTCGAGGACGACGGACCGGGCATGGACTCCGGAGCCGGGGAGCCGGGGGCGGGCAGCCTGGGCCTGACGATAATCCGGAGCCTCACGGACCAGCTCCATGGCCGCTTCGAGGTCCTGCCTGGACCGGGAGCCCGGCTCAGGTTGACTTTCAGGTCCCCGACGCCTTAGTCTGACCGGGATGAAGATCCTGGTGGTAGAGGATGAGCGCCTCATATCCTTAGTCCTCTCGCGGATGATCCAGGGCCTGGGCCACTCGATCCTGGCCTGTGTGCCCAGCGCCGCGGGGGCCATCGAGGCCTTGGAGGGGGGAAAAGCCGACCTCGTCCTCATGGACATACGCCTTGAGGGGGACCTGGACGGGATCGAGGCCGCGCGCATCCTCAAGGAGCGCTGGGCCATCCCCCTCGTGTTCACCTCGGCCTACACCGACCCCGAGACCCTGGCCCGGGCCGGCGCCACCGGGCCCCTGGGTTTTTTGCCCAAGCCCATCTCCGAGTCGGGCCTCAAGGCCCTGCTCGACGGATTCTCCGCCTAGCGGGCCAGGATCCAGTCCCCGATGATGCCGAGGGCCTCGGGGGCAAAGCTTTCCTCGATGCTCCCGTACTCCGAGGGCAGGCCCGTGCGGGCGTGCTGGAACAGGTGGTTGAGCCCCGGGAGGGCCAGGCTTGTGAGCCTTCCCGAGGACCCCGCCATGGCCGCGCCGATAGCCTCGAGGTTTTCCCTGGCCGGGACCTGGAGGTCCTTGGTGCCGTTCATCGCGAGGACGGGTATGGCGAGGCGGGCGAGGGCAGGGCGGGGATCCAGGCCCAGGAAGCCCCTCATCCATGGGCCGAGGAGGCTCGCGGCCAGGGCCTCGGCCCCCTGGCCGGCCTCGGCCTTTTGGTCCTCCGTCAGCCCCGGCCTTTCGCGTATCCAGTCCAGGTAGGTCCGCTTGATCGCCTCGGCGCTAAGCCGGGGATCCCCCGGGCTGGTGGCCAGGGCATAGAGCCGCGCGTTGATCGATCTCGTGGCAAGGATATCCTCCTCGGGCGCTCCCTTGGCCCGCATGAGGGCCGCGGTCTGGAGCAGCAAGAGCTCCTTGCCCGGGAGGCCAGGGCCCGCGAGGAGGATGACAAAGCGGACCGCCGGATTCCTGGCCGCGACGATGGCCGCCACAAGGCCACCTTCGCTGTGGCCGGCCAGGCCAAGCCTCCTCGGGTCGATCCCGGGACGCCCGGCAAGCCAGAGGAGGGCGGCCTCGGCATCCTCCGCGAAATCCAGGCTGGTGGCGTCCACAAACTTTCCGGTCGAGGCCCCGACGCCGCGGTCATCCAACCGGAGGATGGCAATCCCCCGGCGGCAGAGATAGTCGGCGATCACGAGGAAGGGTTTGTGCCCCAGGATAGTCTCATCCCTATCCTGGGGACCTCCGCCGCTCACGAGGAGGACGGCCGGATGGGGGCCAGGGCCAGCGGGGAGGGCGAGGGTCCCGGCGAGGCTCACTCCCGGCCCCCCCGGCACCCGGAGTTCCTCGGTCTTGTAGGGAAAGGGCGGAGCGGGAGTCTGGGGTCGGCCAGGCCCGGGGCTTGGTCCCGTCCTCTCAAGCCTCAGGGCGAGGCTAGCCGCGCCTTGGGACCAGGTACCGGTGATGGACAGGACCGCAGGATCGACGTCTCCGACAAAGGAAGCCCCTAGGGCAGCCATAAGGATGCTCAGCCGCCTTCCCTCGAGCCTTGCCTGGCTCGTCGGAAGCCCCCAGGCCCCTTGGCTGGGGCTATCCATCGTGGCTCTCAGGCCATCCTTGCCAAGGCTTAGGTTAAAGACGAGGGGGAGGCGCCTCTCGGAGACCTGCAACTCGCCCTTCCAGGAACCCAGGATCGACTCCGGCCCCAGACCCTCGAGCGGAAGGGGGCTAGCCTGGCCCAGGACCGGAAAGGGAAGCAGGGCGAGGGCCAGGACGAGGGCCCGGAGGAGGCTTGAGCCTCCGCCCAAGGAGGGGCTGTGGGGGGGCATGGGGCCTCGCTTCAACTATCCCGGCTTGGTTTATGGCTGGGGATCTGGGCACCGCAGTCCGGGCAGAACCTGGAGCCGGCGGGGATGCGCCCCTGGCAGGCAGGGCATTCGATCCTTCGGGCCAAGGCCCGGGTCACGATAAGATAGACTAAGACCGAGCTTGGAAAATTGAGGAGGCCGAAGAGGCCCCAGAGGAATTTTCTCTCTCCCCGGGCCTGGGCGTCCCGGTAGATCCAGGTTGCCTGGCCCAGGAGGAGGAGGGCGATAAGGGGCCAGGCCCAGAGGGGAAGCTCGGAGGCGTCGCTTTTCATGTCGAGGCTCCTTGGGTTTTGCCCCGCAGGGCGACTAGGCAGGCGAAGGGAAGGACAAGGAAGGCCAGGGCCTGAAGGGCGAGCAGGGTCCGGCCCTGTCCGGAGATCCCTAGCCAGGCCCAGGCCGCCAGGGCGGAGGCCGCGATGAAGAGGAAGAGGGCAAATTGGCGGGCCTCCCGGCGCCGGGCCAGTATCCTCGAGGCCAGGCCCAGGACCTCCTCGGCAGTCCGCCATTCCGGCGCCGGGCTCCTCTCGGCCCTCCCCGGCCCGGCCGCAAGGGCCGAGACGAGGCCAGCGTAGGCCGAGCACTCCCGGCAGGTCTCAAGATGGGCCGCGCACGGCGCCGAAAGGGCCTCCGTCCGACCCAGAATCTCGGATATCTCGCGGCGATAGGCCGCGCAGTCTTCATCCTTCATGGCATTTCCCCCACCTTCTCTCCCATTGCGGCCCTAAGATCCTCGAGCCCCGAGTGGATGCGGGACCGCACGGTCCCGACGGGGCAGGCCAGGATCCGGGCTATCTCCTCGTAGGAATGGCCGAACTCGAGCCGGAGGACCAGGGCCTTTCGCTTTGGGGCCGGCAGGGACTGCATCAAGGCCCAAGCCTTCTGGGCGTCCAGCCTCCGCTCCATCATCCCCGCCTCCGCGCCGGCGTCATGGAGGTCCCGCCCGTCCTCAAGCGTGGCAGGCCGCTTCCTCCTCCTTGAGTCCCGGTAGAGGTTGGCGGCTATCGCGAAGAGCCAGGTCCGGAAGCTGGACACCCCGCGGTATCTCCGGAAACCCACCAAGGCCTTGACCATCGCCTCCTGGGCGAGCTCCCGGGCCGTCTCCTCATCCCCTGAAAGCCGCCAGAGGAATCTTCTCAAGGGCTCGGCGCTCTCCGCGAGGGCCTGCCTCAGGGGTATGGCCCGGCCATCGCTTCCGACCACTGTCTCGTCACCCCTCAGCTTGTCCTCCACCCGGCTCCCCCGCGCCAAGGCCTAGGCCTTCCTGGCGGGCCGACGGCGCCAGGAAAGCATAGTGCGGGACCTAGGCCCCCGCAAGCACGGGAGCAGGGCCCGCTAGGGCCTAGGGGGCAGGGCGAGGATCCAGTCCCCCAGCGCCTTTAGGGCCTCGGGCGCGAAGGTCTCCTCGATGCCGGCGTATTCGGCCGGAGACCCGGTCTTCCCGTGCTGGAAAAGATGATTGAGGCCGGGCAGGACCAGGCTTGTGAGGAGGGCCCCGTGGCCGGACTCGGCAAAGGCCTTGGCCATGGCCTCGCTGTTCTCTTTGGGCGGCACCTGGAGGTCGAGGCCTCCGAAGAGGGCGAGGGTGGGCACGGCCATCCTGGAGAGGAAGCTCCTCGGGTCGAGGCTCAGGAAGGCCCGCATCCAGGGGCTGGCCATCTGCTTGGCCAGGGAGTCGGCCTGGGCGAGGGCCTCCTGCCTCGCCTTGGCGTCGAGCCCCTTGGCCGCGCTCATGGCCTCGATATACTCGGCCTTGACCCGGGCGGCAGCCTCTTGATCGCTGCCTGGAGCCATGGCCGCGGCGTAGATCCTGGCGTTGATAGCCCTGGCTTCGGCGATATCGGCCTCGCTGGCCCCTCCTGTCCTGGCGATGGCGGCGCCCTGGAGATGGAGGATCTGCTCTCCGGTCAGCGCCGGACCGGCCAGGAGCATGGCGAAGCGGGCCCGGGGATCCCGGGATGCGACGATAGGCGCGATTAGGCCACCCTCGCTGTGGCCGGCTATGCCAAGGCGAGTCCTGTCGATCTCCTTTCTCGCCCCAAGCCAGGCCAGGGCAGCCTGGGCGTCATCGGCGAAGTCGAGGGTTGTCGCCGCATCGAAGTTGCCTGAGGATGCCCCAAAGCCCCGGTCATCGTAGCGGAGCACGGCCACACCCCGGCGGGCCAGGTAGTCGGCGATGACGAGGAAGGGCTTGTGGCCAAAGATGGTCTCGTCCCGGTCCTGGGGCCCCGAGCCTGTCACGAGGACGATGGCCGGGAAGGGGCCCGGTCCCGCAGGCTCTGTAAGGGTTCCCGCAAGGCTGACCCCGGAGGCTCCACCGGGGATGGCCACCTCAAGGCTTGTGTAGGGGAAGGGCGCCAGGGGGGTCTGGGGCCTCCCGGGGGCGGCGATGGCTGCCCGTCCCAGGTCGAGGGCGAGGCTGGCCCCTCCCTGGCTCCAGCTGCCCTTGATGTGGTCGGCGGTGGCGGAGACCGTCCCCGTGTAGCTGGCCTTTACGATAGGTATGTCTATGGTGAGGACCTGGCCTGAAAGGCCTACACTCTTGGTGCCTAGGCCAAAGGCTCCCTGGCTGGGGCTGTCCCAGGTCGCCGAGAGGACCCCGTCGGTGGCCACAATATGGAAGACGATGGGCAGCTCATTCCCGCCGGCGATGACCGAGCCGGACCAGTCCCCCGCGAGGGCGGAAGGCTGCAGGGCCGGCGCGGTCTGGCCCCAGGCGGTGAGCCTGAGGGCTAGAGCCAAGGCGAGGAAGGGCAGCTTCAGGCGCGACATGATACCTCCACGACCGGATGCATTCTCCGGTCCAGTCAACATATTCGACGCCCCTGGGCCGGTTTGGTTCAAATCAAAAGGCATTTTATCCGTCTTTTTCCATGCCCTTTGCCTGGGCGCATTTATCCAGGTGCTACACATAATTATAGTAGTACCCCCTTGCCGCCCGGGAAGGCCCGGGATTATGCTCCATATATTATGGACAAACTGATAATCAAGGGCGCCCGGGAGCACAATCTTAAGAACATCGATCTCGAGCTTCCCCGGGACAAGCTAATCGTCATATCCGGGCTCTCGGGCTCGGGCAAGTCATCCCTCGCCTTTGACACGATATTCGCGGAGGGCCAGCGGCGCTATGTCGAGTCCCTCTCGTCCTATGCCCGCATGTTCCTCGGGCGGATGGACAAGCCCGACGTGGACTATATCGAGGGCCTGTCCCCGGCCATCTCGATCGAGCAGAAGACCACCCACCGGAATCCCCGCTCCACCGTGGGCACGGTGACGGAGATCTACGACTACTACCGCCTCCTCTACGCCCGCATCGGCATACCCCACTGTCCCAAGTGCGGCCGGGTCATCAAGGAGCAGTCGGTCGACCAGATCCTCGACACCATCCTCTCCTGGCCATCCTCCTCGAGGCTCCAGATCCTTGCCCCGGTGATCCGGGCCATGAAGGGGGAGCACAAGAAGATCCTCGAGGACGCGGCCAAGCAGGGCTTTGTCCGGGCCCGGGTGGACGGGGAGCTCCGGGAGCTCGACGGGGAGATTGCCCTTGAGAAGCAGAAGAAGCATTCCATCGAGATAGTCGTGGACCGCCTCAAGCTCGGACCGGACTCGCGCAAGCGCCTTTCCGAGGCCGTGGAGACGGCCCTGGGCATAGCCGAGGGCTCGGTCATTGTCATCCGGGGCGAGGGGGAGGCGGCGACCGAGGAGTTCTTCAGCCAGAAGGGGGCCTGCCCGGAGTGCAACATCTCCCTGCCCGAGATGGAGCCCCGCCTCTTTTCCTTCAACGCCCCCCAGGGCGCCTGCCCGGAGTGCACGGGCCTCGGGATCAAGCTCGAGTTCGACCCCGACCTCGTGATCCCCGACAAGTCCCTCTCCTTCGAGGAGGGAGGCTGCGTCCCCTACAACCCCGACGCCGCCTGGAACCGCAGCCGCTTCGAGGCCCTGGCCAAGCACTTCAAGTTCAGCCTCGACACGCCCTTCGCCAAGCTTCCCAAGAAGGTGATGGACGCCATCCTCTACGGCACCGACGAGGCCGTGAAGATCAAGTACGAGAACCGGGAGGGGACGGGCAAGTTCGAGTACCAGTCCAAGTTCCCGGGCATCCTCGCGGAGCTCAAGCGCCGCTACCTTGAGACCCAGAGCGAGGGTATCAAGCAGTGGCTCGAGCGCTTCATGAACGAGAAGCCCTGTGAGGCCTGCGGCGGGCATAGGCTCAGGCCCGAGGCCCTGGCGGTGACCGTGGGCGGGACGAATGTCCACGACCTCTCGGTCAAGTCGGTGGAGGACAGTCTGGCCTTCCTCAAGGCCATAGAATTCACGGACACGGAGAGGCAGATCGCCAAGCAGATCCTCAAGGAGATCACCGGAAGGCTCACCTTCATGAGGAATGTGGGCCTGGACTACCTCACCCTGGAGCGCAAGGCCGCGACCCTCTCGGGCGGGGAGGCCCAGCGCATACGCCTCGCGACCCAGATCGGCTCCTCCCTTGTGGGGGTCCTCTACATCCTCGATGAGCCCTCGATCGGCCTCCACCAGAGGGACAACCAGAAGCTCATCGACACCCTCGTCTACATGAGGGACATCGGCAACACCCTCATCGTGGTCGAGCATGACGAGCAGACCCTGCGCACCGCCGACTACATCGTCGACCTGGGCCCCGGGGCCGGGGTCCATGGCGGGGCCATCGTGGCCCAGGGTACGCCGGAGGAGGTCATGCGCAGCCAGAAGAGCGTGACCGGCCGCTACCTCGCCGGGACCCTGACCATAGACGTGCCCTCGGAGCGGAGGCCAGGAAACGGGAAGCGCATAACGATCAAGGGCTGCAAAGAGCACAACCTCAAGGGCATAGATGTGAGCATCCCCCTCGGGATGTTCACTTGCATCACCGGGGTGTCGGGCTCAGGCAAGTCGACCCTACTCTCGGACCTCCTCTATCCGGTGATCTCCAACAAGGTGATGGGCACGAGCTGGCCCGAGGGGGACTACAAGTCCATCCTGGGCATCGACGGCATAGACAAGATCATCAACATAGACCAGAGCCCCATAGGCCGGACGCCCCGCTCCAATCCCGCCACCTACACCGGGGTCTTTGGCCTCATCCGGGACCTCTTCGCGACCCTGCCGGACTCCAAGGCCAGGGGCTGGAAGCCTGGCAGGTTCTCCTTCAATGTCCGGGGCGGCCGCTGCGAGAACTGCCAGGGCGACGGCACGATCAAGATCGAGATGAATTTCCTCCCGGATGTCTACATCACCTGCGATGTCTGCC
>JAKPBN010000363.1 GCA_029778945.1 Spirochaetota bacterium
GAAAAGCGCTTTTCGTCCGCCCGGACCAGCATAAATTGCTGGGAGACCATATAGGGGATGGAGAAGTCAATCTGGCCCTTTCTCTCATCGGTGATGGTGATGCCATCCATGCCCACGTCGAATTGGCCGTCCCTAACTGCCTGGATCATGGTATCCCAGGCGGTCACCTTCCAGGTGACCTTGGCGTTGAGCCTCCGGGCGATCTCATTCACGCAGTCGTATTCCCAGCCCATGGCCTTCCCTGTCTTGGGGTCGACAAAGTTGAGCGGCATATAGGCGTTCTCGGTGACGGCCAGGATCGCGCGGCCCTTAAGGTCGGGGAGCTTCCCTGCGCCTTGGGTCCAGGCAAGGACTCCGGCAAAGGCTATGAGGACAAGGCTCGAGGCTAGGCGCTTTTTCATCGCTTGGGACCTCCCAGGGCGGTCGAATGGATTGGCTTAATCCTAACGGGCAAGGCCCTGGGGGTTCAAGGTGGAGCTTGAGTTCCTCCGGGGCCGGGATTTCCTAGGAAGTCTTGCTGGTAGCCGTGGCCAGGGCCGAGCAGAAGACCAGGGAGAGCACGGCAAGGCCTGCGTAGAAGGCAAAGCCGGCCTGGACTCCTCGGCTCGAGGATATAGCCGACATCAGGAAGGGAAAGCCCAAGGCTCCGACCGCCCCTCCCGCGGAGGCAAGCCCGATCGCCGGACCCGGATCATCCGGATAGGCGCCCCCCACAAGGGTGACCGCGACGGGATAGACGCAGGATGCCCCCAGGCCCGCCAGGACTATGGCCAGGGCCGCGAGGATGGCGACGGAGGGACCAGCCAGGCCGAGGCCAGCTAGGGATGCCGTCGCAAGGGCCATGAGGATGGACAAGGCAATGAGGAGGCGCCTCGGCTTTGTTCTTCGAAAGACAAAGGGTATGGCGAACCTCCCTAAGGCTAGGCCTCCCCAGAAAAGGGACACCGCGAAGCTGGCCAGGGCTGGCCCATAGCCAAAGGCCCGGACAAAGAACTCTGCCGCCCAATTCGATATCCCGAGCTCTGTCCCCACGTAGAAGAGCATCGCCGCAAGGCCGAGCCAGCGGACCGGCCCGGCTAGGCGCAGCTTTTTGGCCCTGCTTTCGGTCTCGCTGCCCTTGATCCGGCCCAAGGGCAGGGCCATGACCAGGACCATGAGGAGGCCGAGGAGGAGGGCCATGCCCCGGTAGACGGAGGTCCAGGGAAGCCGGGCCGTGAGGAGCAGTCCCATCACAAAAGGCCCCACCACGGCGCCGATAGAGAAGGCGCCGTGCATCAGGCTCATGGCCCTGCCTGAGCCGCCCTCGTCCATCCGGAGGACCGACCAGTTTACGCCCACCTCAAGGCAGCCCTGGCCCAGGCCTAGGGCAAGGTAGAGGAGGATGTTGGGCAGGGGCTGGGAGGTGGTGGCAAAAAAGGCGAGGCTCAGGGTGTCGAGGAGGAAGCCCACTCCTAGGACAAGCTTGGGTCCAAGCCTCCCGATAAAGCGGCCCGCAAGAAAAATCGCGACGAGGTTGCCGAGGCTTCCGGCGGCCATCAAGGCCGCCGCAATGCCATACTCCCATTTGAAATCGGCCAGAATCGAGGGCAGGGCGGCTCCAACCACCGTCGACGATGTCCCAAAGAGGACAAAGGTCGCAAAGAGGGCTAGAAACAGTCCGCGGTAGTTGGGAGCGACGATTCTCATGGTAGGCAAAGGTTCTCATGCCCGAGGCAGGAGGGTCAATGCGAAAGTCTTTCCCCGGCGATCTGGAGAAAGAGAGCGTGGAGGCCAAGGTTTTCCGTAAGCTCGGGGTGGAAGCTGGCCGCTAGAATCGAGGCAAAGCGAAAGAGGACCGGCTCCGGGCAGGGAGGCCGGCGGCTGCCTAGGGTTTCCAGCCTGGGGGTCGAAGCTCTGTCCCCTCGGGCTTTGTCGTCCCCTAGCGCCTCGAGGCGGGGGGCCCGGATAAAGACTCCTGGA
>JAKPBN010000374.1 GCA_029778945.1 Spirochaetota bacterium
GCCAGGACCCCGGGGCTGGCCAGGTCGAGAAGACCCCTCGCCTCGGCGGCCGCTATGGGACTTGCCTCCCCCCATTCTAGCAGCTTGCCTGGGTCGATCCTCGGGCTGGCCGTCGTGGTTTGGCGCTCTACCTGGGGCAGGCTGGACTTGGTGGCGCAGGCCGACACAAGAAGGGCCAGGCCCAGGAGGGCCAGGCCAGGAAGGGAAGTTCTATTCACGGTAAAGGCTCCTTGGACCTACCCCCTAAAGCCCTTGCGGAGCCGGGGGGTTACTAGGAGTCTAGCTTTTTCCCGCGTCTTCTTCCATACGCTTTAGGACTTCCTCCACGGTGCCCGTGAAGGGGCCGGGCTTTTCCATCTTGAGGGAACAGAGGGCGGCGGCATAGCGGACCGAGTCCTCCGGACCATGGCCCAGGCGCCGGGTCAGGTAGGAGGCAAAGGTCGTGTCCCCCCGGCCGGTCCTCCCCGAGAGGTTCGAGGGCGTAAAGGGGGCCCGGTGGATGCGGCCTTCCACGAGGACCAGGACCTCGGTGTTGTGGGTGACCATGACCTCCTTGGCCCCCCAGGAGGCCAGGATGCGGGCGGCCTCCTCCCGGTCATCTCTGCCAGTGAGTATCTTGGCCTCGGCGGCGTCGGTCTTGAAGTAGTCTAGCATCGGCAGATAGCGCTTTTTTTCCGCCCAGTCGGCAAAGCGCATGGTCCCATCGGCCTCGGCTCTCCGCAGGAGTCCTTGGGCGTCGACGGCCAGCCTCGCCCGGGGCTTGAGCTCCTCGATCAGGCTGTCGGGCAACTCGCCCACAAAGAGGCCGGCCAGGTCGATGATCTTTGCCGTGGCCCCGACCGGAAAATCCGAGGCCGAGAAGGGCTCGGCCCGGGAGACCAGACTTGTGTCCCGCCTCTCGTGGTCGGGGGTCCTGAAGACGTTGAGGATCGAGGTCGTGGCCCGGCTCTTGCCCACGACCAGGTCGAGGCCCAGGCCCCGCAGGTACTCGAGGGAGGGCCAGTCCTCCTCGGCGGCCTTGGTGACCACGAGTAGGCGGGCCCCCGAGCGGGCGGCCGCTGCGGCTGACTGGATCACCGCCCCTCCGAGGAGGCGGGTCTCGACCCCGAGGTGGTCGACAATGATGTCCTTGGATACGTGGCCTAGCATGGCGATGTCGTAGTTCATGGTTGCCTTTCTTGGCTCCCCTCCCCGTCGAGCATTGAGACTAGGAGGTCGGGCCTGTGGGTGGTTATGGACCAGGGACCAAGGTCCAGGGCGAGCCTGAGATCGGCCTCGGAATCGATGGTCCACAGGAGTACGGGAATGCAGCGGAGGCGGGCATAGTCCATAAGGCCGGGCCGGGCTGCCCTCCAGTCGAGGTTGAGGCCACAGCAGCCGCTCTCCGTGAGGGCCGCGCAGGCCAGTCGGAGCTCCTCCTCCCCGTAGCCCGAGGCCGGGAGGAGGGCGTCCGCGTTGAGGAGGCAGCGGACCTCGGGCAGGCTTGCCCTGAGCTCCCTGGCCTCGGCCTCCCCCAGGCCGGAGAAGAGGACCTGGTCCAGGAGGCCCCTCCGCCGCAGGACGGGGCCGGCCACGAGGGCCGCCTCAGCCTCCTTGGCGTCCAGGTTGATCATGGTCCTGCGGCCCGCCAGAAAGTCCAGGGCCTCCTCCAGGGTGAGGAGCTCTCCCCCCGCGGCCCGGGCGGCCTCGAGAAGCTCGGCATGGCCCGTGGTGGAGATGGGCAGGCCTAGCCCTGTGGGTCCGGCTATCGCGTCGTCATGGGCCAGCACGATCCTCCTGTCCGCGCTCAGCCGGAGGTCGAGCTCAATGACATCGGCCCGGGCGGAGAGGGCAAGCTCCAAGTGGCGCCTGCCATTGGGGGCCGAGCCCATGCAACCTGAATGGGCGGTGACCAGGGGCCGGGGCCTCTTCATTTAAGCCCCAGGGCATAGGCCTGGGTCATGCGCTTGTAGACCACCCGGGAAAAGAGAAGAACAGGCACCGAGGCCAGGATCCCGATCCCCATGAGTTGGCCCCAGAGGGTCTCGTACTCCCCGATAAAGTTGGCGATCACGAGGGGTAGGGTCAGGAGCTCGGGGCTGCGGACAAAGAGGAGGGCAAAGAGGAATTCGTCCCAGGCCACGATGATGGCAAAGATCGCGGTGGCGACTATCCCGGTCCTCACAAGGGGAAAGACCACGAGGCCCAGGGTCTGGAGGCGGGAAGCCCCGTCGAGCTCGGCGGCCTCCTCGTACTCGAGGGGGAGGGACTTCACGAAGCCAAAGAGCATCCAGATGCAATACGGCAGGGTATAGACCTGGTAGACGAGGATGAGGCCCCAGAGGCTGTTGAGGAGCCTCATGCGCGCGAACATGTCATAGAGGGGGACCGCGAGGACCACCGGGGGCAGCATCTTGGCGACGATGATCCAGACGAGGAAGACATAGTTGAGCTTGAGCGGAAAGCGATAGCGTGACAGGGCATAGGCCGAGAGGAAGGCCAGGACGAGGGAGATCAGGGTCGAGGCGCTGGTCACAAAGACCGAGTTCCAGAGGTTTCGGAGATAGCCGCCTTGGAGGATGGCCTGGTAGTTCTCCAGGGAGAGGACCTTGGGAAAGAGGGTGGGGACCCGGGAGATGTTCTCCACCGGGGTCTTGAGTGACATCGTGGCGATCCAGTAGATCGGGAAGAGGGAGAGGACCAGGATCGCGATGAGGGCGAGGGGGAAGAGGACGCCGCGCTTTTTGAGGACATAGGAGGCCATCTTCATTCCTCCTTGAGGATCTTGCGCAGATAGTACACGGAGGCCAGGCCCACCGCGACCAGGGTTATCACCGAGGCGGCCGAGGACCGCCCGAGCTTGAAGTAGGAAAAGGCCTCCCGGTAGATGAAGAAGGAGGTGGTTTCGGTCGCGTTGCCCGGCCCGCCCCGGGTCAGGGCAAAGACCTTGGCGAAGACCTTGAAGGTGTCTATGGCCCGCAGGAGGAGGAGGAGGAAGATCTGGTCCCGCAGTATCGGAAGGGTGACCTTGAACACGGTCTGGCGGTAGCTGGCCCCGTCTATCATCGAGGCCTCGAAGATCTCCGTGGGCACCGAGGCGAGGCCGGCCTGGGTGACGATAAAGGCGAAGGGGGTCCACTGCCAGATGTCCACCAGGGCCAGGGAGAGGAGGGCCTTGTCCTTGTCGATGAGCCATCCCACCTTGCCTAGGCCTACCGCTTTCAGGATGTAGTTGAAGAGACCAATGTCATAGTGGTAGAGGGTCTTCCACACCGCGCAGACCACCATGGTGGAGAGCATCATGGGAAAGATGACCATGACCATAAAGGCCGACTTGCCCCGGAACTCGCCGTAGAAGACGAGGGCCAGGATGATGCCTAGGCCGACCTCGAAGGTCGTCGTGCCCAGGCAATAGACGATGGTGTTGAGGAAGGAGCGCAGGAAGACCTTGTCCTGGAGGATGTCGACATAGTTGCCTATTCCAATCCACCTTCTCACGTTCGTGAGGTAGTTGTAGTTCTGGAAGGAAGTCACCGCGATGTTGAGGATGGGGTAGAGGGTCAGCCACAACATCACGGCCAGGGCGGGGGCAAGGATGGCCCAATAGAAGGGGGCCATCCCCCGCATGCGTCCACTGCGTTTCATGAGAGCTCCGGAACAATGGGAATAGTAGGAATAAACCACGGAGACACGGAAGGCTTCAATTCTTCCGTGTCTCCGCGCCTGGGCTTACTTGATGGCCTGGGCTATGGCGGCGTTGGCCTCATTGAGGGCCTGCTCGGCCGTCTTGTCTCCGATCAGGGCCTGCTGGAGGGATCCGCCGAGGATATTCTCGATCTCGCTCCAGTACATGGTCCTGGGCCGGGCCTTGCCGGCGATGAGGGCGGCCTTGACTCCCGGGTAGAAGGGGCGCAGGGCCAGAAGCTCGGCGTCGCTGTACACCGAGGCCCGGCTCGGGGGCAGGCCGGCCTTCATGGCCATGAGTTTCTGGGTGGGGGCGCTGGTCAGGAACTGGAGGAACTGGAAGGCCGCGTCCTGGTTCCGGCCGGCCACAGGAAGGGCCACGTGCCAGATCCCGAGCATGGGGGCCGAGGGCTTGACTCCCGAGGGATGGGCCATGACCTTGACCTGGCCCACGACCTTGGACTTCGCGGGGTCGTTGAGGCTGGCGAGCCAGGCCGGCCAGACCTCGGGGGTGATGGCGGCGCCGCCGGCGAGGAGGGTGTCCCTGACCTGGGCGGTGTTGTTCATCGGCGTGCCCTTGGGGGCGTACTTGGCCAGCTCGAGGAAATACTTCAGGGCCTTGACGCCAGCGGGGGAGTTGATCACCGGATTGCCCTTGGCGTCAAAGATCTCTCCGCCAAAGGACCAGAACATGGGGAGGAAGGCCGTGACAATGGGATTGCCCTTGACGCCCCGGAAGACGACGCCGTTGACCGCATCGCCCTCGCCGGCCTGGATCTTCTTGGCCGCGGCGAGCACATCGTCCCAGGTCTTGGGCTCCTTGAGGCCGTACTTGGCGAAGAGGTCGGTGCGGTAGGAGAAGAGGGAGACGTTGCCGATAAAGGGAAGGCTGTAGAGCTTGCCCTTGGGGGTCGCGGGGAGGCGGCAGAGCTCGACGAGGTTGGGGAAAAAGTCCGGGTCGACCTTGAGGCCGGCCTTCTTGTAGACATCGTCCAAGTTGACGAGCCAGTTGGCCATCTGGAACTGGAGGGCCTTGGGGTCGTCGATGAGGATGACGTCATAGCTGCCCGTACCGGTCCTCAGGTCTATGACGGTCTTCTGGTAGATGTCATCCCCGGAGAGCTTGAGGATTTCGAAGGTGACCTCGGGATGGAGGGCGGTATAGGCGTCGCAGGCGGCCTGCATGCCCGTGCCATAGTCGCCGTCCCGGCCCGCGATGACGAGCTTGACGGCCTTTTGGGCAAAGAGGGAGCCTGAGCAGGCGATTAGAAGGATGAGGGCGATGAGGGTGGCTTTTTTCACGTCGTTTGCCTCCTGGAGACGAAGGAATGATTAAGCACAGTAAGGCGCTGTCCCAAAGGTCAGCAAGAAAAAACCGCTCGCTGTATCCTACGAGTGATGCAGATATGTGGCAAAAGCCGCCTAGGGCGCAAGGCACGCATGTCAAGCTTTCATTGCGTGGCAAGCAAAACGGGTATATCTTGTCTCCAGAACGGGGGGCACCGATGGCCGATTCCGGAACTCGCCGAAGGCTTAAGCGCAAGGATCTGGTAGCCGCTATCTTTATCCTGTTTTCCGAGGAGTACGACCGGCGGGGAGTCGATTCCATCCTCGACATCGAGATACCCCTGTGCGAGGTCAGGCACTATCTTCTCGCCCGCTTCGGCATCGACTACACGAGCGATTCCTGGATCTGGACCCAGCTCTCCAAGTACGAGGAGGAGGTCGCCGTCCCCCTTTTCCGCAGGCATGAGGGGCCCGCAGGCCTAGCCCTCGGCATTGCCCGGGACATGAGCACCTATTTCCAGAAACAGCACCTCTATGTCACCCAGAAGATCAAGGTCGCGAATGGGGTCCTTGAGCTGATGCGCAATGAGTCCGAGGCCGGGAAGGGGCCGCCCTCCATCCTCCTAGGGGCTGGCTCGACGGTCACCAGGATCGCCGAGGCCCTGGCGGACAGCCTTGGCCAGGGCCCAGTCCCCCCTCCTGGCGCGAGCCCCTGGAGGGTGGCGACCCATAATTTGGGGGTTATCCAGATCCTAGGGAGGGCCGGGCCCCTCTCGGGGATGGTCGAGCTGACCGTGCCGGGGGGGCGGGTGGATCCCGTGACCAACCTGATCCTGGGAAACAACGGGGACTATTACTCGAGCCTGGCCCTGGACTGGATAGTGGAAGGCACTTCCTTCCTCCGGGACGGCAGCCTCTATGTCGAGAGCGCAAGCGAGAGCCTTGTGAAGTCGGCTATCCTCCATGGCTGCTCGGGGCGCAAGATCCTCGTCCTCACGGGCCACGAGGCCGTGGCCGAAGTCCCGCAAGGCCTTGCCCCCTTTGGGAGGATCGACGAGTACGACTTTGTGGTCCTGCCCAGGGTCTCAAGGGAGCTGGCCCTGCCCAGCCGCTTTGACCTCGCCTTCGGGGCCCTCCGGAAAGGCTACGAGCCCTTTATCCTGACCTGGAACTACGAGATCCTCAGGACCAAGGCCGAAGGCCCTAAGGCCTGAAAAAAAGCCGTCCCGGCATTCCCGGGACGGCCTTTTCCGACTGGTCTTGGCGGGGAAGGATTACTCCTCCTCCTCCTCGTGGGTCCTGAAGGCCGCCGCGGCCTTGATCACATCCTCGGCGATCTTGCCCGTGATGGGCGCGTAGTGGTCAAAGTCAACCTCAAAGGAGCCCGTGCCGCTTGTCATGGACCGGAGGTCGATGGCGTAGCGGAGAAGCTCGGCCTGGGGGACCTGGGCGTCGATCTCCACAATGCCGCCCCCAAGGGGGTTCTGGCCGGAGATCCTGCCCCGCCGGCCCGAGAGGTCCGACATGACGTCCCCGAGGTTCTTCTCCTCGACAAAGACCCGCAGGTTCATGATGGGCTCGAGGAGGACCGGGCTCGCGTTCTTGGTCGCCTCGCGGAAGGCTCCCCGGGAGGCGATCTTGAAGGCCATCTCCGAGGAGTCGACCGGGTGCTCCTTGCCGTCCGTGATGGCGGTCTTGACGTCCACCACGGGGTAGCCGGCCACGATGCCGTTTTCCATGGCCTGGTGGATGCCCTTTTCGATGCCGGGGATAAAGCCCTTGGAGACCGACTGGCCAAAGAGCTTGTTGTCGAACACATAGCCGACCCCGCGCTCCACAGGCTCCACCTCGAAGACTACCCGGGCGTACTGGCCATGGCCACCGGTCTGCTTCTTGTGGGTGTACTCGGCGCCGGCCTTCTTGGTGATGGTCTCGCGATAGGCGACCCGGGGGACGCGGGTCTCGGCCACGATCTTCTGGGCGTTCTTGATCTTGTCGAGGACCATGTTGATCTGGAGCTCGCCCATGCCGGCGATGACCGTCTCCTTGGTCTCGGCGTTGAAGTGGACCTGGAAGGTCAGGTCCTCCTCGGCCGCCTTGAGGAGGCTCTCGTTGAGCTTGTCCTCCTCCTTCTTGTTGGCGGCGGAGATGGCCAGGGTGTGGACGGGGGTGGCCAGCTTCAGCTTGTCATAGGCCACGGGCTTGTCCCAGGTGGAGATGGTGTCGTTGGTCTTGAGGTCCAAGGCCTTGACGATGATGCCGATGTCGCCGGCCGCCAGGCTGCCGGCCTCCTCGAGCTTCTTGCCCTGGGCCGTGTAGAGCTTGCCGAGCTTTTCCTTGCGGGAGTCCCTGACGTTGACCACCTCCATGTCCGGGGCGAGGGTTCCGGTCACCACCTTGACGAAGGAGAGGCGGCCGGAGAACTGGTCGATCTGGGTCTTGACGACGAGGGCCGAGGCGGGCTTGGAGGGGTCGATGGGGACCTCGACCGCCGCATGGGCCGCGTCCTTGGCCGGGACGGGATGGGCATGCTTGGGGGAGGGCACTACGCTGACGATGAAGTCGAGGAGGGCCGCGGTGCCCACGTTGCGCGCTCCCGCCCCAGCGAAGGCCGGTACGCAGGAGCCGGCCACGATGGATTCCCCAAGGCCCCTAAGGGTCTCTTCCTGGGAGAGCTCGCCCTCACCGAGGTATTTCTCCATGAGCTCGTCATCGCCGTCGGCGGCGGCCTCATAGAGCTTGGCCCGGTATTCGGCGACGATGGCCTGCATGTCCGCCGGGATGGGGCCGGCGACTTCCTTCTGGTCGTGGGAGGAGGGGGCCGTGTAGGCGATCTGGTTGAGGATATCGACGACGCCCTTTAGTCCCGAGCCCTCGCCCATGGGGATGGTGATGGCCACGGGGTTGACCTTGAATTTCTCGTGGATGTCCTCAAGGCTCTTGGCATAGGAGGCGCGCTCCTCGTCCAGGCGGGACACAAAGAAGGCCCGGGGCTGCTTCCTGGCCTCGAGGCTGCGCCAGAGCTTGATGGTCTCCATCTGCACGCCGGATTTTCCGTCCACAAGGACCAGGGCCGACTCGCAGGCCTTGAGGGCCAGGACAACCTCGCCCACAAAGTCCGAGGAGCCGGGGGTGTCTATAAAGTTGATCTTGACGTCTTTTACGGTCACGTGGGAGAGGGCCGCATGCACGGATATCTTGCGGGCAATCTCGTCATCGCCATAGTCGCTCACGGTCTTGCCTGACTCTACCGTCTCGGGCTTCCCGATCGCTCCACCCTGGAACAACAGGTGCTCGAGCAAGCTTGTCTTGCCCGTGCCGCCATGGCCGGCTATGGCCACGTTCCGGATGAGGTCGGTCGAATACGCCATAATTGCTCCTTACTGGGTGTTCAGATGATGGCTTGCGCCAACACCTGCAGATGCGAAAAGTCTTGTCATGGTAAAACCCGAATTTCCCGCTGTCAAGGAAAAACTCCCCCTTTGGCTCGGCCTAGGCAAAAGGAGATGGAGAAAGCCTGCAGAAGACCTAAATCTTGGTACGGTTTATGCTATGTGTAGCATGGATCGGGCCAAGTCCGGCCCCGCCTGACTCTTCTTGACATCCTAAGCCCCGCCGGACTAGTTTAGTCCTTCCGGGACGTAGCCTAGGGGCTAAGGCACTTGGTTTGGGACCAAGAGATCGGAGGTTCAAATCCTCTCGTCCCGATATTTGGTGAGACGAGAGGATTTGAATCGGAGCGCGCGCCGAGCGGCAGCGAGGGAAGGCGGACAGGAAGTCCGCCGCGAGCGCGCGGAGCGGCCCCGAAGGCCCAAGACAGGACGTCGAGGGCGAAAGGGCAAATCCTCTCGTCCCGATATTTGGCCGCGCAATTCCGCGACAGCGGAATTGCCCGTGAACAGGCTCCTTTAGCTATAGAGGAGCCCGTTCACGAGGGATCATAGCTCAACTGGATAGAGCAGCTGCCTTCTAAGCAGCAGGTCGCCCGTTCGAGCCGGGCTGGTCCCATATTTAAGAACCGCCTATTCCTGGGCGGTTTTTTTTTTAACCCCAAGCCAGGGTCTGGCCCGGGCCTTCTCCAAGGAAGGTTCCGAAGAGGAAGGTAGGCATGGAAGAGCAAAAGGTTCCCGGGGCTATGGGCCAGGAAGCCCTGCCCGAGCTGTTCTCTGCCGTCCGGGAGCTCCAGCGAGCCGCCACAAGGTCCGAGCTCTGCAGGCGTGCCGTCGAGGCCGGGCGGCGCTGCCTGGGCCTCGACCGGATTGGGCTTATCCTCCTCGACGAGGCAGGCTTGGAGATGGTGGGAACCTGGGGGACGGATGTCCGGGGCCAGGTGGTGGACGAGTCGAACTTCCGGGCGCCCCTGCCTGCCTTTATCTCGGAGATCCTCAAAAGCAGGGAGTATCTCGTGGTCTGGCATGACCGGGAACTGACCAACCGCGATGCCCAGGTGGGCAAGGGCTGGAATGCCATGGCCATCCTCCACGAGGGGGACCGCGTCCTGGGCTGGCTCGCCGTGGACAATCTTCTCCAGCACATGGCCATGGACAAGGTCACGGAGCTCAAGCTCGCCTTCTATGCCCAGGCTGTCTCCAATGCCCTTATATGCCTAAGGCCTTCCTAAGGCTAGCTCCCCTGGCTCCCGCCTCGGTGGAGCGGGGCCTAAACTCCAGGCTTACCTTCCTGCCGCCCTCGGTCTCTGTCTCAAGCCTACCCCCAAGCTGGACCGAGAGGGTTTCCACAAGCTGGAGGCCGATGCCCTTCGTTTCCCCGGCCGTCTCACCGATCCCGTTATCGGCCACGCACAGCCTGCAGTAATGGCCGGGCTTGGCCTCGCCGGGCCCTTCCATGCTTAGGACAATCTCACCCCGGCCCCCCGAGGGGAAGGCGTGCTTGACGCAATTGGTGAGGAGCTCCCCCACGATGAGGCCCAGGGGGATGGCCTCCTCCAAACTCAGTCTCTGGTTGTCAGTCCGGGTCAGGACTGAGACCTGAAGGCCCTTGGAGGCTGTGGAAAAGACTATCTCCGAGGCCAGGTCCCTAAAATAGCTGTCCATTTCTATGAGGGAAAGGTCCTCGGCGGAGTAAAGCTGCTCATGGGCCAGGGACATTCCCAGGACCCGGTTCCTGATGTTGAGGAGGGATTCGGCCCCGCAGATGGAGTCCACCGCCTCCATCTCCAGGTTCACAAGGCTCGCGATGATCTGGAGGTTGTTCTTGACCCGGTGGTGGACTTCCCGGAGGAGGACCTCCCTTTCCGCCAGGTTCTTGGCCAGGGCCTCCTCCTTGGCCCTGCCTGCCTCGACCTCCCTGGCCAGGGTGGCGTTGACCTCCTCGAGGGTCCTGGTCCTGGCGCTGACCTGGCTTGCCAGGTCGCGGTTAAAGCGCCGGAGGACATAGATATAGGCCAGGGCCAGGCCCGCGAGCACGAGGGCTATTCCCAGGACAATCCTGAGCACCCGGGGGTCGCTCCCCGCGGCCCCAGTATCATAGAGGAAGCCCTCCAGGTCAAAGCCCTCGGGCAGGCTATCGAGCTTGGCGTAGGTGTCGGCTATATGGCGCCACCTCCCCGGATTCATGGTGCCCAGGGGGACTAGCTTATGGAGGATGAGGTCCTCCATGGCCTGGGCCTCCAGCCTCAGTTCGGCCTTTGACTTGGCCCGGCTATAGTCCGAGAGGATGAGGTCGCAGGCCTCGTCCACATGCTCCAAGGCGTAGTCCCAGCCCTTGAGGGAAGCCCTGAGAAAGGCCGCGGCCCGCTTGGGGTGGTGGGTCAGTTCAGCCTCGGAGGTAAAGAGGCTGTCCCCGTAGAAATCTATGCCATAGCTTTGGGGCCTGAGCATGTGAAAGTCGATGCCCTTCTCCTTGAGGATAAGGGCCTCGTTGGTCGTATAGGCGCTCATCGCGTCGGTCCTTCCCAGGATGAGGTCCTCGAGGTTCCAGGAATGGCTTTGGAACTGGATCCTTCCGGAGGGGATGGCCTCGCTGGCCAGGGTGGAGAAGGTTTCCGCCTCGGCCTCCTTGGAGACCATCACTCGCTTGCCTATAAGGTCGGCCGGGGAGTCTATGCCCCGGGAGGCCAGGCTGAGGAGGACCAGGGGGGAGTGCTGGAAGATCACTCCCAGGACAACGACCTTCTTTCCCCGGGAGCGATCGATGAGGAGGTCGGTGTTGTTGATCCCGTACTGGGCCCGGCCCGACACCACTTCCTCGGTAAAGCGCGTGTCCGGACTGGCCTCGGCGATGGTCACGTCGAGGCCCTCGTCGGCATAGAAGCCCTTGGCCTTGGCCATGTAGTAGCCTGCGAACTGGAACTGGTGCCGCCATTTGAGCTGGAGCCTCACCGGATCCAGCCGCCCCGGTCCGGTCTGGGCCGAGGCCGGCCCTGCTCCCTGGCCTAGGGCCGCAAGGCCCAGGCAGAGGCCCAGAAGGGTGGCGGGAATTCTTCGCTTCATGGCTCCAACTTTAGTATCTTAGCCCCTGGCAGGCAAGGACAGAGGATCGGCTGTCTTCTATTGTCGGGCCCTGACCGCCATCGTATACTGCCCGGACACCCGGGGGCATTCCGGGTCTCGGGCCTACTCCAGGAGGAAGCAAATGAGACGAGGGATAGTTCTTTTAGCGCTAATAGCCGTGATAGCCCCAGGGGTCTTCGCGGAGGGCCCGGAACTTTCGGTCGAGGGAGTGGTCATCAATGGGGCCATTCTCCCCTTTCCCGTTCCCATGGGCGCGGACCTCCAGCTTGGCCTCCCCCTGGCCAGCCCCGGCGGCCTTCCCCTCACCGCCGTCCTGAGGCTAAGGGCTGGCTACGAAGACCTGCGCTTCCTCCGGGACGATGCCACAGGAAATCCCATCGCGGCTCCCAAGGACCTCGGCCTAAATTACTTTATGTCGCCCAACTTCCAGTGGGCCGCCGGCCTCGTCCAGGCCATTATTCCCGCCGAGAAGGTGAACCTCCTCGAGGCCTTTCTCTTCTATCGTGGACGGTACGACATCTATAATCCCGATCTCTCCACTTCCGTGTTTTCCGACGCCCAGGGCCTCTTTGGCAGTTCGGTCCTCGTAGGCCTAGGCTATGACGCCCTGGCCAAGGATTCCCGGAGAGTAAGGTCGGGGATCGGGGCCGAAGCCTCGGCCGAGTGGGGTCCCGGGGCCGTGAACGAAGGGACGGATTTCTGGAGGCTAAACGCCCAGGGCGAATTCTACCTGCCCCTCCTGTCCAAGGGCCGGCCGGAAAACGAGAGGCTTAACCTCTTCTCAATCTACCTGGCGGGCTACCTCTCCGCCGACTATGCCGGCGGCGCCGAGCCTCCCATCTGGGTAATGCAGAGCCTCGGTGGCCGGGACCTCAAGGACGGCCTGGGCTCCAGGATCAGGGGCTTCCCCTCCATGAGCTACGACTCCTCCCTCAAGGTTGTGGCTAATGGCGAGATACGCGTCCTTGGGCCCGCCCTTTTTGGCCAGGCCTGGTGCATACCCTCGGTCTATATCTTCTGCGACACGGCCTATTACGCGGGCCTCGCCCAGGCCGCCACCCAGTCCGATGCCCGGGGAGTCTTGAGCTCGGCGGGCCTGGGTTTTAACCTGGACGTGTTCGATTCTGTCTATATCGGCCTCTATGGAGGGCTCAAGTTCCCGGGCAGCGATTCCCTCTATGCGACCTATGGGGAAACTCAGCAGTACTTCTGGAAGCTGGGCTTCCTCTTGCATTTCTGAGGTAGAGGAAGAAGAGATATTTCCCCTTAGGGAAATTGGCCACAGAGGCACAGAGGCACAGAGAGGATAAATGGGAGAGAAGCAGTTCCTAGGCATGAAGGCAACTGCTTAGCCACTCTCGTCCTCCCTCTAGTCTCAGTGCCTCTGTGGCTTACTTCTTTGGGTCTTTTCTTTCCCCTGCCAGGGGACTTAGCGGAATTTGCCGATCTCGATCTGGACCATCTGGTCGCATACCTCGTTCAGCTCGACCCCGGCATGGCCTTTGACCCAGGAAAATACCGGCTTTACCCGGGCATTCACCGCGTCCAGCTCCTCCCATAGCTCCTGGTTCTTGACGGGCTTCTTGTCCGCCGTCCTCCAGCCGTTTTTTTTCCAGGCCTTGATCCAGGTGGTGATCCCGTTTTTCACGTACTGGGAGTCGGTCTTGAGCTCCACCGAAGCTCCGGGCGCCCTGGCCTCGGCCTCCTTAAGGGCCTCGATGATGGCCCGGAGCTCCATCCGGTTGTTGGTGGTGTTAGCCTCGCCGCCCGAGCGTGCCGCCCTGGCGTCTCCGGCGGTGAGGACAAAGGCCCAGCCTCCGGGGCCAGGGTTGCCCGAGCAGCCCCCGTCGGTGTAAATCTCGATGTGATCCATGGACTGGGAGTATGCCGGGGCCCCGGCCTATGGTCAATGCCATCCCCTTGAACCCTCCCCCGGGGGAGGGCTAGACTCGTGGTAGTATGCTCAAACAGTTTAAGACCGTCCTGCCCTATTTCCGAAAGTACGCCTCGAGGTACATCCTGGGCTTTCTTTGCCTCATTGTCGTGGATGGCGCCCAGCTCATAATTCCCCAGTTTATACGCCGGGCCATCGATCTGGTCTCCGAGGGGAGCTTCCAGCTTCGGGACATCCTCTCCATCTCCCTGGCCATGGTGGGTATCGCGGCCTGCATCTCCCTTGGGCGCTTTCTCTGGCGCTTCTTTATCCACGGCTCCTCCCGGCGGATAGAGGTCGAGATGCGGGACCGCCTCTTCGACCATCTCCTTCAGCTCTCGGGCACCTTTTACCAGGCCAACAAGACCGGGGACATCATGGCCAAGGCCACCAATGACATGGGGGCCATCCGCCAGGCCATGGGCATGGGCCTCGTGACCTTCGTGGACGGGACCTTCATGGCCTTGGCCATCCTGGTCATCATGATCGCCCAGAATCCCGGCACGGCCCTCCTCACGATCATCCCCCTGCCCCTGGTCACTATCCTCATGATCTTCTTCGGGACCATGGTGGGCAAGCGCTTCGAGCGGGTCCAGGCCATCTACTCCCGGCTCTCGGAGATCGCCCAGGAGACGATGGCCGGCATCAGGGTAGTCAAGGCCTTTGTCAAGGAGGAGAAATTCGCCCAGGACTTCTCCGCCTCCAATGACGAGTACCGGGACGCCTCCATGAGCCTCGTCAAGGTCTTTGGCCTTTTCTTTCCCCTCATAGCCTTTCTCTCGGGCCTCACCACCCTGATCCTCCTCCTGGCGGGGGGCAAGGCCGTCCTGGCCAACCGCATGAGCCCCGGGGACATTGTGGCCATGCTGGCCTACCTCCAGATGCTTGTCTGGCCCATGATAGGGGCGGGCTTTACGGTCAATACCCTCCAGAGGGGGGCGGCGAGCCTCAAGCGCGTGAACGAGGTCCTCGACACGATGCCCGATATCGTCTCCGCCCCCGGCGCCTATGGAGACATCCCCGAGGGGGATATCGAGTTCAGTTCCCTGAGCTTCTCCTACGCCCCTTCAGGCAAGCCCGCCCTCCAGGACGTGAGTTTCCTCCTCCCCCGGGGCTCGACCCTGGGCATCCTTGGCCGGGTAGGCTCGGGCAAGTCGACCCTCATTAGGGTCCTGCCCCGCCTCATCGATCCCCCCCACGGCTCCGTGCGCATCGGCGGCAGGGATGTGTGCGAATACGACCTGGCCTCCCTGCGAAGGGCCTTTGGCTTCGTCCCCCAGGACTCCTTCCTCTTCTCGGACTCGATCCAGGCCAATATCCTCTATGGCCGGCGCGATCTCGACCCTGGGCGCTTCGCCCAAGTGGCCGCGATAGCCGCCATCGACCGGGATGTCGCCGATTTTCCCGAGGGCTGGGCTACCGTGGTAGGGGAGAAGGGCCTGACCCTCTCTGGAGGGCAGAAGCAGCGGGTCGCCCTCGCCCGGGCCCTGGCCATGGATCCGGAGATCCTTGTCCTGGATGACGCCCTCTCGGCCGTCGATGCCGAGACCGAGGACAGGATCCTCTCCGCCCTCATCGAGGAGAGGCGGGGCAGGACCAACATCATAGTCTCCCACCGCGTCTCGACCCTCCGCCATGCGGACCTCATCCTTGTCCTGGAGGAGGGCCGGGTGAGCCAGAGGGGGAGCCACGAAGAGCTCCTTTCGGACAGCAAGGGCTTCTACGCGGAGATCGCCCGCCTCCAGGAACTCGAGCGCGTCGCCGAAAGGGGAGAGTAAGCAAAGTGGCAGATTTCTTCGACATCGACGAGTCCATCACCAAGGGCTACGACTCGGGCATTGTGGGCCGCATTTTCGCCTACCTCCGGCCCTATGCCGGCATAGCGGTGGCCACGATCCTCACCCTGGCGATCAGCACGGCCGGGGAGCTCTATATCCCCGTCCTGGTCAAGGATACGGTGGACGGGGCCCTCGTGGTCAGCTACGCCATGGTCGCCCCGGGCCTCATGGCGGGCTCGGAGCCGGTGGCCCTTCCGGCGGATCCTATCCTGGGCGGTCGGTCCATCGTCCCCTCCTCCCGGCTCAAGGCCATCCCGGGCAGCCAAAGGCGCGAATACCTGGCCTCGGGCGCCATAGGCCAGGCCTCCCTCTACCTCGTGGGCCTCGAGTCCCCGGCCTCTCCCCGGGCCGCCGCCCAGGGCGAGGCCCTGGCAGCTGCCCGGGCCCTCTGCGCCCTCAAGGGAGGAGAGGTCCTGGCCGGTCCGAGCCACGCCGTCCTTCCCATAGAGATCCTCAAGGCCCTGCCTCCGGACCAGGCCCTGGCCCTGCGCTCGGCCGACACCCGGCGCATCTCCCGCAATGTCTCCATCCTCCTCTCGGTCCTCCTGGCCGTCCTGGCCGCCACCTTTCTCCAGATCTACCTTTCGAGCCTTGTGGGCCAGAGGATCATGAAGGACATGAGGATGGAGCTCTTCCGCCATACCTCGACGCGATCCCTGGCCTTCCTCTCCCGCCAGCCCGTGGGGCGCCTGGTCACCCGCATGACCAGCGACGTGGAGACGATCAACCAGTTCTTCACCGATGTCCTTGCGGCCTTCCTCAAGGACGCCTCCCTGATGGCCGGGGTCCTCGTGGTTCTTCTCCTCCTTGACTGGCGCCTTGCCCTCGTGACCCTGGCGACCCTCCCTCCGGTCCTGGTGGTAACCCTCATATCGCGCACCAGGGCCAGGGACGCCTTCCGTCGCCAGCGGACCTGGCTGTCAAAGGTCAACTCCTACCTCGCGGAGCGGGTTTCGGGCATCGCGGTGGTCAAGCTCTTTGTCCGGGAGGAGGCGAGCTCCCGGGAATTCCGGGAAAAGGACGCCCAGCTCCAGAAGGCCAACCTGGGGGAGATGTACGTCTACGCGACCTTCCGTCCCATCGTGGACTTCCTCGGGGCGACCACCACTGCCGTGGTGATCTGGTACGGCTCCAAGATGCTCGGCCTCGAGCTCCTGTCCTTGGGCACCCTCATAGCCTTTATCAATCTTGTGGGCATGTTCTATTCCCCCATCCAGGACCTCTCGGAGAAGTACACCCTCCTCCAGTCGGCCATGGCCGGCGGGGAAAGGGTCTTCAAGCTCCTGGACTCCACGGACACGATCCCGGACAAGCCCCGGGTCGCGATGCCTGATCCCGTCAGGGGCCATGTGCAGTTCCAGGATGTCCGCTTTGCCTACAAGGCCGGGGAGTGGATCCTCAAGGACCTCTCCTTCAGCGTCCAGCCCGGGGAAATGGTCGCCATCGTGGGCTCGACCGGGGCCGGCAAGACCACGGTGACAAACCTGATCACGAGGCTCTGGGACATCCAGGGTGGGACCATCAGCCTGGATGGGATACCGATCCAGGACCTGCCCCTCCATGGACTTAGGAAAGCCGTCCAGCCCGTCCTCCAGGACGTCTTTCTCTTCTCTGGGACCATCGCGGACAACATAAAGCTGGGCCAGGACATCAGCGACGAAAGGATGCGCCTGGCCGCCCGGGCCGTCCATGCCGACGAGTTCATCGAGGCCCTGCCCGGAGGCTATGACAGCCTCCTTTCCGAGGGGGCGACCAACCTCTCCTCGGGCCAGCGCCAGATCATCTCCTTCGCCCGGGTCCTCGCCCATGACCCGGCCCTCATCATCCTGGATGAGGCGACTAGCTCGGTGGACACCGAGACCGAGGGCATGATCCAGCGGGGCCTTGAGGGACTCCTGTCGGGGCGGACGAGCATTGTCATAGCCCACCGCCTTTCCACGATCAAGCACGCGGACCGTATCATTGTCCTGGCCGCGGGCAAGGTCGCCGAGGAAGGCCGCCATGAGGAGTTGCTGGAGAGAAGGGGCCTCTACTGGAACCTCTACCGTCTTCAGTACGGCGGGACGGACATATAGGCTGCGGGGCGGGGTTTCTCCCCTGGACGGGCCACCCTGGACAGCCACACGCCCGGTCAAGTTGCCTGGGGAGAGTACGAGCTAGCGCTTGTGCCCCGCGACTCTTCGAAAGGCCCAAGACATGACCTAAAAAAGGAAAGGCCGCCACGGCATCGCCGGGCGGCCTTTCTTGAATTCGCAAAACTTGCCTAGACGCCTAGATAGGCTTCCTTGACCCGGGGGTCCTCGGCCACTTCCTTGGAGGGGCCGGAGAGGGTGACATAGCCGACTTCGAGGACATAGGCAAAATCCGCGATCTCGAGGGCCTCGGCGGCGTTCTGCTCCACGAGGAGGACCGTGGTGCCTCTCTTGTTGATCCGCACAATCGTGTCAAAGATCTCGTCCACGAGGACCGGGGCCAGGCCCATGGAGGGCTCGTCGAGGAGGAGGAGGTCGCCGCCGGTGACAATGGCCCTGCCCACGGCGAGCATCTGCTGCTCTCCGCCGGAGAGGGTGCCTCCAAGCTGGCTGATCCTCTCCTTGACCCGGGGGAAGAGCTCGAAGACTTCCTCAATCCTGCGGGCTTGCTCCTTCCTGTCCCTGATGCCGTAGGCCGCGACCTCGAGATTCTCCCTCACCGTGAGGGTCGGGAAGATCTTGCGGCCCTCCGGCACGTGGGAGATGCCTAGGCCCACAAGCTTATGGGCCTCGATGTTCGTGATCTCCTTGCCCTTGAGGAAGACGCTCCCCCCTGCGGCCGGCTCCAGGCCGGAGAGGGCGCGCAGGGTGGTGGTCTTGCCGGCCCCGTTGGCGCCGATCAGGGTGACGATCTTGCCCTCGGGCACTTCGAAGGAGATGTCCTTGATGGCCTCGATCTGGCCATAGCATACCTTGAGGTTCTTTACGCTGAGCATATCAGTGCCCGCCCTTTCGTCCGAGGTAGGCCTCGAGGACCTTCGGGTCCCGGGCCACATGCTCGGGACTGCCTTCGGCAATGGTTGTGCCAAAGTCGATGACCTTGACCTTTTCGCAGATCCCCATCACGACCTTCATATGGTGCTCGATCAGGAAGATCGTGACCTTGAATTCATCCCTTACCTTGGTGATGAGGCTCATGAGGTCCCCGACTTCCTTGGGGTTCATGCCCGCCGCGGGCTCATCGAGGAGGAGGACCCTGGGCCTGGTGGCCAGGGCCCGGGCGATCTCGAGGCGTCTTAGCTCGCCATAGGGGAGGTTCTTGGCCCTCTCGCCGGCCCGGTGGCCAAGCTTCATCACCTCGAGGAGGCGGAGGGACTCCTCCTTGACCTCCCTCTCCTCGGCGAGGAAGGAGGGAGTGCGCAGGATCGAGGACATGAGGCCGGACTTGGTGGTGTAGTGCCGGGCGATCCTGATGTTGTCCTGGGCGGTGAGGTTGCCAAAGATGCGGAGGTTCTGGAAGGTGCGGGCTATGCCGCGATGGACGATCTTGTAGGGCTTCATCCCCGTGACATCGACCCCGTCGAGGAGGATCCGGCCCTCCGTGGGGGTGTAGATGCCCGTTATGAGGTTGAAGGTAGTCGTCTTGCCCGAGCCGTTGGGGCCGATCAGGCCGTAGATCACGCCCTCGGGCACGTCGAAGCTGAAGTCCGAGACGGCCTTTAGCCCCCCGAAGTAGTGGCTCATGCCCTGGATGCTGAGGATGGCGCTCATTCCTTGTCCTCCTGGATCACGAGGAGCTTGGCCTCTTTGGTCCCCATGAGGCCCTCGGTCCTGAAGAGCATGATAAAGATGAGGAGGAGGGCGTAGACGACCATTCTCCATTCGCCGCCGATCGGCAGGCCTGTGGTGTCCGCGAGGGTGTCGATCACGATCCGCAGGCCCTCGGACAGGAAGGTGAGGGCAAAGGCCGCGATGACCGATCCCGTGAGGGAGCCCACGCCGCCGGTGTAGACCATGATGAGGACGAGAACCGATCCCATGAAGCCGAACTGGGTGGGATGGGCGATCTGGAGGAGGTGGCCGAAGAGGGCCCCCGCGATGCCCGCGAAGAAGGCCCCCACGGCAAAGGCCAGGACCTTGTATTTTGTGGTGTCCACCCCCACGAGCTCGGCCGCGAGCTCGTTTTCCCTGACCGAGAGCATGGCCCGGCCGTGGGAGGACTCTATCAGGTTTCTTATGACCACCAGGGTCAGGAAGGTCGCCAGGAAGATCACGGTGAAATTGCTGAACTTGGGGATCCCGAGGAGGCCCCGGGGACCGCCGACGGCGGGGATGTTGTTCAGGACAGTCCGGATGATCTCGCCAAAGCCCAGGGTGACGATCGCCAGGTAGTCGCCCTTGAGCCTAAGGGAGGGGAAGCCTATGAGGACTCCCACGAGGGCGGCGGCGAGGCCTCCGACAATGACGGCGGCCACAAAGATCGCGTAGCCCGAGGGCGTGCCCGGGCTCAGCTTGAATATCAGGGTGGTCACGGCCCCGGAGACATAGGCGCCCACGGCGGCAAAGCCCATGTGGCCCAGGGAGAACTGGCCCGTGATGCCGTTGATGAGGTTGAGGCTCACCGCGAGGATCACGTAGATCAGGGACTGGTTGATGATGTGGAGGATATAGCCGTTCATAAGGCCCGTGAGGTAGAGGACCTGCACGAGGACATAAAAGGCGGCACAGGAGAGGGTGAGTCGTGGCAGCTTTATGGTGCGCATGGCCGCTTCCTAGATCTTGTCGGCGGATTTTTCGCCGAGGAGCCCGCGGGGGCGGACGAGGAGGACTACGATGAGGATCGCAAAGGCGATCCCCTCGCCAAGGAGGGAGTTGTAGGCCGAGGCGAAGGTCTCCGCCAGGCCCATTATGTAGGCGCCAAGGACGGCCCCGGGTATCGATCCAATGCCGCCAAGGACGGCGGCGATAAAGGCCTTGAGGCCCGGCTGGATGCCCATGTAGGGGAAGATGCGGGGATAGGTCATGCCGTTGAGCATGCCGGCGACGCCCGCAAAGACGCCACCTATGGCAAAGGTCCAGGCGATGATCTTCTCCACGTCTATGCCCATGAGGCGGGCGGCATCCTTGTCCTGGGACACGGCCCGCATGGCCTTGCCGAGCCTGGAATATTTCACGAGGAGGGTGAGTCCGAGCATGAGGACCGCGGCGACCACGATGTCGATGATCACATAGCTGGAGATGGTCGCGGAGCCGATCGAGTAGAGCTTCTTGGGCAGGATGTCCGGGAAGGCCCGGTAGGAGGGGCCTATGGCGGGGAGGGCGGACATGAAGTACTCGAGGAACATCGACACGCCGATGGCGGTGATGAGGGAGGAGAGCTTGGGCTTGTAGCGGAGGGGCCGGTAGGCGAAGCGGTTGGTGACGAGGGCGATGGCCCCGCCTCCCGCCATGGAGCAGAGCAGGACGAGGAAGGCCACGGCGCTCCCCGCATGGCCGCCGAGGAGGGAATTGAACAGGAAGAAGGCGCCATAGGCCGCGTAGGCGCCGACCATGAAGAAGTCACCGTGGGCAAAGTTGATCAGGCGGACGATGCCGTAGACCATCGTGTAGCCGAGGGCGATCAAGGCATAGATCGACCCGACCTGGAGTCCATTTATTATTTGCTGGGCATTGATGATGGATCCCATTTTATTCCCTCTAAAAGTAGGCCGCCGTCGGTCGATTACGACCGGCGGCGGTCCGAGATTTAAGTCGCTGGCGCTCGCGGCCTAGGGGTTGACCGTGGTGCGGTAGACCTGCTTGCCATCCTTGATCTCGATGATCACGGCGGACTTGATCGGGTTCCTGTTCTCGTCGAACTTGACATGGCCGGAGACCACATCGAGGTCGGTGGCGGCGAGGGCATCCTTGATCTTGGCGCCGTCGGTGGAGTTGGCCTTGGCGATGGCGTTGAGCATGATGTTGCCGGCGTCATAGGCCAGGGCGGCGAGGGCGTCCGGGGTCGAGGAGTACTTGGCGTTGTAGCCGCCCACGAAGGTCTTGACCGCGGCGGTGGTGGCGTCGGGAGCGTAGTGGTTGGTGAAGAAGCAGTTGTTGACGGCGTCGCCGCCGATCTTGACGAGGTCGGCCGAGTCCCAGCCGTCTCCGCCGACGATCGGGCCCTTGTAGCCGAGCTCGCGGGCCTGCTTGGCGATGAGGGCGTCGTCATTGTAGTAGTCGGAGCAGTAGATGACCTCGGGCTTGCCGGCGAGGATCTTGGTCAGCTGGGCCTTGAAATCCGTGGTGCCCGAGGGATGGCCCTCATAGGCCACGACATTCCCGCCGAGCTCCTCGAAGCCTTTCTTGAAATTCTCCGCGAGGCCCTTGGCGTAGTCGTTGCCCACGTCGAAGATGACGCCGGCCTTCTTGGCCTTGAGGTCGGCGAAGGCGAACTTGGCGCCCACCGTTCCCTGGAAGGGATCGATAAAGCAGGCGCGGAAGATGTAGTCTCCGACCTGGGTGACCTTCTCGTTGGTCGAGGTGGGGCTGATCATCGGCACCTTGGCGGCCTGGGCGATAGGGGCGCCGGCCAGGGTTACCTTGGACATGACGGTCCCGACGATGGCGGTGACCTTGTCCTGCTGGATGAGCTTCGTGTAGACCGTCGCGCCTTCGGCGGGGTCGCCCTTGTCATCCGCAAAGACAAGCTTGATCTGCTTCCCGAGCACGCCACCCTTGGCGTTCCACTCGTCCACGGCGAGGGAGAGGCCTTTCTTGGTGGAGTCGCCGAAGGTGGCGGCCTCACCGGTGACGGGGCCGACGCCCCCGAGCTTGATTTCCGTGGGGGCCTTGGCGCAACCCACTATGAGGGCGGCAGCCAGGGCAGTCGCGGCGATGAGCTTGCCAAACATTTTCATTGGTCCTCCTTAGAACACAGTTACGAGCCTCGCTGATGTTTCTGTCTATAGTTCCGGGATTCTGGGGTCAAGTCAGAAAAATGCGTACTGGACAGTAAAAGCGCCAATGCGCAAAAAAAATATTAACATATGTATAGTTTGTTTTTCCGGCCAAAACGTCATTCTGGCCTATGAACAAATTCTCAGGCGTCGGGACCCTATAGCCGGGGTTTCGCTCCCTGCTATACTTTCCCCATGCTAGCAAGGTTTTCCGATCGCCTCCCTTGGCCAATCCCGGCCAACCCCCTATCCCGGGCCCTGGAGGCGCGGAAGGTCCGGGGTTTGCCGGTCCTGAATTTTGTGGAATCCAACCCGACGCGGGTCGGCCTAGGCATGCGAGAGGACGGGTTTTTTGCGGCCCTGGGGGACAGGGCCGTGGAAGGCTATGCCCCGGAGCCCCGGGGCCTTCCCTCGGCCCGGGAGGCCCTCGCCCAGTGGCTAAGATCCCTCCATGGGCCTAGGGCCCCTGGACCCGCAGAGCTTTTTCTATGCGCCTCGACCTCCGAGGCCTATGGCTGGATCTTTAAGCTTTTATGCTCCCCCGGCGAGGCTGTCCTGGTGCCCAAGCCCGGCTACCCCCTCTTTGACTATCTGGCCGGCCTCGAGGGAGTGGAGGCGAAAAGCTATCGCCTTTGGTACAGCCATCCCAAGGGCTGGTCGGTCGATCTTGAGTCCCTTGAAACGGGCCTCAAGGATGGCCGGACCAAGGCGATAGTCCTGATCAATCCCAACAACCCCACGGGCTCCTATATAAAGCCCCAGGAGAGGGCCGCCATCGTCGGCCTCGCCTCCCGCTACGGGGCAGCCCTGATAGTGGACGAGGTCTTCTATGGCTTTCCCCTCGAGGCCGGGGGGAGGTCTTCCTTCCATGGCGAGGAGGGGGTCCTCACCTTTGTCCTCGATGGCCTGTCCAAGCTTTTGGGCCTGCCCCAGATGAAGCTCGGCTGGATAGCCCTTTCCGGCCCCCGCGCGGAGATCGAAGTGGCCGGGGGCCGTCTGGAGATCATCGCCGACACCTACCTCTCCGCAGGCACTCCCGCGATGCGGGCCCTGCCTGCCTGGCTCGGCACCGTCCCGGCCTTCCAGGCTGGCCTGGGCGACAGGCTTGGGGCCAATCTTTCGGCCCTGCGCTCGATCCTCGAAGGACCCGCTTCCCCCCACAGGGTCCTCCGCTGCGAGGGCGGCTGGACTGCCCTTATCGAGTCCCCCCGCCTCCTTGAAGAGGAAGACCTGGCCCTGGGCCTCCTCGAGCAGGAGGGCCTCTATGTCCATCCGGGCTTCCTCTTTGACCTGGAAAAGGAGGCCTGCTTTGCCTCGAGCCTCATCCTCCCTCCACAGGAATTCCAAAAGGGGGCAGAGGCCTACCTCAGGTTCTTCAGCTCCCTTTCCTGAGGGCCTGGCTGTCCCGAAGCCCCAAGGACCAGGAGCGGAATCCGCGTTGCCTTCCCCTTCCCGGGGGGCTATACTCCTCCCACCGCGATACCAAGGGGGCACGAGCATGGCAGCACAGATCATCGACGGCAAGAAAGTAGCCGAGGACATAAGGGCCGAGGTGAGGGACAGGACAGCCAGGCTTGCGTCCAAAGGCATTGTCCCGGGACTAGGGGTAATCCTTGTCGGAGAGGATCCTGCGAGCGTCTCCTATGTGACGGGCAAGGAAAAGGCCTGCGCCGAGAACGGCCTGGCCAGCTTTGAGCGCCGCCTCCCCGCCACGGCCACCGACGCCCAGGTCCTGGCCCTCGTCGAGGCCTTTAACAAGGATCCCAAGGTCCATGGCATCCTGGTCCAGCTCCCCCTGCCCAGGGGCCTCGACGAGAGGAAGATCATAGGCGCCATCTCCCCGGACAAGGACGTGGACGGCCTGACCCCGATCAACATAGGGCGCATGAGCCTGGACGAGCCCTGCTTCCTGCCCTGCACCCCGGCGGGCTGCATCGAGCTGATCCGCCGCTCCGGGGTGGTGATGGACGGGGCCAGGGCCGTGGTTGTGGGCCGCTCCAACCTCGTGGGCCGCCCCCTCATCAATATCCTGACCCGCAAGTCCATCAACGCCACCGTGACGGCCTGCCACACGGGCACAAGGAACCTGGCCGCCCATACCCGGGAGGCGGAGATACTGATAGCCTGCGCGGGCAAGGTGGGCCTGATCACCGCGGACATGGTAAGGCCCGGGGCCTGCGTGATCGACGTGGGGGTCAACCGGGTAGAGGACAGCACGGCCAAGAATGGCTTCCGCCTCAAGGGAGACGTGGACTACGCCGCGGTCAAGGAAGTGGCTTCCTTTATCACCCCCGTGCCCGGCGGCGTGGGTCCCATGACCATCACCATGCTGCTGGTCAACACCACCCTTTCCGCGGAGCGGGCCGCTGGCCTCGCGTGAACAAGCCCATGCTCGACATCCAGAACATGAGGGATGACCGCAATGTTCCCATCCGGAAGGTCGGGGTCAAGGGCCTGCGCTATCCCATTGTCCTCCTGGACAAGGCTAATACGGTCCAGCACACGACGGCCCTGGTCAACCTCTACGCCGACCTCCCCCACGACTTCAAGGGCACCCATATGTCCCGGTTTATCGAGGTTTTCGATGCCCACCGCAGGGACCTGTCCATGCCCCGCTTCCTGCGGATGCTCGAGGAGATCCGCTCGAGCCTCGACGCGGAAAATGCCTATGCGGATATCCACTTCCCTTACTTTATCGAAAAGCGCGCCCCCGTATCCGGCCAAGCCGCGATGATGTCCTATGACTGCGGCTATTCGGGCATGGTGGGACCCGAGGGGAAAAAGGATTTCGAGGTCCTGGTGTCGGTGCCTATCCAGACCGTCTGCCCCTGCTCCAAGGCCATCTCAGACCGGGGGGCCCACAACCAGCGCGGGGTGGTTACACTCAAGGTTGCCCTAGGCCCGTTTTTCTGGATCGAGGACCTTGTGGCCCTGGTCGAGGCCTCGGCCTCGAGCGGGGTCTATACCCTCCTCAAGCGGGAGGACGAGAAATTTGTCACCGAGGCCGCCTTTGACAATCCCCGCTTTGTGGAGGACCTTGTTCGGGAGGTCTATGTCGGTGTGGCGGCCCTGGGCAAGTTCCCCTCCTTTTCCGTGGAGGCCGAGAACTTCGAGTCCATCCACAACCATTCCGCCTACGCCTTTGTGGAATATCCCTAGTGGCCATGGCCTTGCCCAAGCTATGGCGCCCCGGCGCCTTCCAGGGCTCGAGGACCAGGGATTCCTATTTCGAGGGCTGGTACTGCAAGGCCGTGACGGCCGACCTCTCCCAGGCCTGGTCCTTTATCCTGGGCATGTCGACGGGCCGGAGCGGGGAGGGCTCTTCCTCCTTTATCCAGGTGATCGAGGGCAGGACCGCGAGGACCTGGTGGTTTGAGCATCCCCTCGCGGATTTCGAGGCCGACTCGAGGGCCTTTCGGGTCAGGGTCGGAAGGAGCGAGCTCTCCTCGGAGGGCCTCGTCCTCGACGAGGGCCAGGGGGAGGACCGTTTCGCGGGCAGGCTCTCCTTTGGCCCCTTGAGCAATTTCCCGCCCAAGCTCCTTTCCCCGGGCATCATGGGCCCCTATTCCTTTGTCCCCTTTATGGAATGCCGCCACGGCCTCATCTCCCTCGACCATGGGCTCCAGGGCTCCTTCGCCCAGGGCGGGAAGACTGTGGAGCTCGATGGAGGCCGGGGCTATATGGAAAAGGACTGGGGGTCCTCCATGCCCTCCTCCTGGATCTGGATGCAGTCCAACAACTTTCCTAGAGCCGGGGACTCCTTCATGCTTTCCCTGGCCACCGTGCCCTGGCTCGGCTCGTCCTTCCCGGGCTTTCTCTTTGCGGCTCGCCTTGGCGGAAGGCTCTTGCGGGAGGCTAGCTATACAGGTGCCTTCCTGGAGGGCCTGGAAGTCTCTGACGAGTCCTTGGCCCTTCGCGTCCGGGGCCGGAGGGATAGCTTTGAGCTCAGGGCTCGGCGTTCCCGGGGCGGCATCCTGAGGGCCCCGGTCCACGGAACCCTGAGCCGGAGAATCGCCGAAAGCGTGGATGCCTCGATCGGCCTCACCTGGACTCACCGGGGCCGCCAGGTCTTCGAGGGCCTGGCGCCCAAGGCCGGGCTTGAGCTCGTGGGGGACCCCCAGGCCCTTCTCGCCTTCCCGGCCGACCCTGGCCCGTCCTAGGCGGAATGCCCTTTACCCGGGCAAGGCTTTTTGGGTATCTTATGCTCGATTTCATGCAAGGAGCGGCCATGAGCGATCTAGAACCCCTGGGGAGCAAGGAAATAAGCGACACCGGCGTCAAGGGAATTGGCTCCACCATAGCCGGAGTCGGCCTGCTTGTGGTCACCGGAGTGGCCGGCTGGTTCGGGGGCCTCGTGGGCCTCGTCGTCGGGGGTCTTGCCTTTGTGGTAGGAGCCTCGAGCCTCAAGTCCTCGTCCCCGGCGGACCGCCGGGGGGGCAGCATAGCCATGGCGGCCGGGGCTGTCCTCGCCCTCCCGGGCCTGGCAAAAATCCTCGGCTTTATCCCGGTGGTCGGCTCGGTTCTCCGGGTGGCCGCGGGCTTTTCCAGCTTTATTGTCGGCGCCGGCGCCATTGGCCTGATCGGCTTTGGGGTCTACAACCTGATACGCTTCCGCAAGGGCCTCAAGTCCCGGACCTGATACGCTTGCAGCCATAATCTCTGTGGAAAATCAGAATAGGATTTAGCCACGGAGCCACGGAGCCACGGAGACTTTTGGGCAACTGACAAGGATTGTGGCTGCCCTAGTCCTCGGTATTCGTGGGGCAGTGATTCCTTATGGTTGCGTCCTTTTCCCTTCCTCAAGCTGAGCTTGTCCTCCATCCTCTTGCCGGGCTAGACTGCGGCAATCACCATGCGATACCTCATAGAGACCTACGGTTGCCAGATGAACAAGGCCGAGTCCTCGGCCCTGGAGACAATCCTCCGGGAGCGGTCGTGGGCCCCCTGCCTGCCTGAAGAGGCTCCGGACCTCGTCCTCATCAACACCTGCTCGGTAAGGGCCACAGCGGAAAACCGGGCCTGGGGCCGGATCGACCATTTTGCCGCCAAAAAGCGCGAGCTGCGAGGGTCGGGCCAAAAGGATTTTGCCCTCGTCATAACGGGCTGCATGGCCGAGCGCATGAAGGACGAGATCCGGTCCCGCCAACCCGAGGTCGACCAGGTCCTGGGCACCTTCCAGAAGCAGGCCTTTGGCCTCGTCCTGGACTCCGTGGCCGCCGGCAGGCCCCTGGGGGACATTGAGGAAAGCCCCGCCTTTGTCTTTTCCTCCTCCTACCATGAGCCTGGCTCCTTCCGCTCCTTCCTGCCCATAATGCATGGCTGCGACAATTTCTGCGCCTACTGCATAGTCCCCTATCTGCGGGGCCGGGAAGTCTCCCGCAGGCCCTCGGCCATCCTGGCCGAGCTTGTGGCCCTTGAGGATTCGGGAGTCCGGGAAGTGACCCTCCTGGGGCAAAACGTCAATTCCTATTCCTGGAAAGCCACGGACCCTGACGGCCCCGAGGCCGATATCGACGCCACGGACCTCGACTTTCCGGGCCTCCTCCGCCTCGTGGCCGCCCATCTTAAGGGTCGGGGCAAGGGCGGGATACGCTGGGTCCGCTTCCTCTCCAGCCACCCCAAGGACCTCTCGGACGAGGTGATCTCGGTCCTGGCGGAAGAGGACCTCTATTGCCGCCATATACATCTCTGTGTCCAGTCGGGCTCTGACCCGGTGCTCAAGGCGATGAACCGCCGCTATACCCGGGCCTGGTACCTTGAGCTCGTGGGCCGCCTCAAGGCCAGGGTGCCCGGCCTCTCCCTCTCCACGGATATCCTTGTGGGCTTTCCCGGAGAGACCGAGGAGGACGTGGACGCCACCATAGACCTGATCCGAGAAGTGGGCTTCAGCTATTCCTACATGTATTACTTCAACCCCCGGGAGGGCACCCCGGCGGCCACGATGGACGGCCGGATAGGGGACAAGGCCAAGAAGGCCCGCCTGGCCAGGGTTATAAAGGCCCAGGCCGCGACTACCCGGGCCTCCATGGAAAGGCGGGTGGGAGCAGTGGATGAGGTCTTTGTGGAGTCCTTGTCCAAGCGCAGGAAGACCGAGGTCCTGGGCCGCACCCAGAGGGACGAGATGGTCGTCTTCCCGGCTCCGGCCTCGAAGGTGGGGAGCTTTGCCCGGGTGAGGCTCCTCTCGCTCTCGGGAAACACCTTTATGGGGGAGGAGCTTGATGGGTCTGCCTAGGCTTTCCTGCCTGGCCCTTGTCCTTGTCCTCGGCCCCCTGGGGGCGGCTCCTGCCAGCCCGGGCCCGGGAGCCAGCCTGGCCGAGGCCCTGGCTTCGGCCAAGGCCTTGCTGGCCTCCCCAGAGGCGGCGGCGAAGATCGGCGCCCTGGCCGACCGTCTCGAGCCCCAGGATAGTCTTGCCCTGATCTCCGCGGTGGCGCCCTCGGTCTCCGACCCCGGCCAGGCCAAGGCCCTCCTCCAGAGGGGAGGCCGCCTTGCCCTCCTCCTGGGCTCCTATGCCTCGGCGGCCGAACTCCTCGAGGCCGCGGCCTTTCGCCTGCCCGCATCCCGGGACGATGCCCTCCTCCTGGCCTCGGCCCGGTGCCGGCTGGCCGCAGGGGAATCGGAAAAGGCCCTGGATCGGGCTTCCATCGTGTCCAGGTCGGGGCTAAACCCCGGCCTTGTCCTGGGGGCCCGCCTAGTCATCGCCTGGGCCTCCCTGCTCAAGGGGGAAGCCCCCGAGGCGCGCAAGCTTGCCCAGGCCATCCTGGAGGGGCCCAGCAAGGCCTCCGGGGCGTCCCCGGAGAGGAGGGAAGCCCTGTTTGTGCTCTGGGCCGCCTCGGCCCCGGCCGAGAGGACCGGCCTCGCCGCCAGCCTGGGCCGGGAGTATCCCGGTAGTCCGGAGGCTGCCCTTGTCCAGGTCCCCGGCTCGGCCACCCTCATGCCCCTGCCCCATTGGTACCTGAGTGGAGTCCTGGCCTCCCAGGAGGCTCCGCTTCCCAAGGCGCAGCCTTCACCTGCCCCAGCGCCTGCCCTGCCTGCCGCGCCTGGGGCGCCAGCCTCCGACCCGGGACCCGCCGCGGGGGAGGACTCGAGCATGGGGAGGTACCAGGTGGGGATCTTTTCCGATGCCCAGAATGCGGCTTTCCTCGTGGCCGAGCTTGCCAAAAAAAGCCTTGTGGGCAAGGTGGAAAAGCGGGTTGTGGGCGGCCGGGAGCTTTTTGCGGTGATCGTCGAGGGCGAGTCCAGCGCCACGGTCCTGCGCCTCAAGGACGCAGGCTACGAGGCCTGGCCCCTGTTCTAGCTGCCTATCGCCGGTCCAGGACGAGCTCGGGCTCCTCCAGGAGCTCGATGCCCTCGATGGCTACCCGGGCCGGGGAGAGGCGGATCCGGCGGTTTGTCGTCGAGCCGGTTTTCGCCTCGGAGTAGCGCAGCCGCCAGATCTCGCGGTCCGCCTGGATGCCCGTATCCGAAAGATAGGTCAGCTGGAGGACCGTCTCCCCGGAGAGGCTAAAGACCACGTAGCCGCCCCGTCTCTGCTTCCCGCCCCGGTCCAGGGTAAAGCGCTGGCCCTCGAAGGAGAGGATGGTCCCATCCTGGCCCTTCCAGCTGCCCTCGGCCTTGAAGGCCGCAGGAGGCTTGGCCCGCCCGGAGTCCTTGGGGGCATCGATCTTGCGATAGGTCCCGTCCCAGCTGCCCTGGGGATCGACCTTCATCTTCAGGTCCTCGAAGATCCTCACGGAGATGGCGTCTGCCCCCGTGAGCTCTATGTCCATGAGGCGGCGGAGGTCCGAGACCGACTCGTTCACGCAGCTCACGTAGAGGCCATAGCGGGTCGAGTGGGACTCGCTCCAGTCAAAGTCCTCCTGCTCCTCGGGGGCATAGAAGATGATGGAGTTCTGGCTGCGGTCAAAGACGAGGAGGCGGGCCGTGGAGTCCCGGGAATCCTTGCCCGACTCGACCCAGGCGCCCTGGAGGAAATGCTCGAAGTCCTCCTCCTTGCCCGTGAGGAGGCGGTTGGCGGCCTCCTTCTCAACCTGGGCCCCGGGGATGCGCTCGGTCCCGGTGACCATATAGGCCCCGCTCCTCTGGTCCCAGGTGTAGATGGTCTTGACCTGGTCGAGGAGGTTTGGGGAGTCCTTGTCGTGGCGGTAGGCAAAGATGGGCCAGGAGGCGCCCCGGGTCTGGCCGAGCTGGTAGCCCTCGCTCCGCTCTACCTGGGACACCACGATGGAGTCGGCGGCTATGGCCGCTATGGGGCTGAAGCTCATGGGGGAGTCATCGCTGCCGCCCATCCTTCGGAACACCGCCATGGTCTGCTCATTGGCGTCGTCCATGCCCGTGCAGATGATGTCGAGGCTGTGGTCTCCCGCAAGGTCTTCAGTCTGGATCTGGAAGGTGGTCAGCTTGGTGGCAAGGGTAGCCCCTTCCCAGGCCCTCACCCAGCCCCGCCGGGAGGGGACATAGTCGGCCACGACAATCGAGAGCCTGTCCCCGGAGCGGTCGGTCTTGCGGACCGTGAGGATCTGCTCCTCCCCCTCGTCCTGGTCCAGGTTGACGCTGACCACGTCGAGCATAACCTCGTTGGGGAGGGCGGCGATGCGGTTCATCGAGGCTTCCCTATCGGCCTTGGTCTCCGCGGCGGCCTTGCTCTCGTCCTCGCCCAGGACGACCTTGCGCATCGTCAGGGGCCGGTTGGCCTCGGCGGCGGCGGACCGGGTCTGGACAAAGTAATAGACTGCCACCCCAAGGGCTATGGCGCTAAAGATTATGAACAGGGCCTGGACCAGTTTCTTCATGGAACCCTTGCAGGTGGGGGATTCAGGCCTTGAGGGCCTGGGCAATGCTTTCTAGCACGGCTTCTTTCATGGCTTCAAGAGGGCGGTCACAGCCAAAGCCCGAGGCTGTCTTGTGGCCGCCGCCCCCGAAATTCTGGGCGATGTGGGCCACATTGACCTTGCCCTTGGAGCGGAGGGAGCAACGGAGCTTGCCTTCCACGTTTTCCTTGAAAAAGACCGAGACCTCCACGGCAGAGGCCTGGAGGGGGGTGTTGATCAGGTTCTCGGCGTCCTCATAGGAGGCCCCCGTGGAATCGAGGTCGGCTCGCCTAAGCACCTGGACGGCCACCCGATCCTCCAGGAGGATCTCCAGGCCCGACAGGACCAGCTTCTGGAGGCGGAGGGCGCCGATCTCGGCGGACTCGTACATCCGCTGGTGGATGGCATAGGGGCTGACCCCGGCCCGGGTCAGGGCGAGGGCGCATTCGAAGGTCCGCGGTCCCGTCTTGGGCCAGGCAAAGGAGCCCGTGTCGTAGACAATGCCGGAGAAAAGGGCGTCGGCCGCGTCGGCCGAGGGCTCGTAGCCCAGGAGGCGGCTGATGTAAAAGACCATCTCGCAGGTGGAGGATGCCGTGGGATCGAGGCAGTAGCTTGCCTTGGGGGGCAGTCGGCTATCGTGGTGGTCTATCACGAGGAGGCGGCTGGCCTGGGCCACAATATCCTCGGACTTGGTCCCCAGATAGCCCAGGTCATGGGTATCCACGACGATAAAGCTACCGGCCTCCACCGGGACGGGCAGGTCGGCCTCCGAGGAGATGGAGACAAAGACCCCTTGGCTGTCTATGTAATCGTATTTCGGGGAGGTCCTGGCGGTGAGGATGGGCCAAGCCCTCTTTCCCAGGGCCCTCAGCGCGAGGGTGAGGGCATAGGCCGCTCCCAGGCCGTCCGCGTCGGGACCATCGTGGGAGACTATGATGAAGTCATCGTTGGCCTTGAGGAACGCGGCCGCCTCTTCCAGGGTCATGGGTCTACTTGATCCTTGGTCCTTCGTTTCCGTAATTGTACTACCCTGATCACCACGGCCGCAAGGAAAAGGACGAATAAAACCGAGGCTCCCAGGATGGCCAGGCTCCCCAGGCCCAAGTCCTGGCCCTTTGGGCTGGCGCCGGCCCCGCCGGCCCCGCCGGCCCCGCCGGACGGACCCGGGGCGGACGCGTTGACTGCCCCCGAGAGGCCGGGGTCGGTGCCTGCGGGGAGGGCCGGATAATCCCTGGCTTCCCGGGCCGGCACCTCGGTCAGGAGCCGCATAACGCCCGGAGTGGCGGCCTCGACCCGCTCGCCCACGCCAAAGCCCACGGTGATGGCCCGGAAGGAGCCCAGGTCGACCCTGCGGATATACTTGAGGGCCGGGTGGTCTAGGGTAAAAGTGGGCGAGAAATACTTGGTCCCCGCCGGGGCCTCCTGGCGCTCGTCCGTGAGGAGGAGGACGTATTTGGGCCTTTCCGGGGCCCCAAACTCGTCCATGTCGGCCTTGGCCCTGTCCAGGGCCTGGCCTATGTCGGTAAAGCGGCCATCGGCCACCAGGGCCTGGAGGCTCCGGATGATCCCGGCCTTGTCTTCCTCCGAGCGGATCGTGCCGCCGAAGAGCCGGTCGATCTTGCCGTAGAAGGTCTCCACGATCAGGCGGTCACCCGGCACCAGGAGGGGGCCTATCACCTCACCGGCAAGGTAGCGCTTGACGGCCCCTTCGGCCCCGACCATGGAGAGGGACTTGTCCACGAGGAGGATGACATCGATGTTCTGGGCCCTTTGCTCGGAGCCGTCCAATCCGGGCGCCTCCCCCGAGGGGCTGGCGGCTCCCAGGGGGGAGGGGAGGGCGGCCACAAGGGCCAGGACGAGGGCAGGAAGGAGGGAGGAAGAGCCTCGATTCATGACACACATCCTTTGCGAGGCTCCGAAAGGCGAAAACCCCCTGAATATAGGCCGTTTTCGGTCTTTCCGGATTCCTGGCTCATGCATTTCTTCTATATTATAGCAAAAACGATGTAGCTTTTTTTTCATTTGACCCTTTACAACTTTCTTGGCCTTTCGATACTATACCACAAGATATCATTGTACGGAAAAGGAGATCATATGGGCGCGATAGATCTGCCAAAGAGTCCTAATGTATTCCATCCCGAGAAGCCCAGTGCTGTCGGTTCCAGGAATTCGCTGGCCCAGGAGGGTCGCGACCAGCAGCGTGAGGTAAACCAGCTTCTTGAGGAGGAGACCAATAAAGTCCTCCACCACATGAACGCCCGGCTTCCCAAGGAAGTCCTCGAGCGCCTTGACGTCATGGGCGGCGTGAAGGAAAAGCTGTACAACTACTTCAACCAGAACTACCAGAACATGTTCAACCGCTTCATGGTCACCACGGAAGACGAGATGGTGAAGAAGGTCCGGAACTTCATCGACAAGGAAGAGATGAAGGGCCTGGCCCGCTATACCCCCAAGGAGATCTCCGAGCTCCTCGACCAGGTCGGCGGCGCGGACAAGTTCAACACCGGTGAGATCGAGAAGTCCGTCGTCAACATGTACGGCCACCTCATGGGCCACATCCAGCGCGGCGTCAACGACCTCGAGAACCTGACCAACAGCCTCCTCCGCCAGAAGACCGATGTCGGCGCCTTCATCCGCGGCGAGAACGCCTACTCCGTGGTCAAGTGCTCCTTCAAGGACAACATCTACAAGCCCAAGACGGTCGCCGATGTGAAGCTCTCGGTCAACATCCTTGACTCCGAGCTCATCAGCCCCATCTTCCACTACCAGGTCACGGTCGAGTACCTCATCAAGGACCTGATCGCCAAGAACCTTATCGACCAGATCGACAAGGAGATCGACAAGCTCAAGGAGCGGCTCATCGACGCCGGCAAGGAAGAGCTCCAGGACACGGAGATCATCTTCGAGAAGATGAACCGGGTCAAGGATTTCACCGACGACGACGCCGAGAACCCCAAGTCCAAGCGCTACTCGATCATCGCCAAGGAGCTCCAGGACCGGATCTCCAACCTCCGCGCGGAGATCGACCCCTCGACCTTCGACCAGCTCAACATCCGCGAGAACCTCAAGAAGATCGTGGACATCGAGAACATCCGGAACCGGGGCTACAACACCGCGGTCAACTCGATCACCTCCATCCTGGACGTCTCCAAGATGGGCTACCAGTACATCGAGAACCTCAAGAACGCCCGCCTCCTGATCATCCGCGAGTACGAGGACACCGACACCGCCCACCTCCCGGACGAGCGCTACCAGGTCCGCCTCCAGTACTACGACAATGCCCAGCTCATCGAGGAGCGCAAGGCCTACGACGTCCAGCTCAAGAGCTTTGACGCCGAGGTCCAGCACCTCTGGGACGTCCTCCTCATGAAGTACGAGGACTCCAAGTTCCTCAAGAGGATCACGGACTTCGACGACCTGGCCAAGATCTACAAGGGCAAGATCAAGAACAAGATCAAGGCCAAGACCAACGACCCCGTCTACGAGGACATGGTCAAGGTCTGGGACGAGATCTCCTTCGTCAAGCCCGCCGAGACCGACGTGGAGAAGATGAACCGGACCTACCTCTTCGAGAAGGACAAGATCCGGAACAAGATCATCCTCATGGGCGACAAGCTCAAGAACATGTACTCCTACCAGTACCCCATCGAGCGCCGGGTCATGGAGGAGCGCCTTGTCTTCCTCGACAAGGAATTCGACAAGTTCGACTACATGATCAACCCCTACCACATCCAGCCCGGTCTCCTCCTCGACGTGGATATCTGCTCCATCAAGAGGAAGAAGGCCACCCTGGACGGCATGGCCAACGTGCTCAACGAGTTCCTCCATGGCGTGTCCAAGGGCTTCCAGGACGCGGCCTTCGCCGGCTTCAGCCGCCGCCGCTCCACGGTCCGCGAGGACATCAGCCAGGCCTTTGGCGTCCAGCCCGAGGAAGAGGGCAAGAAGCACGGTGGTGGAAACCCCGGGAATGACTATCTGTCCATGCTGAACGCCGAGCCCGCCCCGGCCCTCGCCGAGCCTGTCTCCTCCGCGCCCGCCCGCAAGGCCCCCCCGGCCAAGCGCAAGGGTGTCGTGGACGCTGGCAAGAAGGGCAAGCCGAGCCGCGGCCGCCGTGAGGACGGACTCAGGGAAGTCTGATGATCGCGATGGCAGCTAGGCTCCTGGGTCCAGCTGCCGGAAAAAGAGCCGGTCGACCCTGTCGGCCGGCTCCCCATGCGATAGACTAGACTGTATTAAAGGCCGTCCGACCCATCGCGGTCAGGACGGCCTTGTCATTAATCAGGAGGATTCGAAAATCCATGCGGAGCCTCAACAGTCATTTTGAAGGCCTGGCCGACCGAGAGGGCTTTAACGCCTCGGTCCGCCATATCAAGACCGTAATCGGGCTTATCGAGGATGTGGCCGCCAAGGTCAATTTCGCCGATGCCCTGAACGAGCGCCTTGAGGAGAAGTCCTTGGCCAAGGAAGATCTTCTCCCCGTCGTGTCCATGGTCCTGGGGTCCAAGTACCACTACCAGGCCGTGGCCTCAAACCTTTTTACCTTTGCCACCGACCTCTCCGCCATCTCCGCTGAGACCGCGGGCTGGAACGGGGTCGATCTTGTGGCCGTCTACCACCACCCCGACCTGGGGGCGGTGGTCGTCAACCCCAAGAACCCGGCCAGCGTGGGAAGGATCGACCGCCTCACCCGGTCTGAGCTCGTGGTTGTCTGGGCCGGCACCTTCGCCAAGGAAGGCAAGGCCGATGAGCTTTCCGCCGCGGCGGCCGCGGTGATCGATCTATTTTCCGGCCGGAAGCCCAAGGTCAAGCCCTCCTTCCTCAAGGGGGACTGCGCCTACAAGGCGCCCAAGGCCCCCAAGGCCAGCGTGCCCAAGGCCAAGGCCCCCAAGGCGGCCCCGGCGCCCAAGGCCGGAGCCAAGGGCAAGGGCGGAGCCAAGGCTGCTCCTCCCGCCGCGGCCGCCCAGCCCCTGGCGGAAAAGCCCGCCGTGGTCGCCGAGCGGGCCGTCAAGCCTGGCTCCAGGATGACCCCCATGTACTCGGTCCTCGTGACCAACGAGCTTTTCCACAACGGCAATGTCGAGGCCTGGAAGAAGATCATCGCGAGCTACAACGTGAAGAACCCCGACCTTGATGTCCTCGTCTACTACGACGAGGAGCGCATCACCAACCTCAATGCCCTCTTCAAATGGGGCAAGGTCAAGCATGGCTCCTGCATCCAGTTCGCGGTCTGCGGCGAGGACATCAAGGATGTCGCCAAGCTCCAGCGCTATCTGGCCCAGGGGGCCAGCCCCCAGTTCGAGGCATTCCTCCGTGGCCCCGTCAATGCCGTCCTGCAGCTCTTCTAGAGCCGGCCAGTTCGAGAGAAGGGAAGGATCATGAAAGATAATATTCACTTCTTCAGTCAGACCGATAGCGTGAAGAAAGTCCTGGACCTTGAGAAACTGGGGCAGCGCGGCCGGCAGGCCATCGAGTTTGCCGAGCTTTCCCTCCCCATCCTGCCGGGCTTTATCTTCGACGCCGAGGAAGCGGCGAGCCTCCACAAGGAAAAGCCCCTTGAGCTCGCCAAGCCCTTTGTCAAGAAGGTCGAGGATCTCGTGGGCAAGCGCCTCGGAGACGCCAAGAATCCCCTCCTTTGGAAGATTGTCGTGTCTCCCAACCTCGCCATCTCCAATTACCCGACCCTGCACAACTTTGGCCTGGCCAAGGACACGGTGACGGGCTTTGCCTCCTGGGTGGGGGACAACTTCGCCTCCCATGAGGTCCTCTTCCTCGTGAGGGGGATGCTCGCCGTGGAGGCCAGGATCGCGGAGCTCGAGTCGAAGGCCAAGGACTTCGAGCGGCTCCAGGCCGCCCAGAAGGCCCTGGCCAAGGTCCTCGAGTCGGACAAGGCCCCCAAGGCCGCCTCGGTCCTGATGGACGAGTACGCCTCCCTCATGCCCGCGGATTTCTTCAAGGACGCCGCCAGCCAGTTCGACCTGGCCCTTCGCCGGGTTTCCCGCCTCATCGAGATCGATGAGCAGGACGCCGGGGATACGGCCATCCTCGTCCAGCCCATGGTCTACGGCAACTACGGCAAGGGCTCGGCCTCGGGCGCCTTCTACACCCGGGACATCGTCTCCGGGGAGGGCAAGCTCCAGGGCGAGTTCTACCAGGAGCGCTTCAACGAGCTGGGCGCTGCGGGCAAGGACATCAACGCCATCGAGCCGGCCTACCTCAAGGAGCTCGAGAAGATAGCCCGCAAGCTCGAGGACAAGCACAAGGAGATCCGCCAGATCCGCTTTACCGTGGAGAACAAGAAGCTCTGGCTGATCGAGCAGCGCCAGGTGGTGGCCAAGTCCACCCAGGCCGACCTCAAGCTCCTCCTCGACCTCTGCTCGCGCAAGGTTGTCTCCGAGG
>JAKPBN010000406.1 GCA_029778945.1 Spirochaetota bacterium
GCAAGACTATCCTAAGGTTGCCGGTCCTGGCCCTCGGCCTTTTCCTGTCTTCCTGCGCCGGAAAGGAGGAGCCCTACGCTCCCCCGGATTACCCTAGCTGGGCCCGGACCACGGAAGCCGTCCTCGACTATCCCATACCCGGCCATGAGGACCATCTCCGGATTCCCCGGATAAACGCCAAGGGCCTCGAGGCCAGGCCCAGGTCTGTAGGCGGCCGCCTAACTTGGGACTTCCCCGAGGGCACGGTCATCGTAAAGGAAGTCTATGCCTCGGCCCGGCCCGGTCCTGGAGAGGCCCCGGTCCAGCTGACTATCATGGCCAAGGATCCCGGGGACAAGAGGTCCCAGGCAGGCTGGCTCTGGCTGACCAAGAGTCTCCCGGACGGGGAGGAGGTGGTCTTCACCGGCAACTTCTGCGTCACCTGCCATGCCAATGCCAACGAGGTCCATCCCTATGGGGACCGCAACCTCAGCGAGGATTTCCGGGACTATGTCTACTTTGTCCCCGGCGAGGCCGGCCCCAAGGCCTCGGGCCAGGACTGAAGCCTAGAAGTTAACAAAAGCTAATATATTACGATTGCACGTAATGGATACTTTATGTATCGATATTCGTTGACAGAAATATTTCCCACGGGTAGCCTATTTTTGATTTGCCCCTTTCGAGGGGGCCATCATCCCCCTAGATACCAGGAGCGATCATGGACGAGACCAAGAAATCAGAGCTAAGCCGCAAGGACTTTATCCGCCTCGTGGGCGGCGGCGCCGCCGCCGTGGCTGGGGCGACTCTCGCCTCTCCCCTCGTCGCCCAGGCCAAGCCTGCGGTGGTTCCTCCCAGTCCCGACAGCCTGCCCAAGACCTGGGACCTGACGGCCGATGTCGTCATCCTCGGAGCGGGAGCCGTGGGCCTCACCGCCGCCGTCCGGGCCGCCGAGGCCGGAGCCTCGGTCCTCGTGGTGGACACCAACTATGACATCGGCGGCCATGCCATCATCTCCGGCGGCAACGTCCCCCTCGGTGGCGGCACGGCCTACCAGAAGAAGTACGGGATCCAGGACGATCCGGACACCTATTTCCGGGACCTGACCGACTGGTCCGTCGTGGAAGTCAGCGGGATGCCCGAGTACCGCTACAACGACCGCGGAGTCCAGCGGGCCCTGGCGGACAACGCGGCCCAGACCTTCGACTACCTCCTTGCCCATGGCGTGCCCTTTGTGGACAAGGCCCCGGACAATTCCGGCGGCCACGCCGTCGGCATCTCGGCCAAGCGCGAGCACCACACCGTGTGGACCAAGGGCCAGAGCCTCGAGAGCCCCGCCGGCGCCGGCGGCACGAGCCTGATGCGCGCGATCGAGGATGCGGCCCGCAAGGCCGGGGTCAAGTTCCTCCTCAACTACCACATGGACACCATCTACCGGGAGAAGCCCAACGCCGGCAGGGTCGTGGGCATCGCGGCCCACTACACCCCCACCATCCTCCCGGGCAGCACGGCCCCCCTCAAGAGCTTCCGCTCCGAGGGCAACATCGACAAGAACGCCAAGACCATCACGGTCAAGGCCAAGAAGTCCATCATCATCGGCACCGGCGGCTCCACGGGCCACGTGAACATGCGCCGGATGAACGACCCCCGCCTCACCGAGGAGATGCCCCTGGCCGGGGACGAGTATTCGCCCCAGGATGGCTCGGGCGAGCTCGCCGCCATGGCGATCGGCGCCACCCTCTGGGGCACGGCCAACCAGACCATGGACCGCAATGGCTCCCTCCGCAAGCGCCCCATCGTCGGGACCCGCACCAACTACGTGGGCTGGACCAAGGACTCCCCGATCTACCCCAAGGTCAAGGCCTCGGGCCTCAACGTCCGCTCCTGGCAGGACGCGATCATCGTCAACCAGATGGGCAAGCGCTTCTACAACGAGATGGAGGATGGCTACCCGAACGGGACGACTGAGGGCTTCCTCAAGCCCTATGTCCACGGGGATTGGC
>JAKPBN010000420.1 GCA_029778945.1 Spirochaetota bacterium
CGACTGGGCCATGGCCTTCCAGCTTTTTTTTGTCTTCCACTTCCTTCTCTACCCCGCGAGCAATGGCTTTAACTCCTACTTTGACCGGGACGAGGGACCGATCGGGGGCATAGCCAAGCCGCCAGAGGTGCACCGAAGCCTCCTCGCGACCTGCCTCTGCCTCGATGCCCTGGGCCTGGCCTGGGCCTTCATGGCAGGCCCCCTCTTTGGCCTGGCGACCCTCGTCTACGGGACGGGCTCCAAGCTCTATAGCTGGGACCGAATCAGGATAAAAAGGCGGCCCATTCTAGGCTGGCTCATGACGGGCTTTGGCCAGGGGGCCTTTACCCTCCTCTCCATGGCTATCGTCGCCGGGGGAGGCCTTGGCGTCCTGGGCCGTGCCCCGGTGCTCTGGGCGGCAGGCCTGATCACGGCCTTCCTCCTGGGAGTGTATCCCCTCACCCAGATATACCAGCACGAGGAGGACGCCCGACGGGGGGATCTCACCATCAGCCGCCTCGTGGGCATCCGCGGGACCTTTGTCCTTGCGGCGGCCTGCCTGGGCCTGGCCAGCCTGGGCTTTGTCCCCTGGATCGCCGGGATGAGCGGCCCCCTCTGGGCCACCTCCTTCCTCCTAGCCAACCTGCCCGCCTTGGGCTATTTCCTGGCCTGGGCCCGAAGGGCCACCCGGGATCCTCAGGCGGCCAACTTCCGGTCCACCACGACGATGAGCCTCCTGGCCTCGGGCCTTATGAACGCCTGGTTTATCCTCTATCTCTTCCTTAGGCAGGCCTAGGAGCCCAAGGGCGTGGCCCGAAAATTCCGCACTGGCCATGGCTGTTCCGGGAGGCTAGAATCCATAAGGCTGATATTAGACGCGGAGGTGGCCCCAAGCCATCCCGACAAGGAGGACGTCATGGAATACCTGCGCTGCAAGGCCTGCGGCTACATCATGGAGGCGGACAAGCTCGGGACCGTATGCCCGGCCTGCGGAGTGCCCGCCGCCCAGCTCGAGGCATGGACTAGCCCGGTCAAGCCCGCCAGGAAGCGGATCCTTGACCTCCACATCCATCCGGTGGTCGTGCATTTCCCCCAGGCCTATGCGGCTAGCCTTGTGCTGTTCGCCGTCCTCCTCGCGGTGCTGCCCGCGGGCAGGCTCCCGGGTTTCCTCCAGATCACGACCTTGATCATGGCCGCGATCCTCCCCCTCTGCGGCCTTGCGGCCTGGGCCTCGGGGACCCTGGACGCCAAGATCCGGTTCAGGAAGGTAAAGGCCCCGCTGCTCATCCGTAAGATGGTCGTGGGCGGCCTCTTTATCCTCGCATCCCTCGCGGCGGCCCTAGTCGCCCTCACCCTAGGCCTCAGCGGCACGGGCCTCGTGGTCTTTGCGGTCCTGGAGGTCCTGACCCTTGGCTGTGGAACCTTCCTTGGGATCTGGGGCTCGGGCCTGACCAACGCCGCCTTCCCGGGCTAGGCCCCACACCGGAGGCAGGCCCGGCCTCAGACGGGCGCTATTTATTCC
>JAKPBN010000428.1 GCA_029778945.1 Spirochaetota bacterium
CCTGACCCCGGACTAGGGGGGAGAGGTCGGCTATGGCCAGGGCCACGGGCAGGTGTTTGAGGATCAGTTTTTCCTGGATGCTCGTTTCCACCGCCCCTCTTTTTAGCGCGCTTGGCACTTATGATAAAACTTTCCAGCCCGGCTTTCCAGGCCCTTTTGGAGAAATTTGGGGTATTGTCCCCTCCATACGGGGATCCGGGCTATTCCCAAGGCCGAGCGGGGCCTCGGGGGGAGCGAATTAGCGAGTTGCGCGATATTGAAGCGGAGAAATTCCAAAAGATAAAAAAGTGCCAATCTTGCAAGACGGTCCGAACCCGAATATGCTTGGAGCATGGCATTCTTGCTGCGTCGGAAAGGGGATAACTCTGCCCAGGACCCTAGAGTGGGGACAGAGCCCGGGTCCGAGACCCCCCTCCATAAGGCCCTTGCCCGCCTGGGGGGAGCCACCACGGCCTTTCTCGCTGCCTCCGGAACCCCGGTCCCCGCCGCGGCCGCCGCGGCCGCCGCGGCCCTGACCCGCCAGGGCGGGGCCACGCCGGCTACGCGGGCCACGGGGACAGAGCTCGAGGGCCTGGTTCTTGCCCTTGCCGAGGCCCTTGAGTCCGCGAGGCGGGAGGCCGAGGCGAGGAAGGCCGAGGCCCAGGCCGAGGCCACGGCCCAGGCGATAGCCTTAGTGGACTCCCGGGCTATCCTCCCCATGGCGGAGTCCATCTTCCGCCGGGTCCCCTACGTGACCGAGGAGGCCACGGTCGAGCTCATCACCCGCTTTGAGGCCGTCCAGGCCCAGTCCGCCACGGCGGCGCGGGCGGCCCGGGAGATCATCAGCCGCCTCGAGGGCGGGGACAGGGCCTCGGCCTCGGCCTCGGCGGTGGCGGCCTCCACCAGGGAGGCTATCCGCAAGGAGAGGGGGGCTGTGGGCGGCATTGTGACCAACAACCGGCACAATGCCCGCAAGCTCCAGGAGATGGGCAAGGAGCTCGAGACCGGCATCGTCGTCGTCAAGGAGATCGAGGAGATCAACGAGCGCTCGAGGCTGATAGCCTTTAACATGGCCGTCGAGGCCGCCCGGATGGGCGAGCGCGGCCAGGGGGTGAGGGTCATAGTCAACGAGCTGCGGTCCCTCAACGACCGGACGGCCCAGTTCTCCAAGGAGATCGTGGGCCTCCTCTCCCGCTTCAAGGACTACAGCTCCGAGCTGATCCTCGAGATTGCCGACCATGCGGAGCGGCTCAACGGCGAGGTGATGGACGGGATGGACGCGGCCGAGGCCGCGATGGAGTCCCTAATCAGCTCGGCCTCGGAGACCGAGAGGCTCTCCTCGGGCATAGCGGCGTCCTCCGTCGAGGTCCAGTCCAACCTGGACACGGTCCTCGAGGCCCTCCAGTTCCAGGACATAACCCGGCAGATGATCGAGGGGGGCCTGGCTATCCTGGCCAGGGCCAGGGACCTGGCCGCAAAGGGCGCCCTCCTCGCGGAGGGCCTTGGAGCCCAGGATGGCCGGGAGGCCCGGGCCCGGTTCGAGGCCTACCGGAACGAGTTTATTTCCCAAGCCAAGACCAAGGACGAGAAGACAGCGATACTGGAGGTAAAGCCATGAATGTGCTCGTAGTGGACGACTCATCGACCATGCGCAAGATCATTGGCCTGGCCCTGGGCGGGGCGGGGCATACGTATAAAGAGGCTGAGAACGGCCGGGTCGGCCTGGCCAAGGCCCGGGAGGACAAGTTCGAGTGCATCGTCCTCGACGTCAACATGCCGGAGATGAACGGCATAGAATTTCTTAGGGAGAGGTCGAAGGATCCGGCCCTCTCCAAGGTGCCGGTGATCGTGCTCACCACCCAGGACGAGGAGGCCCTTAAGGCCGAGGCCCTGGGCCTGGGGGCCAATTCCTTCCTCGTGAAGCCCTTCCAGAAAGAGGTCCTGGCGCAAACCCTGGCCTCGGTTGTCCGTTCCTAGGCCTCAGGACTATGGCGAGAATCCTCGTTGTCGACGACTCCCTCACATCCCGGGGGATTGCCCTCCGCCTGATCGGCGAGCTCCATGAGGTGACTGTCCTAGGCAGTGGCCCCGAGGCCCTGGCAAGGATCGCCCAGGGTGGAATCGACCTGGTCCTCCTAGACCTCCTCATGCCCGGGATGGACGGCCAGACCGTCCTCGCCGAGCTCAAAAAAAGGGGGGAGGGCCTCCCCGTCGTGGTGATGACCGCCGACATCCAGGCCTCCACCAGGGAGAGGATCCTGGCCCTGGGGGCCGTGGGCATGGTCAACAAGCCCCTCACCCGGGAAAAGCTCGTGGCCGCCATCGACTCGGCCCTGGGGGGATCAAGACTTGACGCCTAATGATACGGCCTATGAGGCCCTGGCCGAGCTCATCTCCATAGGGGTGGGCCGGGCCGCCGAGGTGCTCAACTCCATGCTCGGCTCCCATGTCAGGCTCTCTGCCCCTGCCCTGAGGGTCCTCTCCCCGACCGACCTCGCGGGAGCCCTGGCGACCAAGGGCGAGGGGAGCCTCTCCGCGGTGGAGATGGACTTTTCCGGCGAGTTCTCCGGCAGCGCCGAGCTTGTCTTCGCCTCCCAGGATGCGGGCAAGCTCGTGGACTGCATCACTGCGGGCATTGTCCTTCCCGGGGGGGAGGACCGGGAGTCCATCCGGGCCGGTACCCTCTGCGAGGTGGGGAACATAGTCATCAACGCGATCCTGGGGACCATAGCCAACGAGATCCACGCCGAGCTCCAATACTCGGTGCCCATCTACCTCCAGGGCCGGCCCGAGGCCCTCCTCCGGGACGCCTCCATCGGGGCCGGGGTGATCCTCCTCGTGAACACCCGTTTCCAGGTGGAGTCCATCGAGGTCGACGGGGACATTGTCGTCTTCCTCTCCCTGGAGTCCTTTGGCAACCTCGAGGCGGCCCTTGGCTGCTTTATCAATGGCTAGCGAGGTCCTGGCCGAGGCCCCCATCCTCGAGCGCCTTCCGGTGGGCATCTTTACCGTGGACCGGGACTGGATCATCCGCCTCTGGAACAGGACCATGGCCGATTGGACGGGGATCCAGCCCGAGGCCGCCCTTGGGAGGGCCTTGGGCGCCGTCCTACCCCATTTCTCCGAGCGCCGCTACCTGTCCCGCCTGGAGGACCTCATGGAGGGCGGGCCTCCGGTGGTCTTCTCCTACCAGCTCCACGGTGAGCTTTTTCCCGACCGGGGTGGCAGGGGCCCCCGCAGGGTCAGGTACTGCACGGCCTCCTCCCTGCCCCAGGCGGGCATCCTCTTCGCGGTGGAGGACAGGACCGAGGTGGTAGCCCTCGTGAGGGAGGCCAGGGCCGAGGTGAGCCGCCGCCTGGCCGTCGAGGAGGAGCTGCGCTCGGCCCTGGCGGCCAAGGAGATGCTCATCCGCGAGGCCAGCCACAGGGTCAAGAACAACCTGGCCATGGTCGTGAGCCTGATCAACCTCGACTCCGACAAGTCCCAGGATCCCGGAGTCCAGGCTAGCCTGGCCGACCTGGCCTCCCGGATCGACACCATCGCCCTCATCCACGAGCTGCTCTACAAGGGGGAGATCGGCGCCCAGGTGGGCCTGGACGCCTATCTTGAAAAGTTGTGCGCCACCATTGTCGAGGCATTTTCAGGCGAGGGCCTCGAGGTGGGCCTGAGGACCCGGCTTGAGCCGGCCTTCCTCGACCTGGACTCCACCCTTTATGTGGGGATGATCACCTCTGAGCTTCTCACCAATTGCCTCAAGTATGGCCGCCAGCCCGGCAGGGCCCTCAGCCTGGAGGTCAGCCTCCAGAGAAAGGCCGACGAGGCCTGCCTGGAGCTCCTGGTCGCCGACAACGGGCCGGGCTTTCCCGGGGAGGAACTGCCCTCCTCGGGCTCCCTGGGCTGGAGCCTTGTGACCATGCTGGTGGGCGAGCTGGGCGGCCGGATCGAGGTCCTGCCCGGCCCCGGGGCGGCCACGCGCATCCACCTGCCCGAGCGGCGGAAAGAGGCCCTCTCCCCTCAGTACCGGTAGCGCACCGAAGAGAGGGAAATCTCCAGGGGATCCCCTTCGACGTCGAGGCCTATGGCCACGATGGTCTGGCCCTCCTCGCCCTCGTTGAAGTAGAGGAAGCGGGGGAGCTCGAGCTTGACTTCCTTCCCGGGCCCAAAATAGTCGGTCAGGAACTTGCCCGTGGTGATGTTGAGGATCTCCAGGAGGGCGTCATCCTGGCTGGAGCCGCCCCCGGCCTCCTCGTCGGGAAAGAGGATCCGCGCCACCTTGAGGCGGAAGGACTCCGGGGCCCGGATCTCCACCCGGCAGGACGCGGGCTTGAGGGCGTCTATCGCGGCCCGGGAGTCAGTCCCCCCGGCGGGCGGGGGCGGGGCCCCCGGGAGGGCCTGGGCATCCAGGAAGGCCATGTCGGCGAGGGTCGTGATCACGGCCTCCCTCAGGATCGTGGCCGCCCGGCCTAGGTCAAATCCCTCATTCATGACAGACCTCCAAAGGCGCTGGCCATCTTGGCCGGGGAGACGGGCTTCTTGACGACCACCGTGGCGCCCAGGGCCAAGAGCTCGGCGTCCATGTCCCCCGAGGCGATGCTCGACACCACGATCATGGGTATGCCGGCGGTCTGGGGATTGGCCTTGAGGACTCGGATAAAGGTCTGGCCATCCATCTTGGGCATGTTGATGTCCGTGACTATGACCGAGATCCCGCCCTGTTCCTTCAGGGTGGCCAGGGCGTCTAGGCCGTTTTCCGCGAAGCGGAAGTTGCCTACCTCGACTCCGGCCATCTCGATGCACCGGCGTATGATCATCCGGGAGGTCGAAGAGTCGTCAACTATCAAAATCTCGCCTACAGGCATCCCATCCTCCTAGAGCTCCCAGCTGCGGTTGCCCGACGACAGCATCACCGTCCCGTCCCCCACGGACATTGTGACCGTGCGGCTCGAGTCCCCTCCGATGTCCTCGGCCACGGGGCCGAGGGTGGATTTCCAGAGGACGCGCTTGATCGCGAGGACATTGCGCTTGCCAATATCGAAAAAGGCTGAAGGGTCCATCATCGAGGCGCCCCCGGCCAGCTTGACCCAGATATGGTTCCGGGTGGCGCCCAGGGCCTTCATCTCCTCGATCATCAGGGGCAGGCCCCGGTCGGCGAACTTGCCCGGATGGGTCTTGGCCATCTGTGCGTCGATCCCCGAGTCGGGGAGGGCCACGTGGATCATCCCGGCCAGGTGGAGGTGGGTGTCATAGATGATGACGGCCACGCAGGAGCCCAGGGCAAAGGTCTTGATCGTGTCCTGGGGATTGCTGGACACGGCCCAGTCCCCAATGCCTACAGTCAGGAGGCTCATGGACCCTTCCTTGCCTTGCGGGCTTCCTTCTCGGCCAGGGCCGCGAGGGCGAGGAGCTCGGTCCCGGCCTTCTCAAGGCCGAGGAGGCGCTCGGCCGCCCCGTTGCGCCAGGCTTCCTGGGGCATCCCAAAGACGACCGAGCTCGCCTCGTCCTGGGCCAGGCAGCGGGCCCCGGCCCGGCGCATGGAGAGGAGGCCCGTGGCCCCATCCTTGCCCATGCCCGTCAGAATGAGACCTGCGGCGTGGGGCCCGCAGGTGGCGGCCACGGAGGCGAAAAGGACATCCACCGAGGGGCGGTGGCCGGATATCTTGGGTCCCGGGAGGCAGCGGACAAAGAAGCCCCGGTTGTCCCGGGACAGCTTGCAGTGGAAGTCTCCGGGGGCTATGAGGACGAGGCCCCGCTCAAGGCGGTCCCCATCGGCGGCTTCCCTGACCCGGGGGGAGACGGCCCTGTCCAGGGAGGCCGCGAACATGGCGGTAAACACCGGGGGCATGTGCTGGACAATCACGGTGGGGGGGCAGTCCTCGGGGAAATCCTCGAGGACCCGGGTGATCGCCGTGGTACCCCCCGTGGAGGCCCCTATGGCCAGGACAAAGTCCTCGTCGCTCCTGGCCTTGGCCGGCATCTCCTGCCCGGCGGCCTTGGCCGGCCGGGGGGCCTTGGAGAGGCTCCGGGGCTGGCCGAGCTTGGACAGGTCGGCCCCGGCCGCGGATTTTACCTTTTCCGTGAGGTCGAGGATCATGTCCCGTAGGCCTTCCCGGTCATTGCCCGCCGGCTTGGCAACCACCTCGAGGGCCCCGGCCTCGAGGGCCTCCATGGCCCGGCGGGAGCCCTCGGCGGTGACGGCGGAGACAATCACCACGGGGAGGGGGTGCTGGGGCATGAGGCGGAGGAGGAAGTCTATGCCGTCCATCCGGGGCATCTCGACGTCCAGGGTCACCACATCGGGCTCAAGGTTGACGATGGAGTCCCGGGCCTCCCAGGCATCGGCGGCCTGGCCCACGACCTCGATGGCCGGGTCCAGGGAGAGGCCCCGGACGAGGAGGTCCCTGGCCACGGCCGAGTCATCGACGACGAGGACCCGGACTTTCCTGGCCGCCCCAGGAGCCGCCTTGGCCGGGCTGGCGGGGGAGGTCTGGGGGCTCATGGGCGCCGCCTGAGGCGCTTGAAGTCGCTGCCTTCCTCGAGGACGAGGTCCTCGGCCTCAAAGCGGTAGCGGATAACCAGGTCCTCCCCGGAGACCGCCAATTCCCCCGCGGCCGCGGGGCTGTCCCCTAGGAAGGAGGAATGGTAGCCGAGCTCGGGCCTGACCCGCAGGAAGCCTCCGGGGAGGATGCCCCAGGACAGGGCCATGCCCATGTGGTAGCGGTAGGCCATTTCGCCCTCGGGGAGCTCGAGGGGGCCCTCGATGCTCACGCGCTTGACGCAGAGGCCCTCCTTGAAGGAATAGACGGCCTCGTATCGGGCTGCCTCCAGGATGAGGGCCTTGATGGTCCGGGCGCGGAAGGCCTCGAGGTAGGGCCTAGCTTCGACGCGATGCTCGACCACCTCCCAGTCCCCGTGGAGGCGGCGGAGCTCGGGACCTGAGAAGGCCGAGGAGAGCTCGTAGGCGCCGTCCCCCGAGCCAAGGGCGCGGGCCAGGGCAGGGGATATCCTGGACTCAGGCCTGTCCGTTTTTTTACTTGCCATAGTTTACCCCAGGAAGGCCCGGTCTATGATCCGGGCGTAGTCGCGGGCGGCGTAGCTTGAGGGCGCGCCTTCCCAGATGGTCTTGGATTTCTCCATAGTGCGGGGCAGGTACTCGGACTTGCAGACCTCGAAGATGGGCACCCGGAAGGCTGAGAAGAGGCCGCGGTATTCCTCGACCCGGCCAACCTTGTTCTCGGCCTTGGCGAAGATGAGGCAGTGGACCCTGATGGGCCGTCCCGCGTCCCGGGAGCAGGAGTCCACGTCGTCTATCATGGCCTCGAGGCCGGCTATGGAAAAGAGCTGGAATTCCAGGGGTATGATCACGGCCTCGCAGGCCGAGACGAGGACGCGCTCGAGGATCCCATCCGAGGGCGAGGAGTCGACCACGATAAAGTCATAGGCCTCGGCCAGGGCCGCAAGATCGGCGGCGAAGGGGATAAGGGCCCGGCGGAGCTCAAGGTCGCCCACTTCTGTCCTGAGCCGGCGCCGCAGGAAGGGGATAAAGTCGAGGCCGGGCCTCACCTCCTTGCGGACCGTCGCGGCCAGATCGGGGCTTTCGCCGGAGGCATAGGCGGCCAGGGCGTCCCCGAGGCAGGCTTGGCTAGCGTGGCCCTCGCTGCCCACGCCAAAAAAGAGGCTCAGGTTGGCCTGGGGGTCGCCATCCACGAGGAGGACCTTCTGGCCGGCCCGGGCGAGGCCTGCCCCGAGGCAGAGGGCCGAGGTGGTCTTGCCCACCCCGCCCTTCTGGTTGGCGATAGCGACGCGCTTGAGGCCGAGGCTCTTGAGGCTTGAGGCCATGGCCTAGACCGCCTTCCGGTAGATCGCCGGCTTCACATACTCGAAGGGACAGTCATCCCGGGGGATGGACTCCGAGTGGCCGATGAAGAGGTAGCCGCCGGGCTTGATCACCCGGTGGATCGAGGCCACAAGGCGGCGGCGGGAATCGGCATCAAAGTAGATCATGACGTTCCTGCAGAATACCACATCAAAGCGGCCCTTGAAGGGAAAATCCTCCCGCATCAGGTTGAGGCGCTTGAAGAGGACCATGGCCTTGACCTCGGGCCTGATTGTCCAGAGGTCCTGGCCCCGGGTGGCCATGTAGGAGTCCACAAAGCGCCGGGGCAGGTCCTTGAGCTTGGCCCCCGCATAGCTCCCCTCCATGGCCTCGTTGAGGACGGTGGAGGAGATGTCGGTCGCGAGGATTCCCGCGTCGACCTTGCGGAACTCCTCCCCCAGGCTGTCCCGGATGGTCATGGCTATGCTGTAGGCTTCCTCCCCCGCGGCGCAGCCGGCGCTCCAGATCCTGAGCTCCCGGGCCTCGCCCTGGGCAAGGGCCGCCCGGAGGGGCACCAGGACCTTGGTCACCAGGAAGTCATAGTGCTCCTTCTCCCGGTAGAAATAGGAGTGGTTGGTCGTGAGGAGGTCGAGGAGCTTGCCGAATTCCAGGTCCCCTCCGCTTGTCCTCAGGAACTCCAGGTAGTCCCCAAAGGAGCTGAAGCCCAGGGCCTTTATGCGCTTGGAGAGGCGGGCCGATATGAGGGAGCGCTTTTGCTCCCCCATGCGGATGCCCGCCCTCTCGTAGAGAAGGCGGGCAATGTAGCCAAAGTCGGCGTCCAGGAGGGGAAGGAGGTCGCTCATGGGAGCCTAGCCTCTCCAGGCATTCAGGCCTTGGCCGGCTCGGCGCCGGCGGCGGAGACCGCGGCGAAGGTCTCCTGGTCCTGGACCACCTTTTCCACGTCTATGAGGATCTTGACCGAGTCCCCTACCTTGCCCATGCCCGAGATGTAGCGCTCCTTGGCCGAGACGGACTTGAAGCGGGGTGGAGGCTCGATCTTGTCCTCGGGGATCTCCATCACCTCCTCCACCGTGTCGACGATAAAGCCTATCAGCACCCTATCTATCTCGGTGACGACGATGCAGGTCCGGTCGTCATAGGTCCTCTCCTCCAGGTCAAAGCGCAGGCGCAGGTCGACGATCGGGATCACCTTGCCCCGGAGATTGATGACCCCCTTCACATAGGCGGGCATCTCGGGCACCTCCGAGATCCGCTGGAGCTCGATGATCTCGATGATAAAGCGTATGCCTATCCCGTAGGACTCCTTGCCGATCCTGAAAAAGAGGTACTTGTTCGCCTGGGTGTCCTCATTCTCGTCGTCGACGAGCATGGCATCGTCGTGGGAGACTCCGCGATTCGTGTCGGACATTGGAACCCCCTAGAACTTTCCGAAATCGCCGTCATCGAGAGAGATGAGGTCGGCCGGGTTTGCCCCCGGGCCGCCCTTCTTTCCGGCCTTGGCGGGCAGGCCGTGGACCTGGGCCGGAGCCTTGGACCCGGCCTGCCGGGCCATCTCGTTCCTGAGCATGGCGAGGACCTCGGAGTTGCTGACCTTGGACTCCACAGACTTGAGCTTAAAGCGCGCGAGCATGGCCTTGAGCTGCTGGGACTGGGAGGAGAGCTCCTCGGCCGCGGAGGCCGATTCCTCGGCGCTCGCGGTGTTGGCCTGGGTGACCTGGTCGATCTGGTTGAGGCCGGTGGTGACCTGCTCGAGGCCGAGGGCCTGCTCCTTGCCGGCCACGGCGACCTGCTCGGCGAGTCCGGCGACCTGGGCCGCCCCGCCGACGATGGAGGTGAGCTGCTTGGCCGTGACGTCCACGAGGCCGTTGCCCCTCGCGATGTTGGAGATGGCCTCGTCAACCATCCGCGTGGTGTCCTTGACGGAGTTGGCGCTCCGGACCGCGAGGTTGCGGACCTCCTCGGCGACGACGGCGAAGCCCTTGCCGTACTTGCCCGCCCGGGCAGCCTCGACATTGGCGTTGAGGGCGAGGAGGTTGATCTGGAAGGAGATGTCGTCGATCGCCTTGACGATCTTGCGGATCTCCTCGGCGCTGGAGTTGATGTCGGTCATCGCGGCCACGAGGTCCTTCATCTGGACGTTGCCCTTCTCCGCGTCGTCCCGGGCCGTCTTGGCCAGGCCGTTGACCTGGACGGCGTTCTCGGTGTTGAGCTTGGTCTGGCTGGAGATCTCCGTGATCGAGGAGGTGATCTCCTCGAGGGAGGAGGCCTGCTCGGTCGCGCCCTGGGAGAGGGACTGGGAGGCCTGGGAGACCTGCTGGGAGCCGGCGGTGACCTGGTCGACCGCGGTGCTCACCTGGGAGAGGATGTCGTTGATCGACTCCAGGGAGGCGTTGAGGGCGCTCTTGAGGACGTCAAAGTCGCCCTTGTAGCTTCCCGTCATCGTCGTGGTGAGGTCGCCCTCGGCCAGGTGCTTCATGATCTCCGTGGTCTCGTTGATCGGGCTGATCACGAGGTCTAGGGTCTGGTTGACGCCCTCGACGATCTTGCGGTAGTCGCCCTGGTGCTTGTTCGCGTCCGCCCGGGTCTGGAGCTTGCCCTCCTCGGCGGCCTTGGAGAGCATGAGGGCGTCGGCCACGAGGCTGTTCACGGCCTCGATGCAGACATTGAGGTTGTTCTTGATCACATTGAAGTCGCCGTTGTAGGAGTCGGTGATCTTGGCCGGGATGGCACCCTTGGAGATCTGGTCCACATAGGACGCGGCCACGTTGAGGGGCCCGATCACGGCGTCGAGGGTCTGGTTGACCCCATCGACGATCCGGCGGTAGTCGCCCTGGTGCTTGCTCGCGTCCGCCCGGGTCGCGAGGCGGCCCTCGACTGCGGCCTTGGAGAGGACCCCTGCGTCGGCCACGAGGTTGTTGACCGCGTCGATGCAGAGGTTGAGGTTGTTCTTGATCACATTGAAGTCGCCGTTGTAGGAGTCGGTGATCTTGGCCGGGATGGCTCCCTTGGAGATCTGGTCCACATAGGAGGCGGCCACGTTGAGGGGTCCGATCACGGCGTCGAGGGTCTGGTTGACGCCCTCGACGATCTTGCGGTAGTCGCCCTGGTGCCTCGTCGCGTCAGCCCGGGTCGCGAGGCGGCCCTCGACTGCGGCCTTGGCGAGCATGGCGGCGTCGGCCACGAGGGCGGAGATGGAGTCTATGGAGATGTTCATGGCCTTGCCCAGGTCGCCGAACTCGTCCTTGGTGCTGATCTCCATCTTTTGGGAAAGGTCGCCCCGGGCGATCTGGTCGACCTTCCCCACGGTCTTGCGGAGGGAGCGGGCGATCGAGTTGCCCAGGAAGAGGCCCACGAGGGTGGACACCAGGAACACGGCTAGGGTGATGATGAGCATTATGACAATCGACGATCTCGCGGATTTGATGTCCCGGGAGGTGACGTCAGTGCCGTAGAATTTCTCCGCATAGGCCCGGAGCTTGTCCAGGGCCACGAGCATGGTGTCGTAGACCAGGCGCTTGTCCCCGGCGATCAGGGTATAGGCCTGGGCGAAAATCGCTTCCCGGGCGGCTGCGGCGCCTGTGCCAGCCTGGACGGCCGCCTGGGCGGGGGCTCCTGCCCGGGTAGGGGCCAAGGCCAGGGGGGCCTGGAGGCCGGCCTGGGGCTTGAGGGCCCGGGCCTGCTCGACGAGGCCCACTATGGAGTCGTTGTAGTCCTTGGCCGTGGAGATATAGGCCTTGAAGTCCGCCCAGAGCCGCGACTCCTCGGCCGTCATGGGGGTGCCCTCGAAGTCGGACATGGCCTTGTTGTAGGCATCCCGGAACTTGGCGATGTTGTCTATCTGGCGCTTGTAGTAGACCTCGTCGTCCACGCCCATGGGGTTGGAGATGGTCCGCATCGTGGCCTTGAGCTGGGCCAGGTTATAGGCTATGTCGTCCAGGTTGGTTATGGTCGGCAGGGTGACCTCGGGGACGAAGGCGATGGATTTCTCCAGTCTGGAGAGCTGCAGGACCCCGAGGAGCCCCACGAGCCCGCACAGCAGAGCAATGGTGAGGAAGCCCGCGAGAAGCTTCGCCCTGATCTTCATATGATCCTCCTTGTCGACTTTTCCGGCATGCTATTCGAGCCTGAGGGACATGAGGCGTCCCGTGTCTATGATAAAGCTGACGGTCCCATCCCCGAGGATGGAGCAGCCCGAGACTCCCTCGACCTTCCCGAGGTATTCCGAGAGGGACTTCACGACAATCTGCTGGTTGCCCACGACCTCGTCGATGAGTAGGCAGGCCTTCCGGCCGGCGCTCTGGACGACGATGATGATGCCCTGGGCGGGATCGAGGGCGGCCCCGGGGATGGAGAAGACCTCCCCAAGCTTGATGAGTGGAAGGATGGCGCCCCGCAGGTTGACCGCCTCCTCCCCGTGCTCGGTGACCGTGATCTGGGCCGGGGTGGCCTTGAAGAACTCGAGGATGTCCCCAAGGGGGATGGAGTAGTGGTTCTGGCCCGAGCGGAGCGTGATCCCGTCGATGATGGCCATCGTGAGGGGGATCTTGAGGATAAAGTCCGTGCCCTTGCCCTTCTCGGTCTTGATGTCCACCCGGCCCCGGATGCGCTCGAGGTTCTTCTTGACCACATCCATGCCCACGCCCCGGCCCGAGACCTCGGTGACGACATCGGCGGTGGAGAAGCCCGGCTCAAAGATCAGCTTCCAGGCCTCGTCGTCGGTGACGGCCGAGGGGTCGCCCTTGACAAGGCCCCGCTCCACGGCCTTCATGAGGATGCGCTCCCGGTCAAGGCCGGCCCCGTCGTCCCTCACGGAGATCCAGATCTCCGAGCCCTCGTACTTGGCGTCTAGGTAGATGGTGCCCGTGGGTGGCTTGCCCGCGGCGGACCGCTTGGCCGGGCTCTCAAGGCCATGGTCGATCGCGTTCCGCAGGATGTGGACCAGGGGATCGGAGACCTGCTCGATGACATTCTTGTCCATCTCGGTCTCCTGGCCCGAGGAGCGGAACTCCACGGGCTTGTCGAACTTGCGGGAGAGGTCGCGGATGAGGCGGGTCATCTTGTGGAAGAGGCCCTCCAGGGGGATCATCCGGATCATCATCGCCGTCTCCTGGATCTCCCGGCTGATCTTGTTGAGGCCCGAAAAGGACTTCTGGAAATTGTCCAGCTTGAGGCCCGAGAGGTCGGGGCTGTTGAGCACCATGGACTCGGCGGTGATCAGCTCGCCCACGAGCTCAAAGAGCTTGTCGAGCTTGGCGGTGTCCACCCGGATTTCCTTGCGCTGGATGTCGTCGACAATCCTCTCGGCGCTGCCGGCGGTGGCCCGCTGGATCTCCAGGGCCTTGTCCACATCGGCGGCCGCGGCGACCCCGGACTCCACGAGGATCTCCCCGAGGGGCCTCTCCTGGATGTCCAGGGCCTGCTTGATCTCCTCCTCTTTCACGGTTCCCAGATCGATGAGTATTTCCCCCAGGGGCCGGTAGCGGGACTCAGTCTGTGTTGCGGCGGACGAACCCTCCTCAGGGCAAGCTTTATCCGCGCCAACAAGAACGACGGCTTTCATCGCGTTCCTGATGCCATCGATCCCCTCAAGCACCATATTGGCAAGCGCATCGTTTACAGGTATTTCGCCCTGCCTTGCCTTGGCAAGCTGGTTTTCCATCTCCATGCACAGTTTTTCCAGGCGAGCATAGCCAAAGAAACCCGAGTTGCCCTTGATGGTATGGATCGCCCGGAAAAGGTCGTTGATGGACTCCGCGCCACCAGGATCTCCGCGGCTCATGCTGAGGGCCTTGACTTCAGCCTCATCCATAAGGTCAACGCATTCCGAGAGAAAACGATCCACCATGTCATGGGTGATGAGCTCGGACAGGGTGATACAGTTGCATGGCCCCGATTCCCCTGCCTTGGCTTTTCCCTGCTTGAGCCCCTCGATCCGGCGGGCAAGAGCAATAGTCCTATCCTTGGTCAAGCCAGACGCATCCTCGTCACTGTTGTCCCGCTCAACAACCCCGACCGAAAGCCTTAGGCAATCAATGGTCTTAAGGATGTCGTCCATGGACTCTGGATCCACGGGACTCAGGGCCTTGATAAAATAATCAAGGAGGGATTCGGCCTCATGGGTCAAGGCCTTGATCCTCTCAAAGCCCAGGTAGGCCGCTGAGCCCTTTACGGAATGGAATAGACGGAAAACTGAATTCAGGCATCCGGCGTTATCCGCACAGGATGCCTTCTCCAGCTGTATTTCCGCGTCGTCGAGGCGCTCATAGGCTTCGGAAATAAAGGATTGGATAATCTCCCCGGTTTCCTGGTCCACTTCTTTTTTCAAGGATTTTACCTCTCACAAGAGCCCACGCAGACGAAGTATATGCGGTGATATTCGTTGCGCAAGGGCAAAGCCAAGGGAATTGCGCATTTTCACAGGCCTTGAGGCATGTGCCTCGCTGTGTCCAATTTATGAACAATAATGTAAGAGATATGAATAATTGCATTAATTGCATACTTTACTAAATTTTCCGGGGAAGGCATCGGCCTTTATCCTGGAGGATAGCCCCTTTCCCCCCCTTGGGCTGTTTCTTCTTGCAAAATCGCGCTGTGTTGCGCTATAGACCCAGGTAAATATGATAATAAATATCATAAAATAAGGAATAATAGTCGAAAATCCAGAGCAGCAGTATTGCATCGTGTCCGGAACTCGCTATGCTTTTAACTAAAGGGAGTTGTAGCGCTTGCTTTGTTTGCGGCTGAATGGCCGACAATATGCCCGCTTGGCCTAAAAGCGGTCCCTAGCCGCGATTGGTGAGCCCGGCCGGCTTGCCGGGGCCCTGTATCCAGTTTACGGAAGCAGAAGGTTAAGCAATGGAAAACAATCGAGGACTAGAAGACGAACCAAAGGCCGGTGCCCTGTCCGACATCGCGAGGGCAGCCGACCCTTGCGCCATCCTCCTGGATTCAGCAACTATCCTGGAACAGATACCAGACATAGTCTGGGTCCTCGACCTGAAGAGCCTCAGGTTTTGCTACCTGAGCCCGTCTGTGGCGAGCCTGCCGGGATGGAGCACTGCCAGGGTTGACCAGGTATGCCTTGGTCGGTCCCTATCCCCGGAGTCCTTTTCCCGGGCGGCACAGCTCGTCACGGACAGGATTGGCAGGTATGGCCGCAACGATCCTGAGGCCCTCCGCCCATTTACCGCTGAACTCGAGATCCTAGGCAGCGAAGGCCAGGTCTACCCCATGGAGACACGCGTCTCCTTCCTGGTGGATGCAAGCCGACAGGTCAATGCCCTTTTAGGGGTCTCGAGAAACCTGGAGCCCAAGGCTGAGAGGGAGAGGGCCTTGCTCGCAAAGCTCGAAATGGAGGATACCCTTTACCATGAACTGGAGCACCGGGTTAAGAATAGCCTGAGCATCGCCGCTAGCCTACTTTCTCTTGCGGGCTCCCGGATCGGGGACAAAGAGGCCGCGAGGGTGCTCCAGGAATCACACGCACGGCTCAAGGCCCTCTCCCTTGTCTATGACCATCTTAGGGGCCTAGAGCCTTCCGGCTGCGTGGATCTCTCTGAATACCTCAAGAAAATAGCTGACGGACTCGTGGAAGCCTTTAACTCCACCTTTGGCATCATTGAGCTAACGACCTCCTGCCAGGAATGCCTTGTCAACACGACCCTGGCTATTTCCGTAGGCCTGATCGTAAACGAGCTTATCGTGAATTCCATTAAGCATGCCCGGCCGAAGGCCGGGCCTTTGGTGGTGGAGCTTGGAGTCCTGCGGAGGGAGGGTGGTTCGATTATTATAAGTGTTGGGGACAACGGGCAGGGGCTGCCGGATTTTTATACCCTTAAGGCAGGAGAAGGACTTGGGAACAGCATCATTCAGTCCCTTGTCTCCCAGCTTAAGGGACGCATCGAATGGACCAGGTCAGATTCTGGCGGTGCTCGTTTTATCCTAGAGATCCCCCAGGTGGATGGTCCTGGGGCAGAGAAGGTTATGCTGTCCTAGGAAAGCTTAAGTCCGGCCCTGCGTCGAGGCTTGCGGGTTGTTCCCACGAGATCCATCAAGCAGCAAGGAAGGGGTTGCGCACGTGGGTAGCCAGATGTGGGTTTGGCAAGCATGCATATTTCATAAATAGCTTAAAACGTTGAATGGAAAGACAAGCTACGGAGGTCGCGTATGTCTCAGGCTCTTCAGGAAACGCAATATCATAACAGTTGCATTGTAATCCTGGCTAATCTGGTGCCTGCCTTGCAGCGGGACAAGACCCCAAAGCATGGCGGCTAAGGCCAGGCAGAGCCTTGAAGCATAGGCTGACGCTAAGACCGGGCATAACGGCCAGAATGGACCCAATCCTAGATACCTTTGATGAACCTTATTGCATGGAGGATCGCGCAGGGAGATTCCTCTCCTGCAACAAGGCCTTTGAGGCCTTCGTTGGACAAACTGCCTCTGAGCTTTTAGGCAAGGCCCCTGGAGAATTCTACCCGGTTGAAGCTGCTGCCCTAATGAGCGAACTAGAGAGAAAGGTCCTGTGCAGCGGGCAGCCGGCAGCCATGGAGCATTCCTTTATCGACAAGAGCTCAAAGTCCAGGGTGGTTCTTGTCAAGATCTGCCCCATGATCGACTCGAAGGGCAGGAATACAGGCATTATCTCGATCCTGAAGGACATTTCCGATAAGAGAGAGCTGGAGAGGCGATCGAGGATTCTTGAGGCAGCTTTCAGGCAATCCCATAGTCTGGGATATGGTCCCCTGATGAGCTTCATTACCTTGGAGATGCTAAAGATCACAGGCTCAGCTTCCTGTTTTTTCTATTCCATCGACCAGGAAAAGCGTGAAGCTAGACTCCTGTTGGCAAATTCGCCCTTGCCCTCCTCTATCCGTCTTAGGTCCCAGGGGTGGCTCTTGCATGGTGCAGAGGGAAAGAGCTGGAGCAAGGAAGATTTGGGCCTAGAACCTGGAATTATCCCAGAAAAGGCAACCTATCTACTTCTGCCTATTATCAGGGGTGGCGTCTATGTCGGCCTCGGAGGGGTTTTTCGCGATGGACATAGGTATACCCCCCAGGAACAGGATGTTTTCACGGATTTTGCGGATCACTCATGGGACTTTGTCGCGAGTCGGCAACTCGGCGAATCCCTGCTTGAGTCTGTAAAGAGGGGCGAGGCCAGGGATAGCCTCCTCGGAATAGGCTATCTTGCCTGGAATACAAAGGCGGCGCGATTCAGGCTTGATGGCCGCCTTGCGAGGTGCCTGGGACTTACTGGTGGACCTGGGATTACGCTTGGTGAGGCTGAGTTCGAGCAGTTGGTCCATCCGGAAGATAGCATGAACTGGAGTTATATAAAATCCTGCGTCAGCGAAGGGTCGGGGAGGCCTCTGGAGGTTCTTCGCTTGAGGCATCGAGATGGGTATTACCTTCGCTTCAATACGGCCTGGTTGATAGAGGGAAACAGGGAAGCCGAAGGCGGCATGGAGGCCTGCGGAATCCTCGCGGATATTGGCGACAACAAGGCCATGGGTGAAAGTTATGAGGAATCCCTGAGGGATCGCGAGGTCCTGCTCAAGGAGCTATACCATAGGACCAGAAACTCCATGCAACTCATAAATGCGATGCTCGAGCTGAAAAAGGAAGAGGTGGAAGATAGCCATGTCCGGGAAGTTTTCGATGATATCCAGGCCAAGGTTCTAGCCATCTCCATAGCCCAGGAAAAAGCGTACCAATGCAAGAAGCTTAGCTCGATCAACCTGGGGGATTACCTAGTTACCCTTGCGCAGAGGCTTAGGGGGGACGAACCGGTTCGGGGGGGCATGCCTGATTTTCTTTTTGAGGTTGAGGAAGTGAGCGTGCTCCTGGATACGGCAATCCCCTGTGGAATAATGGTCGGCGAGCTTGTGGAGAATGCTTTCCACCATGCTTTCGTCCAGGGTTCCCGGGGAAATATTGGCCTTGTGGTGGGGCGCTGCCCTGATTCCAGAATCTCCATAGAAGTCTGGGACGATGGCAAGGGCTTTCCACTGGGCTTCGATCCCCGGGGCTCGCGCAAGTTAGGGCTTAGGACCGTCATCGGTATCTGCGAGGAGCAGTTAAGGGGTAGTATCCACTTCTCGGAGCGTAATCCGGGTTTGTCAGTTCAGCTCAAATTTCATAATAGCTATGTGCCAAAAAGAACCTAAGAAAGGGTCCGGATCCTTTCCGCCAAGCTAAGAAATACCCTTGGGGCGGCTCCCACGATTTTGGCCTTTATGAAAGAGACCTGCGCCCAAGCCCTAGTCCCGGCGCCGCCACCGGCATAGCCTGGCCTCGAGGAGGTCTATCGCCCCATAGACCAGGAGGCCAAAGAGGGCCAGGGCCAGGATGGCTGCGTACATGTCGGGGTAATCGACCCTGGCCCAGGCGTCCATGATGTAATAGCCCAGGCCGCTCTGGGTGGCAAAGGTCTCGGCCAGGAACAGCACGGCTATGGCCGTGCCCAGGCCCACCCTCAGGGCGGTCAGGAGGGAGGGGAGACTAGCCGGGAGGACCACATGGCGGAGGAGGGCAAGGCGGCCTGCCCCCAAGGCCTGGACTGCCCTCAGGGCGCCCTCGTCCACGGCCCGGGCGGCATCCCGGGCGGCCACGAGGATCTGGCCAAAGAGGATCAGGCCTATCAGGACAACCTTAGGGGCATCCCCGAGGCCAAAGAAGAGCATGATGATCGGGAGGAAGGCTACCTTGGGCAGGGGGTGGAGGAGGTAGACAAAGGGGGAGAGGAGGGCATCCAGGCGGGGCGACCTCCCGGCGGCCAGGCCCAGGGCTGCCGCCGCGGGTCCGGTAAAGAGGAGGGCAAGGCCTATGCGCCGGGCCGAGGCCCCCAGGTGGAGGAGGAGGGAGCCCTCGGCCAGCCTCTGGCCAAAGCGGGCCAGGGCCTGGCCGGGTCCGGGGAGGAAGGGGAGGCGGAGCCAGGCCGCCGCCAGGGCCCAGAGGGCGGCGATGATCGCGGCGGCCAGGCAGGCCCGGGCTAGGCGGGCGAGGGGGCCGGCTTCGGCGGGTCTCATGGCTTCCCTTCCGGTAGCTCTGTCCCCAGGTCGGCCCCTGGCCCGACTGCGGCCCGGGCGACCTCGGCCTCAAACAGGAGCCTCAGCTCGGCACAGCGGCGGAAATACTCGGGGCTGGTGCGGAAATTCCTAGCTCTGTCCCCATCCGGGGCCCCCGAAGGGGTCGTCCGCCAATCCAGGCTCGCCCCCAGGTGGCCCGGGGCCTTTCCGGCCAGGACAAAGGCCAGGTCGGCCAGGTAGGAGGCTTCCTCGATGGAGTGGGTGACCAGGACTATGGTCATCTTGTGCCGGGCCCGAAGCCCGAGGAGGGAGTCCTGGAGGCCCTCCCGGGTCAGGGCGTCGAGGCTGGAAAAGGGCTCGTCCATGAGGAGGAGGTCGGCGTCCTGGGCCAGGGCCCTGGCCACGCCCAGGCGCTGGCGCATGCCTCCGGAGAGGCGGGCGGGAAAGTAGGAGGCCCACTCGAGGAGGCCCAGCTCCTCGAGGATGGGGTCGACCCGGCGCTGCCTTTCCCGGCGGGTCAGCCCGCGGAGGGCGAGGGCCAGCTCGGCATTGTCCCGGACGGTCTTCCAGGGCAGGAGGCCCGAGTCCTGGAAAATGATCGCCGTCCTGTCCCTGACTCCCCGGACGGCCTCCCCTCCTACCCGGATCTGTCCCTTCGAGAGGGGGAGGAGGCCGGCGATAGCCTGGAGGAGGCTGGACTTGCCCGAGCCCGAGGGGCCTACCAGGGCGCAGAGGCTAGCCTCGGGAAAGCTGGCCCGGGCCCCCTCGAGGGCCGTGAGCCAGCCCCCGGGGATGCGGTAGGAGACGGAAGCCCCCTCGAGCTCGACCATGGAGGGGCTAGTTGAGCCCGGCAAGGGCCCGGGGGTCGAGGAGCCTCTCGGGGCCGAGGCTCCCCTTGAGGAGGCCCTTGGAGCCTAGCCAGTCCAGGGCCTTGGCGAGGTCGGCGGCCTGGGGCAGGCGGGCCTTCTGGTAGCGGACAAAGCGATAGCCCCCGGTCAAGTCGGCCGGGAAGGCGAGCCTCTGGGCCAGGAAGGGGCGGTAGGCGTCGTTGTTGGCGTTGATCGCCGCCGCGGCGGCCGAGTAGGCCCGGTAGAAGGCCTGGATCTGGGGCAGGGCCTCGTCCAGGGCCTTCTTGGTGAAGACCAGGACCCCAGCCCCGAGGCCTGTATCGTCGCTGGCCCCGAGGAGCCTGGCCCCCCGGGCCACGGCGGCGCTCAAGAGTGGCTCGGGCAGGCAGGCGGCCTTGACCTGGCCGGCCAGGAGCATCTCCAGCCTGACGGGCATCTTGGCCACCGCTACTTCCTGGATTTCCCCGGGGGCAAGGCCTGCGGCCCCGAGCATCACCTCGGTGGCATAGTTGATGATGGAATTCATGGATATGGCCACGGGGATGCCCTTGAGGGCCTGGAGGCTCCCAATCCCCGAGCCCGGGGCCGAGACAATGCCGTAGCGGCCATCCGTGAGGCTGGTCACCCGGACCTCGAAGCCAGCCTGGACAGCCAGGGCGGCGGCGAGGAGGTCGGAGACGACCCCGTCCACGGCCCCGGCCTGGAGGGCGGCATCCCGCTCCACGGGGTTCTGGAAGGCCAGGAGGCTGACCTTGACCCCTTCCTTGGCAAAGAGGCCCTGGGCCTCGGCGACGAGGAGGGGGAGGGAGTCCGAGTCGAGGAAAACCCCGACTTTCAGCTCCCGGACTTGGGCCTGGGCCAGGACGGCTCCCGGGAGGGTGAGGGACAGAGCTAGGCCCAGGAGGGCGGCGCTCAGGATACGCGGGTGGGACATGTTCAGTCTTCTCCTTGGGTGCTGCGGGGCCCCAGCCAGGGTCTCGCGAGGGGATTGGGTGCCCCGAGCCTGTCGAGGACCCGGGCAAGGAAACCGTCCACGAGGGCATCGATATCCCCGGGGCGGTGGTAAAAGCCCGGGGAGGCGGGCATGACAGCCGCTCCGGCCTCGGCCAGGCTCGTGAGGTTCCGCAGGTCGATCAGGGAGAGGGGGCTTTCCCGGGGCACGAGGACGAGGGGCCAGGCTTCCTTCAGGGCAACGGCCCCGGCCCGGTGGATGAGGTTTGTGACGGTCCCCGAGGCCAGGGCCCCGATCGTGGCCATCGAGGCCGGGATCACCACGGTGCCGGAAAGCCTAAAGGAGCCCGAGGCGAGGGGGCTCGAGAGGTCCTCGGGGGCGTGGACCCGGATCCTCCCCGGACCTAGGTCGGCGAGCCAGGAGCCTAGGTCCCGGCCTGTCTCCTCGGCGATCACCCGGCTAGCCCAGGTGGACGCGACCAGGTGGAGCTCTGTCCCCGGCGGGGATGCCCTGTCCAGGCCCTCGGCCAGGGCCCTGAGCAGCCTGAGCCCATAGATCGAGCCCGAGGCCCCGGTCATGCAGACGAGGTATCTCTCCATGGCCCGATTATAGCAGATAGAGGTCGACCGCGACTGCGGCGAGGAGGACGAGGGGGATCACCTCGTTGATGGAATAGGCCGCGATCCTGATGTGGCGCTCGCTCCCGCCCAGGGCCACGAGGTGCTCGGCCGCGAGGAGGGCCGCGGCAAGGCCCAGGCCGATCCACCAGGCGAGGCCCAGGGGCCAGAGCCAGGGCAGGCCGGCCAGGAGGGCGAGGGTCCCGAGGTGGCAGGCCGCGGCGGCCAGGCGGGCCGGGAGGGCCCCAAAGCGGGAGGGAAAGGACTTTAGGCCCTCCCGGCGGTCCACCTCGATGTCCTGGAGGGCATAGATCACGTCAAAGCCCCCGACCCAGAGGGCGACGGCCGCGGAGAGGACAAAGAAGCGCGGCTCGAAGACCCGGCCCGTGAGGGCTATGAGGGCGCCCATGGGGGCCATCGCGCAGCTTGCCCCGAGCCAGGCATGGCAGAGCCAGGTGTGGCGCTTCATGTAGGAGTAGCCAAAGACCGCCACCCCGGCCACGGGGAGGAGGGCCAGGCAGAGCCAGCCGAGGGCGGCCGCGGAGGCCAGGAGGATGAGGGCCATCGCCGCCGCGAAGAGGCCGAGGTCCCGGGGCCTAAGCAGCCCCGCGGGCAGGTGGCGGCCTGAGGTCCGGGGGTTGCGGGCGTCTATGTCCCGGTCGACGAGGCGGTTGAGGGCGTTGGCGAGGTTCCGCCCCGAGGCCGCGGCCACGACGATGAGGAAGAGCTTGGACAGGGGAGGGCGGCCCCCCGACTCGAGGAGGACGGCCGCGAGGGCAAAGGGCAGGGAAAAGAGGGTGTGCCTGAAGATGACCGCATCACCTAGGTCGCCTAACTTTCCAAAGAACCCTGGCCGGGCCTTGGCCGGCTCAGATGCCATAGAGGCCCCAGCGCTCCTCGACGAGGCGCTTGACCTCAGGATCCATCCTGAGGGACTCCGGCCATTCCCGCTGGTGGCCTTCCTCGGGGAGCTTGCGGGTGGCGTCCACCCCCAGGCGGGTCCCGTAGCGCGGCGTGGGGGAGGAGTGGTCGAGGGCGTCCAGGGGGCCCTGGGAGAGGACGAGGTCGCGGCCGGCGTCGATGTTGTTGAAGGCCTTCCAGGCGACCATGGAGGGGTTCTGGACATCCACGTCCTCGTCGACCACGACGATGAGCTTGGTGTACATCATCTGGCCCATGCCCCAGATGAAATTCATCACCTTCCTGGCCTGGCCGGGGAAGCGCTTGCGGATCGAGACAAGGACACAGTTGTGAAAGACTCCCTCGAGGGGCATGGAGAGGTCGACGATCTCCGGCGAGAGCTGCCGCAGCAAGGGGAGGAAGAGGCGTTCCGTGGCCTTGGCCATCCAGCAGTCCTCCATGGGGGGTATGCCCACGATCGTGGCGGGATAGATGGGGCTCTTCCGGCGGGTTATGCGCTCGAGGTGAAAGACCGGATACTGGTCGGGGAGGGAGTAGAAGCCCGTGTGGTCCCCAAAGGGCCCCTCGAGGCGGGACTCCTGTGGATCGACATAGCCCTCGAGGACAAATTCCGCGTCCGCGGGCACCTGGATCCCCGAGAGGGTGGCCTTGGCCACCTCGCAGGGCTTGCCCCGGAGGAAGCCCGCGAAGACGGCCTCCCAGAGGCCCTCGGGCAGGGGGGCCGTGGAGGCGTAGGTGACCGCGGGGTCCGAGCCCAGGGCCACCGCCACGGGCATGCGCTCTCCCCGGGCCTTGTACTTCTGGAAAAAGTGGGCCCCGTCCTTGTGGACATGCCAGTGCATCCCGCAGCTGGTGTCGTCGTAGACCTGCATGCGGTACATGCCCCAGTTCTGGGAGCCCGTCTCGGGGTCCTTGGTGCAGACCACGGGCAGGGTAAAGAAGCGCCCACCGTCCCCGGGCCAGCACTGGAGCACCGGAAGGCTCGAGAAGCCTGGGGCCTTGCCGGGGCCCACGTCCTCGATCACCTCCTGGCAGAGGGGATGGCCCACATGGCGGGGAAGGAGGGAGAGGGCCGTGGGAAGCTTGGGCAGGGCCCCGGGAAGGGCCTTGAGAAGGGAGAAGTCCCGCACGTTGGACCAGGCCCAGGCGAGGAGGTCCTCGATCTGGGCGGCCTTGGCGTCGAGGCTTTCCGCTCCCAGGGCCAGGGCCATCCGCCCCTCGGTCCCCATCGCATTGATCAACAGGGGCCAGGCCGAGCCCTTGACATTCTCAAAGAGGAGGGCTGGGCCTCCGGTCTTCATAACTCTGTCTGCTATCTCCGTTATCTCCAGAATGGGGTCGACCTCAACCTGTATTCGTCTCAGCTCGCCTCGGGCTTCGATAGCCGAAACGAAGTCCTGCAAGTCCTTATAGGCCATGTGCTTACTCCCGGAACGCCCCTGCGTCCAGGTCTAGGATAGCTGGCGGCGAGGGTCTTGTTCAAGGCTGGCCTTCCGTCGTATGGATAGGACTCAAAATTCCCCCCCACCCGCAGGAAGAGCCTGCAAACAAAGCCTAAAACATAAAGTTGACTAAAATACTGCCGATATCTGGAAGTGAGGTATTTTTAACTCCGGAGCGGCCCTGGCCTCCAAGACATAATACTGAAGGAAATGAGAGTAATGCGGACCATCAATATCTCCCGCCTGACCCGATCCGCCGCGCCTCTGGTCCTGGTTCTGGGGGCCTTCCTTGCCGCCGGCTGCAACGCCTTCAATGTGGGCCTTGGAGCCAAGGTGGATATCGCCGAGCCCGTGGTAGCCATCGTCTCGCCCACCAACGGCCAGTACGAGAACGGGGCCTTCTCCCTCCGGGGCAGCGTCTCCGACGACCTGGGAGTAAAGTCCGTGGGCGTTGTCGTCTCCTTCCCCGTGGAGACGGGCCTGGCCGCCAGGACCATGGCCGCCACCGTGGACGGCGGCTCCTGGCAGGCCGACCTGGACGCCGCGGCCCTCGCCCCGGGGACAGAGGCCAATGCCTCGATCGTCGTCACCGCCACCGACGTATCCTCCAAGACTTCGGAGCGGAAGATCATCCTCTACCTGGACAACAAGGCCCCCACGGTCAGGCTCTCGAGCCCCACCGACGAGGATCTTGCCAATGCCGCCCAACTCTACAACGGCTCCCTCGTCTTCAAGGGCTCCTCGGACACCGATGTGGCGGACCTCATCCTCGAGGCGGGGGGAAGGGACTTCCACCCGACCCCGGGCAACAACGCCTCCTTCCGCATCCAGGTGGACACGGCCCTCCTGGGGGACGGGGACCATGACTTCAGGCTCTGGGCCGTGGACAACGCGGGCAACAAGTCCGTGGAGAGCGTGGGGACCCTGCGGGTAGCCCAGGCCTCCGACCTCCCCGTCCTATCCTTCAAGGGCGCCGAGGCCGATGTGATCGACCTCACGGACACCAGCCGGAGCCTCCTGACCAACCGGAACGTCTTTGCCCGGGGCCTCACGATCAATGGCAGCCTCTCCGACGACGATGGCCTCGACCTCTCGAGCCTCCGCCTCGTCCTCAAGGACGCGGTCACCGGGGACACGGTGGCCACCTGGCAGAGGGGGGATCCGACCTACAACATCAGCGTCAAGGCCCTGGGCTCCAACACCGATCCCGCCTACTCGTCCTATGTCACCCAGGCTAGCCTCGCCTTTACCATCCCCGCGACCTTTCCCCAGGGCATCTACAAGCTCTCCGGGACGGTCTCGGATTCCCTTGGGGCCAAGGCCGCCCCCCTGGCCTCCTCGGGCCTGCCTGCCCCGAGCGTCGCCGTGGACTCCTTCGCGGATACTTATTTTGTGGTCGATGACGGCAAGCCCACGGCGGTGATCACCAGCCTGGCGCCCACCCAGAAGACCCTCAGCGCCGCCGGCACCGCCGAGGCCGGCCTGGGCGTCCGGGGCATCGAGTACCAGCTCGATGGCACCGCCGAGGGCTCCTGGACCTTTATCGAGAGCGCGGACAAGGGCCCCCTCTTTGCCTGGTCGATCCCCTCCACGGTCCTTGGGGAAAAGGCCTACAAGCTCTATGTGCGCCCGGTCTCCACGGGCAATGTCCGGGGCCCCGTGGTCTCGGGCAGCTTTAACATAGACACGACCCTGCCCCTAGCCTCGATCCAGGCCTCGGCGCCCTCGACGGGCTCCGACGCCCGCAAGCCCGCCTCCTTCCCCGAAATCAGCCTCGCCGACGCCCCCGGGGCCGTCCTCGCCACGGTCAACGGCAAGGTCCGCTTCCGGGGCATAGCCTCGGACAAGGCCCTGGCCTCGGTGTCCTGGGCTATCAGCCATGTGGCGAGCACGGCGAGCTCCCCCTGGACCCTGGACGGCGCGAGCCTGGCCGAGGGCAGCTTTAGCGCCGCCACGATGAGCGACTGGAGCCTCGTGGTCGACACAAGCGCCGCGCCCTATGTGGACGGCCAGTCCTATGCCCTGGCGATCAAGGCCCTGGACGAGGCCGGGAACGAATTCCAGGTCTCCTCCTCCTTCCTCGTCGACCAGGCCGGGGACAAGCCGAGCCTCGACTACCTCTCCATGAAGACCACGGGGATCGACGCGGCCACCGCCAAGCTCAACCTCCTGGGGGTCAACGACCTCGTGCTCACGGCCACCCTGGTGGACGACGACCGGGTCGACCCGGACAGCCTCCTCCTCTCCTTCAACGGCGGGGCGGCGGTGGCCGTCACGGGCAACCAGGTCTCCTCGGGGGCCATAACCATCAACCAGTCCCTGGACAGCCTCCCGGAGGGCCGCAACTGGTTTACCCTCAGCTTCAGCGACCTGGGCAGCTGGAAGCATGGCCTGGCCCCGGTCCAGACCCTGGTCGGCCCCATCTGGTTCGTGGTGGACACGGTCCAGCCCCAGATCGCCTATGACGCCGCGGCCACAAGCTACAACCTGGGGAACAGCCACCTCACGATAGGCGGCACCATCTCCACCGCCAATGGCCTCGATCCCGACGCCACCTTGGTCCTCAAGATAGGCGGGAGCCCGGTGACCCTCAAGCTGGGCGCCGAGGTTACGGTCAAGTCCACCGGGACCCCCAATGTGTGGAACTGGTCCCACGAGCTCGACGCCTCGGCCCTGGCCGATGGCCCCCTGGCCATCCGGGCCACCGCCAAGGATGAATTCGGCCTGCCCGGATCGATGGACTTCCAGGTGACCGTGGACAAGACTCCTCCCGTCCTCTCGGCCAGCAACCCCGCCGTGGTCTTTAGCCCCAGGAACGGCCGCCTCCTCTTTGGCCCCGCCCGGGACGCCACCACCGGGGTGGCCTCGATCGAGGCCGTGGTCCAGGACGCGGCCCTGGCCGTGGTCGATCCCGCCCTGGCCCCGATCAGCCTCAACCTGGACGCCGCGACCCCCGGCTCGGCCGGAGGCGGCTGGACCCTGGACACCACGGGCCTGGCCACGGGAAGTTATACGATCTCCATCAGCGCCAAGGACAAGACGGGGAACAGCGCCGTCCTCGCGCCCTTTGCGATAAAGGTCGACCAGGAGGCCCCGGTGGCGAGCTTCGACGCCATCCCGGGCAGCCTTGTCGACTCGACCCTCTATTGCTCCGGGGCCACCGTGATGCCCGCGGCCTGGTCGGGCCAGGCCGCCGATCCCTTCCTCTCCACGGCGACCCTCAAGGTCGACCAGGCCGCGCCGGTCGCGGTCAACCTGGCCGGCTCCGCCTGGTCCCTCCCCCTTGACTGGGCGAGCCTGGGCCAGGGGCGGCACGAGCTCCTCCTCACGGTCTCCGACCTTGGAGGCTTTACCAGCACGGCCAGCGCCGTCTTTGTCAAGGATACCCTGGCCCCCGAGCTGGTCCTGGGCAATATCTCCCAGGACGGCTCCACGGTCATCCTCGACGCCCAGACCACCAAGCTCACCGGGAGCCTGACCGACGCCACGGCCCTGGCCAGCGCCACCGCGACCCTGGCCTACAGTCCCGACGGCGGGACGAGCTGGGCGGCGGTGGAGACCGGGGTTTCCCTTGGAAGCCCCTCCAACGGCATCTGGAATTTCTCCAAGGACCTTACGGGCCCGGCCTTTGCCGCCGATGGGCTCTGGCGGATTTCCGTCACCGCGGCGGACAGCCTGGGCAACAGCGCCAGCTCGGCCCCGGTGAGCTTCCGCCTCGACCGCAAGGATCCCGTCCTGGCCCTCGATGCCCTGGCGGCCACGGTCCTGAACAAGGGCTTTTCCCTGTCCGGGACGGCCTCTTCGGCCAACCTCGGGGGCGTAAGCTGGTGGATAGACTCAAGCGGTCCTACTGCCCTGGCGGGCCCCTTCCCGGGGGACTCGGCCTATGCCATAGCCTTGGCCCGCTCCGACGCCGAGGTGGGAGCCCTAAGCGAGGGCAGCCACACGATCAGCTTCCAGGCCACGAGCCTGGGCGGCCGCCAGGCCCAGAAAAGTCTCTCCTTTAGCATCGACCGGACAGCCCCCACGGTGGCCTGGTCTAATATCCTCGAGTCCGGAACCACGGTCCTCCAGGCCCCCTCTCCCCAAGTCCTGGGCACGGCCAAAGACGACAATGGAGTGGCCCTGGTGGAGCGCCGGGTCGAGCGCTGGACCGCTGGGGCCTGGGCGGCGGTGGACCTCGTCCCGGCCGACGGCTTTGTGCCCATGGTCTCCCTCACCGGCCAGATCTACACCTGGACGGCCGACCTCTCGAGCCTTGCCTTCTTCCCGGACGGCATGTACCGCATGACCCTCAGGTCGACGGACGTGGCTAGTCCGGCTAACGTGGCCCTGTCGACGCCCGTGGTCTTTTATCTGGACCGGGCCCTGCCCACGGTGGCCATCGACAGTCCGGCCTCGGGGACGTCCTGGAACCAGGCCCTGAGCCTGGCCGGCGGCGCCGCCGACGCCAACCTCACCGAGCTGAGCGCGAGCCTCGATGGCTCGACGGCCTTGGCGGTTTCCGGCCTCGAGGCCTGGACTGTGGTTCTCCCGGCCCCCCAGGTCCTAGCCCTGCCCGAGGGCGGCCATTCGGTGACCATCAGGTCCAAGGATGTGGCGGGCAACCTCTCCCTTCCCCAGACCTTCTCCTTCCGGGTCGACCGGAGCGGGCCCACGATCAGCCGGAGCTCGATCCTCCTGGGCGGAGGCTCCGTGGTCAAGGAAATCCCACCCTCCATCTCCGGCACCCTCGCCGACGGAAGCGGCCTGGCCGGGGCCACGGCCACCCTGGAGCGCTACGACTATTCCCTGGGGACCTGGTCGACCCTGGCGGGCTGGAATGCCGCCTCCCTGGGGGTCGCGGGATCTCCGACCTCCTTTGACTGGGCTATCGACCTCTCAAGCGAGGCCCTCTATCCCGATGGCCGCTACCGCCTGAGCCTGGCCGCCACCGACACGAGCCAGCCCGCCAACTCCATGGCCCAGGGCCCAGTGATGTTTATGCTGTCCCGGGCCAATCCCCAGGCCTCGGTGGCCGGTCCGGCCATGGGCAGCTACCAGAACGCCGGTCCGGTCTTCTGGGGCCGGTCCTCGGACGCCAATGGCATCCTTGGGGTTGAGGCCAAGGCGGGCTCGGGGGGGAGCGTGAGCTTCGCCTCGGGCACGACACCCGCCCTGGCGGGCGTTTCTGTGAGCCTCGATCCTGGCACGGATGTCTTCACGACAGTCCAGGCCCAGGGCTTCCAGGATGGCGACCTGGTCTACCTGGCCTACGACTCAGGCGGGAGCCTGCCCGGAGCCGTCGGCACGGGCATCGGCTCGTCCACGGCCTACCATGTGGTCCAGGTCGGGGTGACGAGCTTTAAGCTTTCCCTTACCGCCGGCGGGGCCGCCATCGACTTTAGCGGCTCGGGCTCCTCCCTTATCGCGGCCTCGGCCAGGCTGGCCTGGGGGGCCTTGAGCCCCTGGTGGCTCGTGCCCAGCCTCGACCTTGGGGGAGCCTCCGACGGAAGCCTCACGGCCTGGGTCCAGGCTCAGGCAGGCTCGGGCAAGACCGCCGTCGCGAGCCGGGACTTTACCTTGGACGCGACCAATCCCGTCGTGAGCCTCTCCTCGCCCTCTTCGGGTTCCCGCTCGGTGGGCAATCTGGTGATCACCGGCACCTCGACCGATCCGGGTTCCTCCCCCTCGGGCATGACCGGGGGCATCCTCTACCAGGTGGGCCGGAACGCCAACCTGGGCAACCTCGCAAGCTGGACCAACGCTTCGGTCTCCGGGGGCTCCTATTCCTGGTCCATCTACCTGGGGGACATGTCGGCCTACGCCAACGCCACCTGGGCCATCCAGTGCGACCCCGCAGGGAACGCCTCCTCCTCCTATAATCTCTGGAGGCTGCCGATCTATTTCCGGGCCCAGGACAACGCGGGCAACCTGGGCCTCAAGACCGACTGGTGGCTCATCCTCGACCCGGACGGCAACATACCCTCGGTGAGCCTTACCCAGCCCACCCAGAATGGCCTCTCCTACGGCGGCCAGCAGAGGATCTCGGGCACCGCCAGCCAGCCCACCTGGGTCCATGACGTCCAGGTCTGCATCGATCCGACCAATTCCGGCAATTATCCCAATACTCCGGTCTCGACCCTCAATGCCGCCACCGGGGTCTTTACCTCGGTCTCGGCCCATGGCCTTGGGGCGGGAAAAGTGGTCTTTATCAAGGGCGAGGTCCTGCCCAAGATCGGCGGGGTGGCCGTCAACCCGGGGACGCCCTACTATGTCCTCCCCACGGGGCTCACGGCCTCGACCTTCATGCTTTCCGACAGCCCCGGGGGGACGGCCCTGAGCTTCTCTTCGGCGGGGGCTACCCTCGCGGTCGATCCCTGGCAGGACGCCAGCCTCATGACGACGGGCACCAGCGTCATCTGGTACTGCGACATCAACAAGGGCTCGATCTATCCTGAGTCGGGCTACACGAGCCAGACCGTCGGGGTCCAGGCCAGGGCCTGGAACGCCCCCACGGCGGGCGGGGCCCGGGGCAGCCTCGTGGGCTACCTTGCCTCTCCGCTCACCATGACCTTCAACTCGACCTTCCCCAAGCTCGAGGACATCTACCTCAGCCCGACGCCCTCCACCGCCGACCCCGAGGCCCGGAGCTATTATTCCCAGATAAGCGCCCGGGCCAGCTTCTACGTCCTGGCTACCGTGTCCTCGACCAAGGGCATCACGCGGATCGAAAAGGTCGAGAACTCCCCCTTGAGCGGCTCGAGCATCCTCTATGACTCGGGCCTTTCCTATGGGGCGACGGGCACCGTAAGCCCCCAGGGCGAACGGACGGCGGGGGCCTTCTCCTTTGGCTCCTCCTACCAGCTTATCATCACGGACCTTGGCAGCACGGACTGGCAGGCCCTAGGGGCCCCCGCGGGGGCCAAGGTCGGCTCGGTCTTTAGCCCCACCGGGCCTGGCTCGGGCACAGGGACGGCGATCCAGAGCGACTCCACCGGGGCCTTCAAGTATAAGGTGGCCATCCCCCTGGACTCGACCACGGTCTATCCCTCCACGACGGGGGTCTATTCCTTTGACATCCGCTCGACGGACATGACGAGCACCGCCCAGGTGTCGACCCAGACTATCACGATCAACGAGGACAACTTCTACCCGAACGCCGGCATCAGCTCTTCGCCTTCCCTGACGGGCAGCCAGTTTGTCTTCCAGGGCAGCGCCATCGACACCGGGGCCGGGGCAGGCTCCATCTCGGGCTTTGCCAAGCTGGTGGTCTACCTGGTCCGCTCGGGCCAGGTTGTCAAGCTTTCCGACGGGAGCCTTGGGGCAAGCTCTTCTATCCTGGCCAAGGACATGTCGGCCGGTGGCGCCATCGCCTCAGTCCCCTACCCGGGAGCCGGGGCCAACCTGAGGCTCAGCATCGACTCCCTGGGGGAAAACAATGTCCTTCCCTCGGCCTCGGGCAATGACGCCAACGGCGACGGCTATCTTGAGAGCCTGACGATCAGCGGGTCCTCCTACAACTGGATGGCCCAGCTCGACTCGAGCCTGATCCCCGACGGCCCCGTCGAGGTCCACTATGTGGCCTTTGACACCGCGGGCAACGGGACCCATTACGTCCAGATGGCCTCGATCTCCAACAATGCCCCCGTGATCACCGGCGTGACCCTCGGCACCGACCTGACGGGCTCGGGCTCGATCAATGCCACCATGGCCTTCAACGGAGGCTATGCGGCCACGGGCTTTACCGCGGTCAACAAGCGGCTGTCCTTCCTGGTCGCGAGCCTCAAGGGCAACGGGGCCCTGAGCTATTCCCTGACCCACGGAGGGAATGAGTACTGGGGCAAGGCGGGGACGACGGTCGCCGGCGACATGATCACCCTGGACTTCACGGCCCTAAGCCCCGCGATAGACGACATAGGGGACAATGGGGCTGTCTTTGTCCTCACGGTCACGGACTCGACCCCAGGAGGGCCCCAGTCGGCGAGCGTGAGCCTGGGCCTCAGCATCCAGAACTATGACCTCGAGGCCCCGGTCACGACGGTGAGCCCCCTCTACTGGACCGACTCCAGCCACAACTCCCTCTACCAGAATTCCGCGGCCTACGGTCACCTCGACCTTGGGAGCCTCATCACCGCCAAGTACAATCCCTGGGCGGGCACGGCCCCCTACGGCCTCCCGGCGGGGCTCGCGGACTTGGACGCCAAGGTCTCGGGGGCCATTCGCTTCGAGGGGACGGTCTTTGACAAGCAGAGGATAGCCAAGCTCTCCATGCAGATAGGCACGGCCACGACGGGCTATGACTTTGGCAATGGTGTGGGGCTGGCCTATGACGTGGCGGCCTGGAATGGCGCGGCCCTCGTCGGGGTCGACCAATGGACGGCCAAGGGCTGGAGGCTGACGATCCACAACGAGACCCTGGACAATGGCGGCCACCAGGCCTCCTGGGTCCTCGAGTGGGACTCGGCCCGGCTCAACACCGTGGCGGCCACCGACGTCTCTGTCCAGGTATGGGCCGCCGACGCCTCGGCCAATGCCTCGGCCGCGGCCTCCCAGCGGATAGACGTGGTGCCCTACATCTCCTCGATCGCGACCAAGGTCAGCTCGGTGCTCTCCGCGGATTTTGCGCGGACCGCCAAGGGCGGCTTCCCCGTCCTCTACAACTCGGCCACTCCGGCGAGCTCCGAGGCCTTTGCCGTGAGCGGCTTTAACCTCAAGCCCACGAGCCTGGCCGCCGGGGCCGCGAGCGATATCCGCCTATCCAAGCTCTATCCCTCGGGCTTCAACAACCTAGCCACGCCCGCGCGCGCGGGGGTGGGCCTCGCGGGCTCGGGGGTCAACGCCAGCTATACCCAGGTGACGGTCAACCTCCAGCAGGCCTCCCTGGGCAATGGCTATCTCTCGATCGTGACCAACGGAGTGCCGAGCATCAACAACGTCAACGACAGCGACCAGGCCTACAATGCCGAGTCCTCGTCCACCGTGGCCTCCATGTCCGACGCCCGCTTCCTCAGCCTCTGGGACTTGAGCCTCCTCCGCACCACGGCCACCTATGCCAAGGGGGCCTCCTATGTCTCCATGGCCATGAAGAACGACACCCCCCAGTTTGCCTACTCCAACAACACCTACGGCTTTGGGATCAACTTCTTCCACAATGGCGCGACGGAGACCCAGATCTACCAGAACTGGAATTTCATGACCTATTCCGCCCTGGCCCTCAACGCCAGCGGATCCCGGGCCGCCCTCTACGACGTCAACGTGGCCTCCGCCGGTGTGGACTCCTACTCCGACTGGGGCGGGATCCAGGTGAACTTCTTCTTCAATCCCCCGGCCTCGGTCTGGAACACCTCGGCCACCTACTACCGGGCCTATAACCTCTGGCTGGACAACCTCCACATCCCGGGCAACCTGGCGACCCTGGACCGCTACCAGTTCCCCTCCCTGGCCATGATCGGCACCGACGCGGACTCCACGGTCTTCTACTCGGTCTATGACGGCATCAACGACCAGGTCCTGTTCCGGACCTTCCATGTGGGCACGACGACGGCGGCGGGGACCAACAATGTGAAGGGGGCCCAGGCGAGCAACCTCTACACGAATCTCACCCAGGTCAACCAGAACAACACCTATCCGACCTTCCTGGACACTAACGTCAACAACAGCCGCTTTAGCGGGGCCGGTGGGGGCGTGGGGGCCAATGACAACGCCGGCAAGACCCCCGGGGCCCAGATCATCACCCTCAAGGCGGGGGTGACGACGGGAGCGGGCAACTTTACCTCTGTGGCCGCGACCAGCGGAGGCTCGGCCCTCCTGGTCTACTACCGCACGAGCGACAACCAGCTGGTCTACCGCTATAACGACACGCCCACCAACTCCGCCACCTGGTCGACCCCCCAGACCCTGGCTACCCTGGTGGGGGGCAATTATGTGAAGATGGTCGTCGATTCCGCGAACCGGGTCCACATCGCCTACTACGACAGCTACAACGGCGGGGTCAAGTACATCCTCATGCCGACCTACAACACCCCGGCCACCCACACCCAGGTTGTGGTCGACAACTACCTGACCGCCGGGGACAAGCTCTCCCTGGCCGTGGACGGAAACGGCAAGCCCTTTATCTCCTACAAGGGTGTGGGCAACACGGCCAAGGTCGCCTGGCTCTCGGGCTCCCTGGCCAGCCTCGCGGACGGCGTGGACGCCCAGAAGCGGCTGACGGGGACCTGGGAAGTCCAGGTCATACCCAACAAGATCGTGGACAGCGACTCCAACCGCTTCCTCGTGGGCGTCGGCTCGACGACCTATAGGCCGGTGATCGGCTATACCAACAATGACTCCGGCGCCAAGGGGATCGAATACCTGACCCTCTGCGCCGACCTGGGACAGTGAGGACCTATGAAAAGCATCCACGCGCAGCACCAAACGGCGGGCCTCGCCCCCAGGCTATTCCTGGCCCTCGGGGCCTGCCTCGTCCTCTTTGCCTCTTCCTGCAGCCAGAAGGTGAATATCGTCCTCGAGGCGGAAGTCCCCGGCCTTAGGCCGGCCCTGGCTAGCCTGGCCACTGAATACTCCCGGCAGTCGCGGCTCAAGCTCGAGCTTGCCCCCGAGGGGAGCCTTCCTTCGGGGCCTGCCCTTGTTGTGGCCTGGCGGCCCCTTGTTCCCGGGGCCGCTTCCCCTTCCCGGCCCATCGCCCTGGAAAGGATCCGCAAGGGGGGCTTTGCCTCGGCCTTTGCCCTCGAGGGCCTCGAGGGCGGAGAGGCTTCCTGGCAGGCCCTCCCTCTTCTCATCGATGTCTGGGGCCTTTCCATCGCCGGGGAGGACCCGGCCAAGGCCAAGCTTCTCGACCCCTCAGACCTGGCAAGGCTAGCCAAGGCCGGAGGGCCGATCCTGGCCCCCGGGGCCGAGGCCGGGACAAGGCAGGCCCTCTTCTGGCTTTCCTCGAAGGGAAAGCCCAGGTCCGCCTTCCTGGCCAGTCTGGTCCGCGAGCCAAGCGCTTCCCCGGAGGCTAGGTCCCTCTATGCCTCCTTTGTGGCTCTAGAAAAAAGCTCACTCCTCCATCCGGACAGCCTGCGCTTTAGGCAGGCCGATGTGGACAACCTCCTATCCAACGCCGGCAAGACCGCCGTCTACGGCGCCTACTCGGCCCAGAGGACCCTGGGCCGGACAGGTCCCCGGGCTTTCAGGCCCCTGGGCCTCCCCCTGGGGGAGGGCGGCTATGGGATGGCTGTCGCCGTCCTCGAGGCCCGGATCTGGGGGGAGTCTAGGGCGGCCACCGGGGCCGAGGCCTTTGCCCTCTGGCTCCTCGAGCCCGGGCGGCAGAAGCGCTTGGGGGAGGCGACGGGCCTCCTGGCGGCTAACTTCAATTCCCCCAACCTCGATGTCCAGGCTGCCCTTGCCCGGGACCTGGCTATCCGGGCCCAGGCCTTCCTGCCCGTCGATCCCGGCGCTGGCCGGGGCCAGGCCCAGCCTGTATGGCAGGGCGTCCTCGACCTCCTCGTGGCCCGGCCCCTGGACTGGGAGGCCGCCCTCCCGGCAAGCCTGGCCGCGAGCCCCGGAAAACAGTGAGCTAGGCCATAGGTGGTAGACCCCATGATCGCAAAAAGCAGCCTGCGCCGCAGCCTTCCCCTCCTCCTTGCCCTGGCGACCCTAGCCTGGGCCTTCCCGGTCCCGGCCCCGGCCCAGGCGGGAAAGCTCCCCCCCCTCGAGGCCGCTACGGGCCTCGAGGACTGGGTCCACGACTTTGACCTATCGGGCCTGGCCGCGGGCAAGTACAATATCCTTGTCACGGGCAAGGATGTGGCGGGCAACCTGTCCTCCGGGGGCTCCATCAATGTCTATGTGGATCCCGCCTCGGACCTGCCCCTGGTCTCGGTGATCAATCCCGGCCCCCTGCAGAGGGTGGGCGGGGACTTGAATATCGTGGGCACCTGCGTCGACGACGATGGGGTTGCCAAGGTCGAGGTGAGCGTGGACGGGGGCGATTTCCGCCCCGCCCAGGGGGGGGAATTCTGGTCCCTCTACCTGAAGACCGCGGAGCTCCAGGATGGGCGGCGGAGCCTGGCCATCCGGGGGACGGATATCAACGGCCTCGTGGGGCCTGTAGTCAAGGTTTCCTTTGACCTCGATCGTTCCCTGCCCCTCGCCAAGGTGGACCTGCCTCCCCCGGGGGCCCTGGTGGCGGGCTCGATCAAGCTGGAGGGCAGCCTCGCGGACGCCAACGGCCTATCCGGCCTCGAGGCCTCCCTGGATGGCAAGGCCTTTTCCAAGGTCGAGCTCAAGCGGGGCAAGGATCCCCGGGTGGCGGGCTTTTCCTTCGCCGTGGACACCCGGAAATTCCCCGATGGCCCCCGGGTTGTCTGGCTCCGCAGCCAGGACTCCGTGGGCAGCCGGGGCAGCGCGGCCTTCCTTCTCTTTGTGGACAACACCAGGCCGAGCATCGAGCTCGCCCTGCCGGCCAAGGACGCCGCGGTCAACGGGAGCTTTGCCGTCGCCGGAGCCGTCCGGGACGCCATTGGCATAGCCCGCCTGGCCTATGAATTCGACGGCCGGGAAAAGGGGGAGATAGCCCTTACCCCGGGCAATCCCTTTTTCTCCAAGGTCTTTGACGCCGGCCCCGTCAAGGGCGACCGGGCCAGGCTGGTCCTCACCGCCGAGGACAGGATCGGCAATGTCACCAAGGTCGAGCTCGCCCC
>JAKPBN010000445.1 GCA_029778945.1 Spirochaetota bacterium
CGCCCGCCTTTGCCATCGGCGGACGCCTCCTCGGCTGGACAGAAGCCTCAGCCCTCTATGGCGGAGAAACCTACATCAGTGTCGACAGCGGCCGGACCAGGGCCGTCGTCACCTCGATTCCCCGGGACAAATACGGTATGGACTATAGCCGTGCTTCCTCGTACACGGTCGAGGTGCACAACAGAGTCACATCCACCCCTCAAGTGGGCGATGGCGACTTCTACCAGCCAGATAGCTTCCCCTCTGGAGAGGCATACATGGACGTGGGAACGATCAAGGACCAGTACCGTAAGGATCGATACGGTTCAAGTTCAGGGGAGTGGATCAGGACCGACGCCACAAGGACGGTGGTCGCCTATCCAAAGGGAAGCGATGGCCAACCCGACAAGTCCCAGCCCTATACACGCAGTGACGGCGGCTACTTCTTGCACGCCAACAATTCCGCACCCTTTGAGAAAACAGTTAGCGCTGGCTGCCTGATCGCCCGCCAGGGCTGCCTGGACAGGATTATCGCGACCATCAAGGCAGACAGGGGCAGAAAACGGATAAACGTTGACTGATGATCCCATGGGGGAGTCCTCGGACTCCCCCATTTTCCAGCCATCTCGAAATGGAGGTAATTATGAAGACGAAAGGAAAAGGTCTTGGGTCAATTCTTGCGGCCGTGATCCTCTGCGCAAGCCTCGGCGCCCAGTCCGCAAAACTGGCGGGCTCAGGCCTAATGCTTGAGGACAATACCCTCGACGTGCATCTTGGGGCCGACGGGGTTATCGATTTTATCAAGGCTACTTTCTATCCCGGGGAAGGCATCTGCAATATCTATAGCCTCGATATTGTAAAATCGAGATACGAGATCCATGGGCAGGGGGTGGCCACCTCGGAAGCCATCACCGCCGCGGGTCCTGGCTCCTATCTTGTAAGAAGCCAGAACCGGCTCAACGCCAAGGTCACGATTGAAGCCAAGGGTATAGCCATGGTATTGGGCGAAGAGCGCTACACAGTCAAAAAAAAGGATGGGGCCTTCGAGATCGAGGTCCGCCCTTTGCTCGCGGATGCCACGCCCGACCCGGGCAAGGTATTTAACTATAGACTCACCCTCCTGCCCGCTCCTGGCTTTATAGGCATAGGGAGTAAAACCTATGTGCCGGTCTACAAATTTTCCAGCCCCAAGGCTATCGATTCCGAGGCGACCTATGTCCCCAAACAACTAAGCATGGAAAAAGGCAAGCTTACGGCATATGGCTTTTCCCCAGAGGAGACAAAGTATCCCCAATTCCAATATGTCTACCAATTCCCCTTCTCGCCGGATAAAAAAGTCAATCTTGACAATTACCTGATTCTCCTGACCCAGAGGCAGGCGGATGGGATTATTCCCCTCATCCATCCCGTCCTCCTCACGATCTATTTCTACGACGCCATCATGCCCTGAGTTTGCCGAGGGCCAGTATGACGTTCTAGGCACTTGCGTCGTACCGGCGTTCAGCCTGCTCCCGGCCCCGGGAGGACCGGGCAACTTTCCCGAAAAATGGCCTGAAAAGAGCCTGGAACCGGCATAAAGAGGTTGCGGGTCCCGGAATTGAAGGGCTAAGATTGGGGGACCGCGCCATTACGCGGCGGGAAGGTACATCCATGAGTTCGAACCAAGGCAAACGCATCCTCGTGCTGAACAGCGGCAGCTCATCGCTGAAGTATGAAGTCTATCTCATGCCCCACCGGCAGAGCCTCGGCAAGGGCTCGGTGGAGAGGATCGGCGAGGCCAAGGCTATCCTCACCCAGACCTCGCCCAAGGGCCAGATACACTTTGAGGAGCCGATCCAGAACCACGAGGCTGCCATGGCCAAGGTCTGCGCGGCCCTGGTCGATCCCGCCTCGGGCATCCTGGAGAAGATCTCTGAGATCGATGCCGTGGGCCACCGGGTTGTCCACGGGGGCGAGAAATTCTCCTCCTCCATCAAGATCGACTCTTTGGTGAAGGAAGCCATCAAGGACAATATCGAGCTCGCCCCCCTGCACAATCCCGCCAATCTCACGGGGATAGAGGTGGCCGAGCGGCTCCTCCCGGGAGTCCCCCAGGTCGCGGTCTTCGATACGGCCTTCCACCAGACCATGCCCCCGGCGGCCTACCTCTATGGCCTCCCCCGGGAGCTCTACGACAAGTACAGGATCCGCCGCTATGGCTTCCACGGCACGAGCCACCGCTTTGTGGCCAGCCGGGCCCTGGAGCTCCTCAAGCGGCATCCGGACAACACCAACTTTATCACGGTCCACCTGGGCAATGGAGCCTCGATCACGGCCATAGAGGCCGGCAAGTCCGTCGACACCTCCATGGGCTTTACCCCCCTTGAGGGCCTGATGATGGGCACGCGCTCGGGGGACTTCGATCCCGCCATCCTCGGCTTCCTCGAGGAGAGGGGCTACAGCGCCAAGGACCTGTCCACGATGGTCAACAAGAAGAGCGGCCTCCTCGGCCTTTCGGGGATCTCCAACGACCTCAGGGACCTCGAGGCCGCCGTCGACAAGGGCAACAGCAATGCCATCGAGGCCCTCAATGTCTACGCCCACCGGGTCCGCCAGTACATCGGCTCCTATACCGCGGAGCTCGTCAAGGTGGACGCCATCATCTTCACCGGGGGCATCGGCCAGTACGGGGTCAGGATGAGGGAGAGGATCTGCCATCGCCTGGAGAACATCGGGATCATGATGGACTACGAGCTCAACATCTCGAACGGGAGCAAGGAGGGCAGTGTATCCCAGGCCTTCTCGCCCACGACGATCCTCGTGATCCCCACCAACGAGGAGCTCCAGATCGCCCTCGACGCCTTTGACCTCCTCTTCCCCGGGGAGCTCACAAACCGGCGCAGGCGGACGGACGTCAATATCTAGGGAGCCCGGGCTATGGGCTTAGTGGGCGGGACCGGCGGGGGAGAAGACAAGCTCCGTCACGGCCCCGCCCTCGCTTTCCCAGTAGAGCTGTCCCCCCAGCTGCTGGGCCAGGGAGGAGACGAGGAGGCCGCCGAGGCCTCCCTCCGGCTTGTCCGCAAAACCCCGCCCCCAGTCCCGGACTATGAGTCGGCAACTCGCCCCCTCCCGGCCCAGGCTCACGAGGATCCGGCCACTCGCCCCGGTAGGGTAGGCGTATTTCAGGCTATTGGTCACCAACTCCCCCGTGATAAGGCCGATGGGGATGGCCGTGTCCAGATCGGCCTCGACCTCCTCGAGATGTCCTTCCACGACCACCGGGCCGGCGGACTCGGCGAGGGCCTCGACCACACTCCTTAGGTAGATGTCGAGGCGCACGCTCCTGCCCACGGCCTCGAGGCGGTAGAGGCTGTCATGGAGAAGGCCTATGCTCCTCAGCCGGGACCTGATGGCCTCCATCGAGCCAAGGACCCGGGGATCCTCAAAGCGATGCCCCTCAAGGGCCACAAGGCTGTCGGCCAGGGCAAGATTGTTCTTGGTCCGGTGGCTCATCTCCCTCACAAGGAGGACCTTTTCCCGGGCCCCCTCCTCCAAGCGGACGATCAGGGACGAGTTGACGAGCTTTAGCTCCACGAAGGCCACCGAGGCTATGAGGATCATGGAGGCCAGGAAATAGACCGCCTCCAGGACGCCGCTTGAAAAGAGGTCCGAGCCCGGATCCTGGATAAAGATGGTGGCCGTGCGGAAGACATAGAGAAGGCCATAGAGGAAAAAGATCCAGGCCGCCAGCCAATAGGTTCGCCTCATCCCCTCCTTCGGCGCGGAAAGGAAAAGCGCCATCGCGGCTATGTCTATGGCCACATTGTACAGGTTATAGATGACCAGCCTGGCCGCGAGATTGGGACTCCCAAAGATAAAGTAGGCGTGGACGCAGAAAAGGAGGATCGCCAGGCCGAGATAGAGAACAGGACGGGTCGGCTTTCCGGTAAAGGCCAGGATGCCCATAAACTGGAGCGCGCAGCCGAGATAGACGCTTAGGTTTGCGAGCCCATAGGAGACAATGGGAGCCACGACTCCCCGGAGGCCGATGCATGCCAGCCCGATGGCCAGGAGTAGGAAACCGAGGAACCAGTAGCCAGTCCCCCGGAGAAATCGCCGGCCGCTGGCCCAGACGTCCAGGGAGATGACCACGCAGAGGAAGGCGACCAGGGAGTTCGCCAGGGTAAGGGTTCTGATATCCAGCATTGCTTGCCTAAGCCTAGTGCCTCCGGACCGGGACTGCAAATTCCCCCGGAAGGGCCTAGAGGTCCCGGACCATCTCGTACTGGCCTGGCCCCTCGGTGATCCCCCCTGAGGCCAGGAGGCCTCGGCTAGCCTCGTCATCGGCCTGGATATTGATGTACCTCAGGGAAGGGCCCACCCGGGCCGCCAAAGCTGAGAGGAGGGCCCGGCCTATGCCCTTGCGCCGCTCCGCCCGGGCCACCGCCAGCTGCCAGATCGTCCCCGCCGGGGAGGCCACCAGGTAGCCCGCTAGGCGTCCCTCGAGCCTCGCCCCCAGGACGACCAGGCGCCCCGGGGTCCTCGCGATGGAATCGTCGGAATTCTGCCAGCTAGGCTCCCAGTCCCGGAAGACCTCGAGCTCGGAGCCGGGAAAGTCCCGGCCCTGAGGCAGGTCGACGAGCTCGAGCCCCCGGGGATGCTTGCCGGTGGGGGGCCGCCATTCGCCCCCGGGACACTCGAGCATGCGGGTTATGCGAAACCCAGCCTTCTCGTAGGTCCTGAGGGCGGCCTGGTTGTCCCGCAGCACCTCAAGCACATAGGTCTTGAGGCCCTGGCCGGGCAGGGCTTCCACGAGCCGGGCCGCGAGCTGGCCCGCAAGGCCCAGGCCCCGCGCCCGGGGCAGGACCCCGGTGCCCAGATCATAGGCCGCGGGCCGGCCGGCCCAAGCTCCCCGGCCGTTCAGGATAAAGCCCACGAGGGCATCGTCCTCCCAGGCCCCCAAGGAGAGGGAGAGATCGAGGCCCCTGCGCTGATTGGATTCCTGAAAATCCGCCAGGCTCCAGGTGATGGGCACGCTGTAGTCGGCAAAGGCCTCCATAAAGACCCCGTAGAGCCCCTCCTGGGACTGGTCCCCAAGGCTGGCGATCTTGATCATGGGGGGGATACTAGCACTACTATGACGGCATGGCGCAATCCCCGGATTCCTTTCCCTCCCGCCTCGCGGCCCGCCTAGCCCAGGGCCTTCCAGGCGAGGAGGCCCAGTTGGCCATGTGCCCGCCCTACCGCCTAGGCCTCCTGTCGTCCCGGCCCGAGGGCCTGGCCTGGCGCCAGTCCGCCGTCCTCATCCTCCTCTACCCGGACCGCAAAGGAGAGTGGCGCTTCTATCTCATAGAGCGCTCCGCCCACCGGGGCAGCCACCGGGGAGAGATGGCCCTGCCTGGAGGCTCCTTGGAGCAGGACGAAACCTTTCTCGAGGCCGCCCTGAGGGAAGCCCGGGAGGAGCTCGGCCTCGAGGCGGCCACCATGGCCGCCATCGAGGTCTTGGGCCCCTTGAGTTCCCTGAGGGTTCCCCCGAGCGGCTTCGAGATCCACCCCTTTGTGGCTGTCCTGGACTCCGAGCCGGCTCTGCGCCCTGCGGAGGACGAGGTCGCCGCCTGCTTTTCGCCGCTCCTCGCCGACCTCCTCGACCCCGCCCTGGTCCGGCGGGAGACCGTGGACTTCCAGGGGAGGGACTGGGAACTGCCCTTCTACAGCCTCGAGGGCACCCGGGTATGGGGCGCCACCGCTATGATCCTGGCCGAGCTGGCGGCGGCCCTGCGATAAGGCCCCGGCCCTTGCCCGGGCTTATAGAGACCTGACGACGGCCTCGCGCTCCCGGAAGCAGGCCACGGTCTTGCGCACAAGCTCGTCCATCACCGGCACATCGCAGGGGCCGTTGGCCAGGACATAGGGATCGGGAAAGGGTCCCAGCGGCTCGGGAGTCAGGAAGCGGCCGGCCTCGTTCATGCCCACAAGATAGGCGGCCATGATGACCGTGTCGAGGTCGAGGCTCCCCGTGCCCAGGGCGTCCCGGTTGGTGTCGGCCAGGTGCAGGTTGACCAGGCGGGACCCCGCGGCCAGGATGGCCGAGCCGATATGGGCTTCCTCGAGGCTCATGTGGTAGACGTCGCCATTGATATGGCCGATGGCTGGATGGCCCACGGCCTGGATATAGGAGACGGCGTCGGCCACCGAGTGCACAAGGCTGACCTCGGCCGCCCGGATGGGCTCCACCGCGGCCTTGATGCCCGTGGAGGCAAAGGCCTCGCCGCAGGATCTCAAGGCGGCCGCCGAGCGCGCAAGCTCCGAGCCGTCCACGGCCTGGGGCCGTCCCACCGCCGAGGGCACCACGATCAGGTAGCTCGCCTCAAGGGCCGCCAGGATGTCCAGTTCCCTGCGGATATAGTCGATGGCCCGCTGGCGGCTCCAGGCGCTGGGGCTGGACAGGTCATTGTCCGGGGAAAACATGCCGCAGGCCCCAGATACCTTGATCCCCGTGGCGGCCAAGGCGGTCCGGGTCTCTCCAAGGCCCAGGCCCGAGTCTGCGGTCCAGTGGTCACCCTTGAGCTCGACATGGCCGATCCCGTTCCTGGCCAGGCGCTCAAGGCTCTGGCCCAGGGGCTCAAGCCCGAACATCCAGACGCTCCAGGAGAGGTCTATTGACCTCTCAAAACGCCGGGGATCCCTGGCCTTGGCGGCCAGATAGGCCTGGCGTATCTCCGCCGACCGGATCTCCCAGTTTTGGGCTTTTCCCATGATAGCCTCCTAGGCCTTTGCCGGTCCGCGTTTCTGGCTGATCGCGCTGACCGCGACAGAGAGGATGATAAG
>JAKPBN010000470.1 GCA_029778945.1 Spirochaetota bacterium
GACCGTTGGGGAGCCCCGGTTATCCTCCTCACCGCCTATGCGGACGAGGAGACGATCGCCCGGGCCAAGCTGACCCAGCCTTTTGGCTATATCCTCAAGCCCTTCGAGGAGAGGGAGCTCAAGGCCGCGATCGAGATCGCCCTTTACCGCGCGGCGATGGAGGCCAAGCTCAGGTCCAGCGAGGAGCGCTACCGGAGCCTCTTCCAAGACGGAATCTCGGGCAATTTCCTGGCCGACAGCCAGGGGGACATCATCGAGGCCAACCATGCCTTTAGGCGGCTTTTTGGCTATGCCGAGGGGGATGCCCTTCCGGCCCTGCCCGAGCTTTTCCTGGATGGCGTGTCCTATCAGTCCTTCTGGACCGGCCTCCTCAAAAAGGGCAATCTGGAGCTCGCCGAGCTTTCCCTGCAGGGCCGGGAGGGGAAGCCCATATTGGTCTTTGCCAACGTCTCCCTCGTGAAAGGCCCCAAGGGCGAGATCTCGGGCATCCAGGGAGAACTCAGCGACTTGACGGAGAGGCGGCTCCTGGAGGAGCGGCTAGCCCAGACCCAGCGCATGGAGGCGATTGGCCGCCTTGCCGGGGGCATAGCCCATGACTTTAACAACATCCTCACGGCCATCGTGGGCTATGCCAACCTCCTGTGTGACGAGTGCGGGGACGGAAACCCCATGCGAGAAGACGTGGAGGGGATCAAGAAGGCCGCCGGCAAGGCCTCGGCCCTGACCCGCCAGCTCCTCGCCTTTTCCCGCCGCCAGACCATCAGCCCCAAGGTCCTCGATCCCCGGGCCTTGGTGTCGGACATGGAGAAGATGCTCCGGCGGATCCTCACGGAGAACATCAGTCTCTCCCTTTCCCTGGATTCCGCCACCCCCCACGTCTTTGTCGATCCTACCCAGCTTGAGCAGGTCCTGGTCAACCTGGTGGTCAACGCTAAGGACGCCATGCCCGCCGGAGGCAGGCTCCTGGTGACAAGCCGGGGGGACAAGATATCCGTCCCCCGGGCTATAGGCATGGACACCCTGGCTCCGGGACGCTATGCGGTGATAGAGGTAAAGGACACCGGGATCGGGATTGAGCCCGCCATAACAAGCAGGATCTTCGAGCCCTTTTTCACGACCAAGTCCAAGGACCAGGGCACTGGCCTTGGCTTATCGACGGTCTACGGCATAGCCAAGCAGGCCGGGGGCGGCATAGCTGTGGAGTCCGAGCTCGGCCGGGGGTCGGTTTTTTCCGTCTGGATACCCGCCGCCGATCCCGGGCTGGAGAGCTCGACGTCGGCCATCGCGGCCGAGCCGGTCAAGGAAAAGGCCAAGCCAGCGACCATCCTTTTTGTGGATGACGACGAGGAAGTCCGGGCCTTGGCCGAGCGCCTCCTAGGGAGGCTGGGCCACCGGGTGATTCCTGCGGCCAACGCGGGGGAGGCCATGCTCATAGCCGAGAGCCAGGGCAGGCCCATAGACCTCCTAGTCTCCGATGTGGTGATGCCTCTCATGGACGGCTATACCCTGGCCCGCCGCCTCTCGGTCTTGGTTCCCGGGCTTAAGATCCTCTTTATCTCCGGCTATTCCGAGAGCGCCGAGGACGAGGAGCTCTCGGGCCGCTTCCTCCAGAAGCCCTTTACCGAGGACGAGATAGTCGCCGCCGTGGCCAAGGCCCTGGAGGAGGAAGCCCTCCCCGACCCGGGCCTGCCCTTCTAGGCGCCCAGGACCAGGCGGTAGAGCCTAGCCTCGGCCTCCATGGTCGCCGCCGAGCCCAGGCTCCTATCGGCCCTTGGCACCCGGATATCAAAGGCCTCCACCACCTTGGCAGGCCGGGCAGAGAGGACAAATACCCGGTCCGCAAGATAGGCGGCTTCCTCCACATCATGGGTCACCGCTATCACCGTGGGCCGCTCGGCGGCCCAGAGGCGGAGGAATACATCCATGAGGTCGATCCGGGTGCGCAGGTCCACGGCGGTGAAGGCCTCGTCGAGGAGGAGGACCTGGGCCGGATAGGCAAAGGCCCTGACCAGGGAAAGGCGTTGCCTCATGCCCCCCGAGAGGGCCTCGGGCCGTAGGTTCGCCGCCTCCTCCAGCCCCGCCGCCCCGAGCAGGGGCAAGACCCGGCTCCTCGCCTCCTGCCTGCCCATCAGCCCAGCCAGGGCCAGGGCGGCATTGTCCCGGGCGGTGAGCCAGGGCAGGAGGCGGGGTTCCTGGAAGGCATAGGAAAAGCCGAGGCCCTCGAGGCCTTCCCGTTCGCCCTGGTCCTGGCGCCTCAAGCCCGCCACAAGGTTCAAAAGGGTAGTCTTGCCGCAGCCCGAAGGGCCCAGGATCACATTGATCCCCCCCTCCAGGAAATCCATGTCTATCCCGGCCAGGACTTGAGTCCCTTCGTAGGCCAGGTGGATTCCGGAAAGCCTAGGCCCCATGGTGGAGGACAGCCTTCACTGCCAAGCCAAAAAGCCATTCGGTGAGGCCACAGAGGATGATCGCGGCCACCGCCCAGGCGAAGACCAGGGGGGTCTCGAGGTTTCTTTGGGCTCCCTGCATTCCTGCGCCAATGGAGCGGAAGGGCTGGGCAATGACCTCGACAGAGACGACAACCTTCCAGGAAAGGCCCAAGGCGTTCTTGGCGCCCGCCAGGAGGTGGGGGGCCGCCGCGGGGAGCCTCAGCTTCAGGAAGGCCTGGCCCCGGGGAACCTTGAAGAGCCGGAGCATCTCGAGGAGGCCGGTATCGGCCGCCCGGGCCCCTGCCGCCGAGGAGGTCACCATCACGGGAAAGCAGGTGAGGAAGGCCGCAAAGATGGGCAGGACTCCATAGGGCAGCCAGAGGGCGGCCACGAGGATGAGGGCCAGGACGGGGGTTGCCCGGATGATCGTGAGGCAGGGGGCGAGGATGGCCTCGAAGGAGGGAAAGAGGCCCGCGGCGGTGCCGGCCGCCATGCCCACCCCGAGGGAGAGGCCAAAGGCTATGGCCCCCCTAAGGAGGGTCCCTCCCAGGGCCTCGAGAAAGCCCGGGGTGGGGTAGAGGGAGAGGATTTCCCTTAGCACCGTCTCTGGGGGAGGGAGGATGATGCTGGCCCCAACCTTAATGGCCAGGGCCTTCCAGGCGAGTACAAAGAGCCCAAGGGAGAGGAGGCCTAGGACTAGGCGCCTTCCCCGCCCGGAGCTAGCGGAAGGCGGCGTAGAAGCCATCGTCAGGAAGCCTGCCGCCGACCGAGACCGGGGACAGCTCGAGGAAGACCTTGAGGAGGGCTTCCACGGAGGGCCGGGCCGCCTGGGCGCCCTGGTAGACATAGGCCGAGCGGGGTATGGCCTTGGCCGCCACCGCCGCCTTGAGGCCTAGGTCGTGCTTTTCCACTAGGGCTCCGGCGGCCTCGGGCTGGGCCTGGACCCAGGCTATCGAGGCGGAGACGGCCTTCAGGATCACCGCCACCGCGGCGGGGTTTTCCTGGGCGAGACGGGAGGATACCACAAGGGCGGTCATGGGATAGCTGGCCTGGCCCGTGGCCTCGGTCCAGAGGGCTCCGAGGTCGAGGGCCTTCCTCAGGCCGGGATTGGCCGAAAGGGCGAGGGTGGCGAAGGGCTCGGGGAGGACGGCGTACTGGATCTTGCCTCCCGCCAGAGCCGAGGCCATGTCGGGGTAGGGCAGGGAATAGTTGAGGCGCACTTCCTTGCCGGGCTCGAGGCCTGCCTTGCGGAGGAGCCTTTGGAACAGGTAGTCCGGAGTCGCTCCCTGGCCGGCCACATAGACTTCCTTGCCTGCCAGGTCGGACAGGCGGGCTATGCTTGGGTCAGGGCTGAGGAAGGAGACCATGCCATCCCCGACGATGGCGCCGAGGACTATGGGAATACCCGCCGAGCGGAGCTTGGCCGCCATGTTGATGGGAAGGACCGCTATATCGTATTCCCCGGAGATCACCTTGGCTGCCATGAGGTCGGCGCTTGGGATGGCGAGCATCTGGAGGCTTGCCCCTGGGATCTCCGGGACCTGGTCGAAAAGACGGATCATGCCAATGCCCGAAGGCCCCTTGAGGGCGGCAAAGCTTATGGCCTTGGGTGACTGGGCGGGGAGGGAAGATATGATAACCCCGGCCAGGAGGCCAAGGGCGGCACAGCGTGAGACTAGGCGATGGTTCATCGGGTTCCTCCAGACCCAATATAATCGCATTGCTATACTTTTTCCTAGCCAGCGATTATAGTTATGCCAATGATCTGTTCGATCTGCGGAGACCGCGAAGCCGTCGTTTTCATGCGGCATAGCGCCACGGCCACCCGGGGAGAGCTTGCCCTCTGCGAGGAGTGCGCGGCCCTCCGGGGCCTCAGTGTGGGAAAGGGCCGCCTCGAGCTCCGCTTCGAGGATCTCCTCGCCGAGGCCCCGCCCAATGGGGCTCCTCCGGTCGCTCGCTGTCCCCACTGCGGTTCCGACTTGGACCTCGTGAGGCGGGAGGCCAGGATAGGCTGCCCGGCCTGCGCCGAGGTGTTCCGGCCCGAGATCGAGCGCTATATGCGCACCCGCTCAAGGCCCCCCTATTACCGAGAGGCCCCCCTGGCCGCTTCCCCTGCCATGGAGGGCCCCAGGCCCGAGCTCCTGTCCCTCCTCAACCGGGCCCTTGCGGAGGAGGACTACGAGGCCGCCGCCCTCATCCGGGATGGCCTGGCCCTCGGGGCCGGGCCAGGGGCGGCCGGCCAGGGCCCTGGGCCCGCCGGAAGTTCTCCGGCCGCGGCTCGGGGCCGGGGAGTCCAAGGTGAAGGCCTCCTGGCCATCCTCGCCCCCACCATCCCCCTCAAGGCCCAGGCTGTGATCCCTTCCGGCGAGGCTTCCGAGGCCGATGTGGTCCTCGAGACCCGGGCTCGGAGATCGCGCAACTTCTCTGGTGAGCTTTTCCCTGGACGGGCTGGCCTGGGTTGCGCGCCTTCCCTGGGCCTGGCCGCAAGGCTCGAGGAATTCTCGGCCTCCCTGCCCGGCTATGCCCTTGTGGACGCCGCGGGCCTCGCGAGGGAAGTCGTGCCCGCCCTCGCCGAGCTTGGCCTCCTGCCGCGCCGGGCCAGCCTGGACTCGAGGGCTCCCATCATCCTCGCCCCGGCCGGGGACAGCTACCTGCTTTTCTGCCAGGATTCCCACCTAGAGGCGAGGACGAGGCAGAGGGGGCTCGCGGCCGCCGCCTCCCTCGCCCTCCTTAGGGCCGCAATGGAGGCCTTTTCCTCCTTTGGCGCCTATGCCTTCGACGAGGACTTTGGCTTCCTCGCCCCCCGGCTCCAGGATTGCGGCACGGGCCTCTGTCTCGAGTCCCTGGTCCACCTTCCGGCCTTGGCCCAGGAGGGTCTTGTGGAAAAGGCCCTGAGGGGACTGCTCTCCCGGGGTTTCCAGGTCAAGGGTTTCTACGGCTCCGAGGAGGGGTCCCTGGGGGACCTCTGGCTCGTGGGCACCGAATGGGCCTTTGGCGCCTCGGAAGAGGATATAGCCTCGGAATTCGAGGCTGCCCTTGCGGCCCTTGCCCGGGGGGAAAGAAAGGCCAGGGCCGGCCTCATGCGGAAAAGGCGGGAGGAGGTCCTCGACAGGGCGGGCCGGGCCCTGGGCCTGTTCTCCAACTGCCGCTTCCTTGGGGCCTCCGAGGCGGCGGAGAACCTTTCCGCCTTGAGGCTCGCGGCCCTGGAGGGCGAGTTGACCGGCATTGATCCGGCCAGGCTGGGCATGCTGGTCGGCTGCCTCGGCCCGGCCTTCCTGGAATACCTGTCCACCCTAAACCCCCTGGCTCCGGCCGAGGCCCTCCCGGGCGAAGCCGTGAAGGGGAGGCGATGGGATGAGAGATTGCGGGCCGCCTGGCTCGCCGCCGCCACTATGGGTGGGGCCTTAAAGGAAGTAAGCCATGTTTAAGGGATTGACCCGGAGGGCCCAGAAAGTCATCACTTCCCTCGCCCAGGAGGAGGCCAAGCGCGGCCGCTCGGAGGAGCTTGAGCCAGAGCACATAATCCTCGCCGTCCTCAAGGATGGGGAGGGCGTGGGCTACAAGGCCCTTAAGGGCCTCAAGGTCGATGCCTTCGAGCTCAGGGAAAGCCTCGAGCTTTCCCTCGGCAGGACACGGTCGAGCCTTGTCCTCGGGGACCTTCCTCTTTCCCGGCGGGCCCGGAGCCTCCTGGAGAACGCCGCAGAGGAGGCCAACCTCTCGGGCTCCGACTATATCGGGACCGAGCATTTTGTGGTCGCCGCCGCCCGGGAGGAGGCCTCACCTTTCGCGCGCTACCTGTCCCGGATAGGGATCACCGTGGATGCCCTAAGGGAGGCTTCCAAGGCCATGCGCAACCCCGAAAGGCCCGAGGCCAGGCCCGAACGCCCGGGCAAGCCCGGCTCAGGCGAACGCAGTCCCCTCCTCGACGAATACGCCCGGGACCTCACGGCCCTGGCCAGGGAAGGCAGCCTGGATCCGGTCCTGGGCCGGGAGGTCGAGATAGGCCGGGTGATCCGCATCCTCTCCCGGAGGGGCAAGAAGAATCCCGTCCTGGTGGGCGAGCCCGGGGTGGGCAAGACGGCCATTGTCGAGGCCCTGGCCCAGCGCATCGTACGGGGCCAGGCCCCGGCCGACCTTGGGAGAAAGCGCCTCTTGTCCCTCGACCTAGCCTCGGTTGTGGCCGGGACGAAGTACCGGGGGGAATTCGAGGAACGCCTGAAGAAGATCATGAAGGAGATTGTCCAGGCGGGGAATGTCATACTCTTTATCGACGAGCTCCACACGATTATCGGCGCCGGGGGCGCCGAGGGCTCGATAGACGCCTCCAACATGCTCAAGCCGGCCCTCTCCCGGGGGGAGATCCAGTGCATCGGCGCGACGACCCTTGACGAGTACCGCAAGTACTTCGAGAAGGATCCGGCCCTGGAGCGGCGCTTCCAGTCCGTCCTCGTCGAGGAGCCTGGGGTCGATGAGGCCTTGGGCATCCTCGAGGGCATCAAGTCCCGCTACGAGGACTTCCACGGGGTAGTCTATTCCCCCGAGGCCATCGAGGCCGCGGTCGAGCTGTCCCGGCGCTATGTCCCCGGCCGCTTCCTGCCGGACAAGGCTATCGACCTCATGGACGAGGCCGGGGCCCTCAGGAAGATCTCCAACCCTGCCCGTCCGCCTGAGCTCGGGGAGGTGGAGGCCGAGATCCACCGCCTCACGGAGGAAAAGCTTGCCCTCGTGTCTACCCAGAACTATGAGCGGGCCGCCGAGGTCCGGGACAGGGTCAGGATCTTGCGGGCCAGGCTCGATGTCCTCAAGGCCAATTGGCAGACCGAGGGTGGCGGCCTTGAAACCCGGGTCACCGAGGACGATCTGAGGTTTATCCTATCCGAGTCCACAGGCATACCCCTAGGGCGCCTGGCTTCCAAGGAGGCCGAGCGCCTTCTCGGTCTGGAGAAGGCAATCCATCGCCGAGTCGTGGGCCAGGAGGAGGCTATCTCCGTGGTGGCCTCGGCGGTCCGGCGGTCCCGGGCCGGAGTTTCCGATGGAAGGCGGCCCCTGGGCTCCTTTATCTTCCTGGGCCCCACGGGGGTGGGCAAGACCCTGGTCGCCAAGTGCCTGGCCGAGGAGCTCTTTGGCTCCGAAGACTCCCTGGTGCGGATCGACATGTCGGACTTTATGGAGCGGCACAACGCCGCCCGCCTAGTGGGGGCTCCTCCGGGCTATGTGGGCTATGACGAGGGCGGGATGCTCACCGAGCGCATCCGCCGGCGGCCCTATTCCGTCGTCCTTTTTGACGAGATCGAAAAGGCCCACCCCGAGGTCTTTAACCTCCTCCTCCAGCTCCTCGAGGAGGGAGAGCTCCGGGACAACCTGGGCCACGCGGTCTCTTTCAGGAACTGCGTGATCATCATGACGAGCAACGCCGGCGCCCGGGAGTTGACCACCACGGGCCTGGGCTTCCGCTCCGAGGAGAGGCTGCTCTCCTATGGGGAAGTGCGCTCCCAGGTGATGAGCGAGCTCAAGCGCCGCTTCAATCCGGAGTTCGTCAACCGCGTGGATGAGCTCGTGGTGTTCCGGCCCCTGGATGGCGCCGAGATCCGGAGGATCCTCGACCTCCTCCTCAAGGAGCTGGCCGACCGCCTCGCCCTCAAGGGTGTCGACCTCCAGGTGACGCCCCAGGCCCGGGAGCTCCTAGCCGCCCGCGGCTACGAGCCCGCCTACGGGGCTAGGCCCATGCGCCGCCTGATCCAGCAGGAGATCGAGGATGCCCTGGCGGCAGAGCTCCTTTCGGGCAGCCTTGGGCCGGGATCGGTCGCAAAGGTCAGTGTCGATGGGGGAAAGATCTCCTTAAGTCCCAAAAAGCGGGAGTCCAGGGCAGCGGACGTCGACCGGATCCCGATCTCCAAGGCCTAGCCCGTCCGGGGGCTGCTAGGAATCATCCCCCATGAGGCTTCTCAGCTCCTTGAGAAGCCCCTCGTCGAGGACTATCCTCAGGTTTTTCTCCTGGGAAGGCAGGACAAGGCCCTTGGGGCCGTCCTTGGCCCGGCGGAGATGCTTGACCAGGGTGTAGTAGAGCTCGCCCCCTCCGTTGGCCCGGGCCTTGGAGTAGTAGATGGCCAGGTTGCCGGCGTCCACCAGGATCTCCAGGGGAAAGGACTTGCCGGCCTTGGCCTTGACGAAGACATAGGATCCCGCGTAGTCCCGGGCATGCATCCAGAGGTCGGAGCCCCGGACATGGCGGCGCAGGAGCTCATCGTTCTCCTTGGCCGACCTTCCCACAAGGATGGTCCAGCCCCGCCTCTCGAGGGAGAGCCCTGGATAGGCCCGCGCCTTGTTGGCCTCTGTTCGGACCGTCCCGCCCTTGGCCAGGGCCCGGGCGATGAGGAGGGGCTCCCGGATGGACTCGATCCGGGAAAGCTCCGCCTCTTCCCTGGCCAGGGATTCCCGGGTCGATCCCAGCTCTGCCTCCAGCTCGGCCAGGCCCGAGCCCGCCTTGCGGTAGCGCTCGTAATAGGCCTGGGCATTGGCCACGATAGTACGTGTTGGGTCTATCTCGACCGAGACCCGGCCTCCCCGGAAAAAATCCTCGCAGTCGAGAAAGCGGCCCGCCGGAGCCAGGGCCTGGCTGGCCATCAGGATATCCCCAAGCTCGCGCAAGCGTTCCCCGTTGCGGAATTCCTCGGCCTTGGCCTCAAGCTCGGCGATCCTTGCCTCGAGGGTCCTCCTCCGCTTGGCGAAGCGCTCCCTTGCGGCCTCAAGCAGGCTGTCCCGGGAAAGCTCCCCTCCGCTGGCCGCATAGGCCGCCTCGATCCTCTGGCCGTAGCTGCCCCCATCGGCAAGGCCCTCGAGGGGAGGAAAATCCCGAGGCTCAAAGACCTTGGCCTGGACCTGGCGCCCCTCGGCCTCGGCCCTTAGCCTGCGGGCTTCCCGGTCGGCGACGAGGTCCTCCTCGAGGGTGCAGGCCTCCCCGGAGACCTCGCCCCGCTTGGGCCGCCGGGCCAAGGCATCCACCACCGTGAGCCCTCCGTCCGGCCCCTCCTCGGCGAGGATGATGTTGCCGGCTCCACTCCAGAGCCGGGCATAGAGGCGGTAGCGATGGAGCTCCGGCCCCTGGCTCCCATGGAGCTCCCGGTGGGCATCGGGTCCGAGGGGCTTGTAGACTGTCGCGCCCTCGGCCTCGCTCTCCACCCGCACGACCTCGAGGTCGATCCTGACAACTCTTTCATCCCCCAGTTGGGCCACCCTGGTGACATTGGCCCCCCGGATCCGGGACTTGAGGCATTCCTGGAAGCGAAGGGGCCGCTCGGGCTTGGGGCTGGGGCGGGAAAGGCCGTGGATGCGGCAGGCGCCGTGGGCGATGGAGACCAGGAGGTCGAGGTCCTTCCCGGCCTTGTAGAGGTGGAGGACTATGCTGTCGTAGGTGGGCTGGAGGATCTTCTCGACCTTCGCGCCCTCCAGGTCGAGTCCCTGGAGGACGAGGTCTATCTCACGATGGTTGAGGGACATCGCGGGGCCTGGGAAAGGCCTGCCATGGGCCTAGCGGCCGTGGCAGAGCTTGTACTTCTTCCCCGAGCCGCAGGGGCAGGGATCATTGCGACCGACCTTGGGCATATTCCGCACCACGGTGACGCCCTCGGGCCTGGAGGCCTTGGCGGTGGCCGACTCGGCCTGGGCCTCGGCGGCCCCGCCAAAGCGTCCGGCGTCCGCATGGGTGGCATTGACCGCCGCGGCCGCGGTGGGCCTGGCCGTCCTCTCCTCGGCGCCTTGGATCTTCACGAGGAAGAGGCGGGTCGCTATGGAGCGGCGGATGTCCTCGATCATCGCGTTGAAGATGTCGAAGCCCTCGAGTTTGTACTCGAGGAGGGGGTTCTTCTGGCCATAGGATCGGAGGTAGACGGCCTCCCTCAGGGCCTCCATGCTCTCCAGATGGTCGAGCCATTTCTGGTCGATGGCCTGGATATACTGGAAGCGGATAAAGTGGTTGAGGTTCTCGGCTCCGGCGAAGGAGAGCTTTTGCTCGAGGTCGGCCTTGAGCATGGCGAGGATCGTGGACCTCGCGGCCTCGGGCTGGGCGACCTCGGGGGCGCCGGGCCTATAGGGGAGCTGGATCCCGAAAGTCTCCTTGAGGGCGGCCTGGAGCTCGTAGAAGGCCTTGGCCTGGTCCCCCTTGAGGGCATCCGCATAGTTGTCAAGAACGTTTTCGAGCATTTCCCCGGCCGTGGCCCAGACCCTTTCCTTGAGGTCGGCGTCCGCGAGGATCGAGTCCCGCTGCTCATAGATGAACTTGCGCTGCTCGTTGAGGACGTCATCATACTCAAGGAGGTGCTTGCGGATCTCGAAGTTGCGCTCCTCCACCTTTTTCTGGGCGTTCTCTATGGTGCGGTTGAGGAGGGGATGGAAGATGGGCTCTCCGGGCTTCATGCCTATCTTGCCCATGAGGCCCTTGAGGTTCTCCCCCCCAAAGAGGCGCATGAGGTCATCGTCCAGGGAGATGAAGAAGGCCGAGCGTCCCGGGTCGCCCTGGCGGCCCGAGCGGCCGCGCAGCTGGTTGTCGATGCGCCGGGACTCATGGCGCTCGGTGCCCATCACATAGAGGCCGCCGAGGGCCTTGACCTCCTCGTAGTCCTTGCGCCACTGCTCGAACTCGGTGGCGTAGACCTGGCGGTACTCCTCCTCGGTCGCGCTCGTGCCGGCCTTGCGGCGGGCCCGGAATTCGGGGTTGCCCCCGAGCTTGATGTCCGTGCCGCGGCCGGCCATGTTGGTCGCGATCGTGACCGAGCCCTTGGCGCCGGCCTCGGCGATGATGAGGGCCTCCCGGGCGTGGTTCTTGGCGTTGAGGACCTCGTGGCGCACGCCCTTGCGGGTGAGCAGGGCGGAGAGCTTCTCCGACTTCTCGATGGACACCGTCCCCACCAGGACGGGCTGGCCCTTCTTGTGGGCGACGCTGATCTCCTCGCAGATGGCCTCGAATTTCTCATCCTCCGAGAGATAGACAAGGTCGTCCTCGTCGGCGCGGTGGACGGGCTGGTTCGTGGAGATGACGGACACGTCGAGGCTGTAGATCTTGGAGAACTCCGAGGCCTCGGTCTCCGCCGTTCCGGTCATGCCGGAGATCTTCTTGTAGAGGCGAAAGAAATTCTGGAAGGTGATCGTCGCAAGGGTGCGGTTGCGATGGGCGATCTTGATTCTTTCCTTGGCCTCGATGGCCTCATGGAGGCCGTCGGAGTAGCGGCGGCCATGGAGGATGCGGCCCGTGAATTCGTCGACGATCTGGACAAGGCCCTCCTGGACGACATAGTCGACGTCTTTATGGAAGAGGACCTGGGCCCGGACGGCCTGGGTGAAGTAGTGGATAAACTCGAAGTTGGCCTCCTCGAAGAGGGAGCCCTTGATCAGGCCGCGCTTCTGGAGGAGGCCCTCGATCTTGTCCATCCCCGCGGGGCTGAAGGAGATCTTCTTGTTCTTCTCCTCGACCTTGTAGTCGCCCTCGAGGACCTCGCCCTGGTCCTCCAGGGGATACTCGCCCGTGGCGGGGTTCTTCTTGACCTCCACGAGCTGGGCGGCCATGCGGTTCACCTCGTTGACCTTGAAGGTGTCGTCGTCGGCCGCGCCGGAGATGATGAGGGGCGTCCTGGCCTCGTCGATGAGGATGGAGTCTATCTCGTCGACAATGCAGTAGTTGTGCTCCCTCTGGACCCGCTCGCCATGGGTCCAGGCCATGTTGTCCCGCAGGTAGTCAAAGCCGAACTCGTTGTTCGTGCCGTAGGTGATGTCCTTCGCGTAGGCGGCGCGACGGGCCTCGTTGTCCATCCGGGAAAGGATGCAGCCCACGGAGACGCCGAGGAAGCGGAAGATCTGGCCCATCCACTCGGAGTCGCGCTCGGCCAGGTAGTCATTGACGGTGACGACGTGGACGCCCCGGCCCGAGAGCGAGTTGAGGTAGGCCGCGGAGACCGAGCAGAGGGTCTTGCCCTCGCCGGTCTTCATCTCGACGATCCTGCCCTGGTGGAGGACGATGCCGCCCATGATCTGGGTGTCAAAGGGCCTTTCCCCCAGGGTGCGCCTCGCGGCCTCGCGGAAGAGGGCAAAGGCCTCGGGGAGGACATCGTCGAGGCTCTCGCCTCCGCCGCCTTCGGCAGTGCTCCTGACCCTGGCCTTGAGTCGGGCCGTCTCGGCGGGGAAATCCGCGCTAGGTATGGCGAGGGCCCAGGATTCCCTGGAGTTGACCGCATGGAGGATAGGGACGAGTTTCTTTATATCCCGCTCTTTTTTCGAGCCAAAGAGGGCGGCGAGGAGGTTCGTGCTCATGGCCCACAATGTACCTTTTTCCTTTTGCGGGGGTCAAGCTCCGAGTTGACACTGGGGGTGGCGACAGGTACTACTTGTGGGGTATGCGCACTGATAAACCGCGTCCCCGGGGCCCTCGCAGCCTTCTCCTCATAGGCCCAGTCCTCATGGTCTCCGCCCTAGCCGTCTTCCTTGGCCTCTTCTCCGCCTGCGCAGTCCGGAGAGAGGCCATAGCCGTGGCCAGGGAACAGCTTTTTACCCTTGGCTACGGCAAGGCCGAGGACCAGGTTGACCTTTTCCAGACCGCGAGTTCCCACACCCCGCTCAAGACTCGTTTCGCCATGCGGGAGGGCATTTTCTACGTGGCAAATGGGGCAGGGGCCAGGATTACCCGTTTTTCCTCCTTTGGGGATGTCCTCTCCATGCTCTACAATCCCGACTACAACCCCGAGCCCCTCCTCCTCAAGGCCCAGTCCGACAAGGGCGCCGCGGGAAGGCGGGCGATCCAGTATCCCTTTAGGGCAGTGGGAGAAGTCGCGGTAGACTCCCGCCAGAACATCTTTGTGGAGGACAGGCTTCCGGTGGAGCGCCGGGTCTTTGACAAGGACTTGGACGCCATGCTCGACCACGTGGTGCTCCGTTTTGACAAGGACGGTAATTCCCTGGACTACCTGGGCCAGGACGGGGTGGGGGGCACGCCCTTCCCCTTTATCGAGAATATCTATGTGACCGCCTCGGATGACTGCGTCGTGGTCGCGGTGACCCAGACCAATTGGGTTGTGGACTGGTTTGACCCCAAGGGCTTTGTGCGCCACTCCCTTCGCATCCGGAGGGATGCCCTTCCCCAACCCCAGGGCGAGAAGGGCCTCATCTCCAACCTCGACCGGATCTGTCCGGACTCCGACGGGTCCCGCCTGGTCGTGAAAATCGACTATTACCGAGAGTCTGTGGATCCCTCGACCAAGTCCGACTCAGGGGTGGAATTCGCGGGCTCCTGGGCCTACCACATGGACCCCAGCACCGGGGAGATCTCCGACCGCTGGGAGGTCCCGACCACCACGGTCGCCGCAGCCCAGTCCGTGAAGGGGGCAAACCCCACTGCCGTCAGCATCCCCCAGCTCCTGGGCATGGCAGACTCACGCCTTTTCTACATCTCCTCCGGGGAGGGAGAAAAGAGCGTTGTCTCTATCTACGATGTGAGAACCAAGGCCACCAGCCGCTACAGCATCGATATAGCCGCGGACGAGCTGTATTACTCGACCCTCTATCTCTCGCCGGAGGGCATACTCTGCGCGCTCTTGGGCACCCGCTACGAGGCAAGGCTTGTCTGGTGGCGCTTTGACAAGATCTTTGCCGGAGCGGCCAAGGACGGGGCAAAATGATAGCCTTGGTCGGGACAGGGGAGGCCGCGAGGCTGGATTCGGCCACAGCCAGGGACGCGGCCCTGTCCCCCCTGCTCCTCATGGAGGGAGCCTCCCTGAGGATCTGGACCCGGCTCGAAGCCCTCCTCAGGGAGGACGGCCGCCTTGCCGGAAGAAAGGGTCCTATCGTGGCCCTGGCCGGAGGGGGTAACAACGGCGGTGATGCCCTGGCCGTCCTGCGGCATGCCCGCTTTGCCGGATTTCGAGACCTTGGGGCCATCCTACTTGCGGAAAAAGGCGGAGAGCTTTACGAAACCCAGCTAGCCTCCCTCAGGGCCCTGGACATTCCCCTCGTCCCCTGGCATGGCCAGGGGGAGAAGGCCCGAGCCCTCCTTAAAAGCGCCCTCGTCCTGATAGACGGGATAGCGGGGACCGGCCTGGGAGGCCCCCTGCGCCCCGAGGCGGCGAACCTTGTCCGGGAAATCCAGCCGGGGACTGTCCCCATCCTGGCCCTCGACCTTCCCTCGGGCCTTGGCGACGCCTATGTCCCGGAAAACCCGGTCCTCAGTGCGACCTGGACCGCCTCGATCGAGCCCCGCAAAGCTTGCCTTTACTTTCCTTCGGCCCGGGAACTGGCTGGATCAATCTTGCCAATCCGGGGAGTCTTTCCCGTGGATGCCGTCCTCGACCCACAAGCCCAGCTTCTTGAGGAGGCGGACCTTCCCGGCCTCCTTCCTCGATTCCCGGCCTCCGCCCACAAGGGCCGTCGGGGTAGGCTCGGTCTCCTCGCGGGAGCCCCGGGCATGGTCGGCGCCGCGGCCTATGCCGCCAGCGGTGCTGCGGCGGCCGGAGCGGGCCTTGTCACCCTTTTCGCGGATTCCGGCATCTATCCCGGATTGGCCGGCGCTAGCCCTGTGGGAGGACTGTCCCCAACAGTGGTGCGGCCCTTGCCGGGCTCTGCCCTTGGCTTGGACGGTCAGGACGCCCTGGTTGTGGGCCCCGGCTGGGGACAGTCCCCGGAAAAAGCCCGAATTCTTGCGGAAATCCTCAATTCCGCCCTCCCGGTTGTGCTCGACGCGGATGCCTTGCGTCTCCTTCCTCGGGCCGGGGATGGCACCAAGCCAGGGCCGGGCCCTCGCATCCTCTGTCCCCATCCCGGGGAATTCGAGGCCCTCTCAGGGGTTTCTCCCTCCCGAGCCCTGGCTAATCCCCTCTCCTGCCTGCCGGAAGTGGCCGCGGCCTGGGGTGGGATAGTAATCCTCAAATCCCACGTTACCTGGATAGCGAGTCCGGATGGCCGGATTGCCATCTGGGAGGGCCTGGAGCCCGGTTTGGGCACCGCAGGCTCCGGGGATGTCTTGGCCGGCCTTGCGGGAGGCTTTCTCGCGGCCCTCTGCGCGGGCCTCTCGGGCCCGGGAGGCCTCGCCGAGGCTTTCCAAGCAGCCTGCGCGGCCGTCGTGGTCCATGGCCTTTCCGGCCGGGCCGCCCGCCTCAAGCGTGGCTGGTTTACCGCCTCGGATCTTGCCCAGGAAGCCTCACTGCTATCTTCCGGGTCCCAGGATAACTCCTTCAGAATAGGCATGCCATGATTCAATTCTATTTTCTCTCGGTGCTCTTTAACCTAGTGGGGGGCCTCGCCCTCACGATCGATTCGGCGCCTCGCCGAGGGCCGGGGCTGGAGGGTCTTAGGGCCTTCCTCCGGGATCCCTCGGTCTGTCTCGTGTTGGGTATCCTGACAACGGTGACCGGCGCCTTTAAGCTCCTCACGGTCATGAGGGGGGACATCCCCGTGGTGGGGGACTTCCTGCCTGCGGTGACCGGGATAAGCCTCGGCCTGACCCTCCTCCTGGAGCGGTATCGGGGGCTCGGCAGGGCCGAGCCAAGGGAAGGCGAACCAATCCCGGCCACCCGGACCGAGGCGACGCGGCTCGAGAGCTTTCTGCTCGACCACAGGACCTCGGTGGGCCTAGCCGGCATGATAGCAGGGCTCGTCCATTTTCTGTTTCCCATGGTACTCTTCCTCTAGAATGAATACATCCGTGGCGGCCATCATCCTGGCCGGAGGCAAGGTGCTCGTGGCCCGCAGGGCCTTTGGCGGGGCCCTGGGCGGACTCTGGGAATTCCCCGGGGGCAAGCTGGAGGCTGGAGAGTCCGAGCCCGAGGCCCTGGCGAGGGAATTTGACGAGGAATTCGGGGTCGCCCTTAGGCCGGAAAAATTCCTGGGCGAAACCAGCTTTATGAACAAGGGCGTCACCCGCCGCCTCGCGGCCTGGCTCGCGCAGATCCCCGGAGACGCCAAGCTCGAGCTAAGGGAGCACCTGGCCTGCCGCTGGGTAGGCCTAGCCGAGCTTTCCGCCCTCGACCTGGCGGACTCGGACCGCAAGCTCCTTCCCTACGTCTCCCCTCTTCTGGAAGGCTAGGCCTAGTCCTCGGCCCGATCCCCACCGTCATCGAAGAGGCCCAGCTCGGGCTTGTCCTCCGGGGAATCCGGCCCGTTGAGGAGGATCTCGACCTTCCCCTGGATCCGGTCAAGGTCGCGCTCAAGGCCCTTTGAGAGCTTGACCCCTTCCTCGAAGACCGCGACAGCCTCCTCGAGAGGCAGGTCGCTCTCCTTTATCCGCTCCGCAAGCTCCTCGAGCCGCGCAAGCCTCTCCTCGAATTTCTTCACCTTCGTGTCTCCTCTATCAGTGCCGAGGCAGAGCCCCGCGCAAACCGCAAATCCACGCCCTGGCCCCGCTCTAGCGCGGCCGCATCCCTGACGGCCTCGCCCGCCTTAGTGCGCACAACCGCAAAGCCCCGGGCCAGGACGGCCTCAGGGCTCGAGGCCTCGAGCCCCCGCAGGGCCAGCTCCCTCCGCCGCGCAAAGTCGGCCAGGAGTCCGGCCATGGTCCTGGCCAAGGCATCCCGGGCCTCGTCGGCGCGGCGCTGGACCGGGAGGAGGAGGCGCATGAAGCGGGACTCCACATTGGAGGGCTCAAAGCGGGCCAGGGTGCCACGGGCCTTCTCCAGCCTGGCGACGATGCCTGCCTCGAGCTCCGAGGCCAGCTGGGCCAGCTCGGCCTTGGCCACGGCCCGGGACTCGGAGACAAGCTCAGCCGCGGCGCTCGGGGTTGGGGCCCGCAAATCCGCGGCAAAGTCCGAGAGGGCCCAGTCTATCTCATGGCCCACGGCGCTGATCACGGGGATATCCGAGGCCGCTACCGCCCGGACAAGGGCCTCGTCGGAAAAGGCCAGGAGGTCCTCGATTGAGCCGCCGCCCCTTGCGAGGATGATAACCTCCCCCAACTTGAACCGATTGGCCCGCTCCAGCTGGGCCAGAAGCTCCCTTGCCGCCCCCTCGCCCTGGACGGCGGCGGGCA
>JAKPBN010000474.1 GCA_029778945.1 Spirochaetota bacterium
ATTGTGCCGGTTGTTGGTCACAATGCCGCCCACAGCCCCCCTCTCCTTGCGGATAGCCTCCCTGGTGGAGGCCGCCACCGCCGAGGCCGAGGCCGAGGCCCTGTCCCCGCCCTCGAGGCGGCTGATGATCTCCCGGGCCGCCCGCGCCGCCGTGGCGGACTGGGCCTGGACGGCCTCAAAGCGGGTGATCAGCTCGACCGTGGCGTCTTCGGTCACGGCAGGGACACGGCGGAAAATGGACTCCGCCATGGGGAGGATGGACTGGGAGTCCGCCAAGGCTATCGCCCGGGCCTTGGCGTCGGCCTTCCGGGTCTCGGCTTCCCGCCCCGCGGACTCCAGGGCCTCGGCGAGGGCGAGCACCAGGCCCTCGAGCTCTGTCCCCGTGGCCTGGGAGGCCCCACCCAGGCGGGCCAGGGCCGAGGCGGCGGCGGGAACCGGGGCTCCGGTGGCGGCTAGAAGGGCCGTCGTGGCTCCTCCAAGGCGGGCCAGGGCCCGAAGAAGAGGGGCCTCGGGCCGGGACTCCGTCCCCACACTAGGGTCTTGGACAGAGTTATCCCCTTTCCGACGCAGCAAGATTGCCATGCTCCTAGCATATTCAGGTTCGTGCCCTCTTGCAAGATTGGCGCTTTTATATCTACTGGAATTTCTCTGCTCCAGAATCGCGCAACACGCCTTTGTCGCCCCCAAAGCCCTCCTAATGAAGCGACAATATCGCAATTTTCTCCAAAAGAGCCTAGAAAGCCGGGAATGAAAGTTTTATCATGAAGGGCAGGCGCGGTAAAAAGAGGGGCGGTGGAAACAAGCATCCAGGAAAAACAGATCCTCAAACACCTGCCCATGGCCATGGCCATCGCCGACCTCTCCTCCCTAGTCCGGAGCCCGGGGCCTGGGGTCCTCTCCTGGCTCAACGATAAAGCCTTGCTGCTCTTTGGCCTCTCGGACCAGCCTGGCCAGGGCATTGAGGACATCCTGGGCGAGGCAGGCCCTGAAGCCCTCCGGAGCCTTGCGGCCGGCCTTGAGAAGGGCGGAGCCCCTGCGGAGGTCTATAGGAGCTTCAGCTTGGCCGGGGCTAGCCCGAGGTGGCTTAGGATGAAGGCGGCCTGGTCCGAGGGGAGGGTCGGCGCCTGGGACAGGGTCCTTCTCTTTTTCGACGTGGGGACCGAGGTCCCAAAGCCGGAGGCCCTGGCCGTGGACGAAAACCTCTATAGGACGATCCTTGAGACCGCGGCGGAAGGCTACTTTCACCTGGATGCCCAGGGCCGCTTCCTCGACGCCAACACCGCCTGCTGCGAGCTCCTGGGCCGCGGCCGGGAGGAAATCCTCTCCATGTCCATCGCCGACCAGGTCGAGGACTCCGACCCAGAGCGCCTTGCGGCCCGGCTGGCGAGGATCCGGAGCCTGGGGCGGGAAGCCTTTCAGACCCGCTTCAGGCGCAAGGACGGAAGCCTTTTGGATGTGGAGATCAACTCAAGCTACCTGGCTGGCGGCCAGGGGCGCTTTATCTTCTTCTGCCAGGACCTAAGCTCAAGGAAGCGGGCCGAGCGGCTTTTCCGGGAGCAGGACGAGAGGCTTTCCCTTGCCCTCTCCTGCACGGGGGCCGGGCTCTGGGACTGGGACGTCGTGGGGGGCTCCCTCCTTGTGGACGTCAACTGGGGCGCGATCCTGGGCATAGGCCCCTCGGAGCTCCGGGCCTTCTGCAAGCAGGATTGGGACTCCCTCTGCCATCCCGAGGACCTCCGGGCCTCGGAGATCGCCCTTCTCGACCACTTCCTGGGCCAGGCTCCGCGCTATTCCTGCGAGATGCGGACAAGGCGCCGCAATGGCGGCTGGGTCTGGACCAGGACCCAGGGCGAGGTTGTGGAGCGGGACGACCAGGGGCGGCCCACCCGGGTGATCGGCCTCATGTTTGACATCGACGCCCAGAAGGAGAGCGAAGGCCGGCTCAGGACGACCATCGCAGAAAAGCAGTCCCTCCTCTCGGAGCTCTACCACCGCACCAAGAACTCCATGCAGCTGATCAACGCCATGCTCGAGCTCAAGAAGCGCGAGGTGGGGGACCCCCTGACGGCCTCGGCCTTTGAGGACATCGAGAGCAAGATCCTGGCCATGGCCCTGGTCCAGGAAAAGCTCTACCAGGCCGACACCATCTCCTCGATCGACCTGGGGGCTTATGTGCGGGACCTCATGGAGCTCTTCCATGCGGAGATGGCCCCGGTGGGCAAGCGCATAGAATTCCGCGCAAGCGAGGCCGCCACGGAGACCGTGGAGGTCAGCGCCGACGTGGCCATCCCCTGCGGCCTCATCCTCAGCGAGCTTGTGGGCAACTCGGTCGCCCATGGCTTCCGCTCCCGGGACTCAGGCTCGATCTCAGTCTCGGTCTACAAGGACGGCCTGGGGGAGATCCACATCGAGGAATGGGAC
>JAKPBN010000479.1 GCA_029778945.1 Spirochaetota bacterium
GATAAGCAACTCGGTTATCCTGATCGATCCCCAGGGCCGCCAGACCGGGGACTATGCCAAGGTCCATCCGGTGCCTTTTGCTGAATCCATCCCCTTCTGGGATTTTCCGCCCTTCCGCCATTTTATCCAGAATGTGGTGGGCCTCGAGTCGGGCTGGACCATGGGCAAGGACTTCTCGGTCTTTACCCTGCCCCTCCCCTCGGGGAGCCTGAGGTTTGGGGCGCCCATCTGCTTTGAGGACGCCTTCCCCGATGTCTGCAGGGCCTTTTTCCGCCAGGATGTCGACCTCCTTATCAACCTGACCAACGATTCCTGGTCCAAGACCAGGAGCTCCGAGATCCAGCACCTGGCGGCCGCCCGCTTCCGGGCTATTGAGGGGAGGCTCGCCCTGGTCAGGTCCACCAACGGGGGGGGTAAGCGCTGTTATCGACGCCCGGGGCAGGATTATCGAGGACCACCCCCTCTTTGTGGCCGGGGCACGGATCATGGAAGTGCCCATCTATCGGGACCGGGGACAGACCTATTATGTCCGGCACGGGGACTGGCTAGTCCTGGGAGCCATCGCCCTTTCGGTGGCGCTCCTTTTATACTTGGGCCTTGGTCCAGGCCCGGTCCCCGGGCCGGGCCCGAGCGGGAAACGGAGGGTGTAAGGCCGTGGATGCCAGCTATTGGAAACCCCTGGAGGGGGACCGCCTCGAATGCGAGCTCTGTCCCCACCGTTGCCGCCTGAGTCCGGGAAGGGCCGGCCGATGCGGGGCGAGGGCTAATCAGGGCGGCCAAATGGCCCTCGCCCTGGGTGGCCTCGTCTCGGCCCTGGCCCTGGACCCAATCGAAAAGAAGCCGCTTTTCCATTTTTTCCCGGGCTCCAAGGTCTTTTCCGTGGGCTTTTTTGGCTGCAACCTAGCCTGCCCCTTTTGCCAGAATTGGAGGATCTCCCAGGACTTCAATGCCCAGCTTGAAGGCCGCCCCCTCCCTCCGGCCGCCCTCGTCGGCCTGGCCAGGGAATCCGGGGCCCCGTCCTTGGCCTTTACCTATTCCGAGCCCTCAATCCACATCGAGTACATCCTGGAGGCCGCTAGCCTAGCCAAGAGCGCGGGCCTGGCGACGGTCCTGGTCACCAATGGCTCCATCCTCGATGGCCCGGCGGGGGACCTCCTTTCCCTGATGGATGCCGTGAATGTGGACCTAAAAACCTGGTCTGAGGACGCCTATCGCGAGGTTTTAAAGGGCGAGAGGAACTGCGTCCTCGACTTTATCTCCCGGGCTCAGGCCCTCTGCCACCTCGAGGTCACCACCCTGGTCGTGCCGGGGCTTTCGGACTCGCCGCAAGGGATTGACGGCATAGCGGCCTTCCTGGCCGGCCTTGACCGGGCCGTACCCCTCCACCTCTCGGCCTACCACCCGGACTGGCGCTACGACCAACCCCCCCTCAAGGCCAGGGAACTCGAGGCCCTGGCCGACCTGGCTAGGTCCCATCTGGACTTTGTGTATTGCGGCAACCTGGGCGGCCGCGAGGAAGCCAGCCTCTGTCCCGGCTGCGGTGCCCTCCTGGCCACCCGCCGCGGCTTTCGGACCACGATTGAAGGCCTGAGGCCCGGCCCGAGCCACGGGGGAGGCTACCCCCGGGGCCAATGCGCCGACTGCGGCCGCAGCCTGGCCTTTGTGCTCCCGCGACCCTAGGCCAGGCCCCGGGGAAGGGGTTTTTTTGAAAGCCCTCCGCTTGACATTTCCCAGGCTTTGCGGCATTGTCTCTCTCACCGACTGCACGGTGGGTGTAGCTCAGCAGGTAGAGCGCCAGACTGTGGATCTGGGTGCCGCGGGTTCGAATCCCGTCACTCACCCTAGTCCGACCTAGGCTGCTGCGGGCCGTGGCCGGACGGTAACTGGCGTTCGTAGCTCAGCTGGATAGAGCGACGGACTTCGAATCCGTAGGTCGCAGGTTCGACTCCTGTCGGACGCAGTTTTTTTGTTTCTTGGTTTAGGTTTGGGCCGTTAGCTCAGCTGGCAGAGCAGCAGACTCTTAATCTGCGGGTCGCAGGTTCGATGCCTGCACGGCTCACAAAGCAGGATTCTTGCCTTAAACAAGGGTCTTGGCTTTCCTTCCCTCGAGTGGGTCGATGGAGGGAATTGGTTCTTTAGAAAATTGGGTTTTTACGGGCCGTTAGCTCAGCTGGCAGAGCAGCAGACTCTTAATCTGCGGGTCGCAGGTTCGATGCCTGCACGGCTCACGAAAGTCCTCAGGTTTTTGCCTGGGACCTATAAAAAAACGACGTTTCCGTCACGTGTAGGAAACGGCCTTGACAACGAAGGATGCCTTCCGCTAACATGCCCGGCGTTGAGCGCGAGAGTGGTGGAATGGCAGACACGCCAGACTTAGGATCTGGTGCCTTGCGGCGTGAGGGTTCAAGTCCCTTCTCTCGCATCTCGTGCGATGCGAATGAAGGAAAACACGCGGGAATAGCTCAGTGGTAGAGCGCCACCTTGCCAAGGTGGATGTCGCGGGTCCGACTCCCGTTTCCCGCTTTGAATGAATGAGGCGATTCGGACTTCCCGGATCGCCTCTTTTTTTACGCGGCCTTTGATCCGCGCACACCCACGGTGTCCCCGGCGCAGCCCGCCATGCAGGCGGGGCGCGAGGGGACGGGAGAGGAAATCCATGATAGCTTCCAAGAACATCGAAAGAATCGAGCACTCCGCGGTCAAGCTCACCATAACCGTCCCCAAGGAAGAGGTCGCCAAGGAGTATGCCGCCCTCCTCGCCGAATATTCCAAGAGCGTCCAGATCCCCGGCTTCCGCAAGGGCAAGGTCCCCGCGGCCGTCCTCGAGCGCAAGTTCGGGGACGTCCTGCGGGTGGACACCATGTCCCGGGTGATGGAGAAGAGCGTCGAGGAGGCGGTCAAGGACATCGAGGAAAAGCCCCTCGCCTATTCCACCCCCTCCATCGACGAGGAGCCCGCCTTTGCCGTGGACGCCGACTTTAGCTTTACCGTCGCCTACGATGTCTTCCCCAAGGTCGCCGAGGCCGACTGGAAGGGCATCGAGATAGAGGTACCGGACGTGAAGGTCGGCCCCGAGGACGAGGAGAGGGAGCTCAAGGAGATCCAGGAGCGCAACGCAATCGTCGTCGAGAAGGAAGCCGGAGCCGCCGCAGCCAAGGGCGATGTGGCCACCGTGGCCTACAAGGAGCTCTCCGAGGACGGCAGCCCCGTCGCCGGCTCCGAGCGGGAGGATTTTACCTTCGAGATCGGCTCGGGCTACAACCTCTATAAGTTCGACGATGAGGTGATCGGCCTCAAGGTGGGGGACACCAAGAAGATCACCAAGACCTTCCCCGGGGATTATGAGTACAAGGAGCTCGCTGGCCGCACCGTGACCGTTGAGGTGAGTGTGGCCAAGCTCAAGGGCAAGAGCCTTCCCGCCCTTGACGACGAGCTGGCCCAGGACGTCTCCGAGAAGTACAAGACCCTCGAGGACCTGAAGACCGATCTGCGGGCCCAGCTTGCCAAGCGCCTCGAGGACAAGCTCCGCCAACTCCGGGAGAAGGAGGTGATCGACGTCATCCTCCAGAGGACTCCCGTCGACCTCCCGGTCTCCATGGTCAACGCCGAGCTGGCCATGCGCTGGGAAAACCTCAAGCAGCAGATGGGCATGGACTCCGACGAGAAGCTGGATCGGGTCCTTTCCTTCTCCGGCAAGACCCGGGCCGACCTCCTCAATGACTGGCGCCCCAATGCGGAAAAGGCCATCGCCACCCGCCTCCTCCTCGAGAAACTGACGGAAGTGGGCAAATTCGAGTGCACCGACGCCGACCTGGACGCGGAATTCAAGCGCATGAGCGAGGAATCCAGCCTGTCCGTCGATGAGATCAAGGCCGAGTACGAGAAGCGGGGCTCCCTGGAGTACCTCAAGGACAGGATCAAGGACGACAAGCTCCTGGCAGACATAATCGCCGCCTCAAAGGTCAAGAAGGGCAAGAAACTGTCCTTCGTGGACTTGTTCGCCGATAATCAGTAAGTTAAAAGGGTAATTCCACTCACGAGGGGCGAACACCTATGGACGAAAGAATGATCTGGATGCCCCAGATCTATGAGCAGACGGGCAACAAGGAATATGTCTTCGATATCTTTTCCCGCCTGCTCAAGGACCGGGTCATATTTGTGGACGGGGAGATAAACGACACGAGCGCCAACCTAATCGTGGGCCAGCTCCTCTTCCTCGAGTCCCAGGATACGGACAAGGACATCTCTGTCTACATCAACTCCCCCGGGGGCTCCGTGACGGCGGGCCTGGCCATCTATGACACGATCCAGCATATTCGCTCCGACGTCCAGACGATCTGCCTG
>JAKPBN010000485.1 GCA_029778945.1 Spirochaetota bacterium
CGGGCTCACCCAGGAGCAGCTGGCCGAGCGGCTCTTTGTGTCCCGGGTGACCGTATCCAAATGGGAATCCGGAAGGGGCTATCCCAATATCGAGTCCCTCCAGCTCCTTGCCAAGGTCCTCGAGGTCTCGATAGACGAGCTGCTCTCCACGGATGAGCTGCTTCTCATGGGCGAGCGGCAGATGGAAAGGGTAAAGAGTGACTTCAAGACCCTCGTCTTCGGCGTATTGGACTTTGCCCTGGTCCTCTACCTCGTCCTGCCGGTCTTCGCCGAGCGCCGAGGGGACCATTTTGAGCTCCTTGCCCTGCCCGCCTTAAACACAGGCTCCCAGGCGATTTCCGCAGTCTCCTACCTGGTCGTCGTGGGCAGCGCCTTCTTTGGGGTCCTGGAGCTGGCCCTGCAGAACCTCCAGGCCTCGGCCTGGATCCGCCTCAGGACACCGATCTCGGCCTCCCTTTCCGTCCTTGGGATATTTTTTTTCCTCATGACCCGACAGCTCTATGCCTGCGCCTACATGCTCTGCATCCTCCTCCTCAAGGGAATGCTGCTGATAAAGAGGACATGATGCGAAAAGTATCAGGGATGTAAACAAGCGTTTCTGGCCGCTACCCTCGGGCCGATGCTTTCCTTCCTTGGAAGACCCCATCCGGACATGATTCGGAGGGACCAAGGGAGAAGCCCCATGATCGGAAGACTCTTAGCCTCAACGTTCCTCGCCGCTTTCTCGCTGTCCGCCCTATCGGCCCAGGTCGAGGGGAAGCTGTTCTGTGAAGCCGTCCCCGGCCTGGCTGTCCCTGGACAGCCAGGCCCTGGGGAGTCACCGCCCTTCAGCCTGAGCGTCGGCCTTGATGGAGGACTCCTATTCCTCGGCCTAGGCCTTGCCGGGGCATCCCTGATCGCCGAGGCTGCCCAGCCGGAGAGTCTCCCAGACTCTAGCCCAGGCGGCCTGAGCCCCGAGGCGGTCCAGCCTTGGGAGCGCGGCCTCATGGCTCCCTATTCCCGGCCTCTGGACAAGCTGGGGACAGGCCTCTCAATCGCCGCCCTCTTGACCCCGGGGCTAGCCCTGTTCGCCCCCCGGGAGGAATGGTGCGCGCTGGGGACCATGTATGGAGAGACCCTCCTGCTAGCCTATGGATTAAAGGAGCTGGGGAAGGCCCTCGTAGGCCGCCCCCGACCCTATATGTACTTTCCGGACTATCCCTTGGAGTCCGTCGAGGATGGGGAGTGGGACGAGTCTTTTCCCTCGGGCCATGTGGCCCTGGCCTTCGCGGGGGCCAGCTTTGCCGCCTACGTCCTTGGTGCGCGCTTCCCCGACTCGGAGTTCCTTGGCCCGGTCATCGCCACGGGCTACGCCCTGGCCTTGGGCACGGCGGCCTGCCGCATCGCCAGCGGGGATCATTTCCTGTCCGACGTCCTCGCGGGGGCCGGGATCGGCAGCCTCTGCGGTTTCCTCGTGCCCTGGCTGCACAGCTTGGGCAAGCCGTCGGCCAAGACAGAGGCGAGGGAAGGGGGCCTGTCCCTTGAGGCCCAAGGCATTGGCCTTGCCCTTACGGTCCGCTATTGACAAAGGAGGAAGGCATGAACAATCGAATCCGCGCCGACTACCTCGGCTCTGGCGCTTGCTTCCTTGCTTTTCTGGGACTTATTGTCGCGTTGAGGCAGGTGGACCTTCAGCCTATTGGCCCCGGGGGCTCGGTTGTGGGGCTCGGGAGCCTCAACCTCCAGGTCTGGAAGCTCTGGGGCCAGCGCCCAACCTGGCAGGTCCTCACAGATTGGCTGGGATGCGTCCCCCTGCTCTTTGCCGCGGGCTTCGCGGCTTTCGGCCTAGGCCAACTCCTGCGCAGGAGGAGCCTCAGGAAGGTCGATGCCGATATCCTCCTCCTCGGGCTCCTATATCTCGCCGTGATCGTCGCCTACATCGTTTTCGAGGCCAATATAGTCAATTTCCGGCCGGTACTCGTCGACGGAAAGCTGGAGGCCTCGTTCCCCTCGAGCCATACCCTGGTCGGGGCCACCATCATGGCCACCTCGATCCTGCAGTTCCAGAGGCGCGTCAGCAATCGAGGCTTGCGCCTTGGCCTCAGGCTCTTCTGCCTCCTTGTCATCGGGCTGACTGTCCTAGGACGCCTAGTCTCCGGGCTTCATTGGCCCACCGACATCCTGGGAGGAAGCCTGCTCTCGGCCTCCCTTTGCCTGCTCTACCGCGCCCTCTCGGCCCGGGCCGGGGCCTATCCCAAACAAGGACCCATAAGGCATCGCCCTTAGCCGGCCTTGGGGGAGGGGGCCGGGACCCGGGGCAGGCAGAGGACAAAGCAGGCCCCTGGCCCGCTCCTGCGCCGGTGCTCAAGGCTTCCCCCGGCCGACATGGCTATGCGCCGGGCCAGGGCAAGGCCTATGCCCGAGCCCTTTTCCTTGGTAGTGAAGAAGGGCTCGAAGAGCCTGGCCTCGAGCTCGGGGGCTATCCCCGGGCCCTCATCGTCCACACAGATCTCCACAAGGGAGCCGCGTTGGGCGACACTCAAGCGGACAGGAGGAATGGCCCCATTCTTCCCGGCGGCCGAGGAGGCCTCCAGGGCGTTCCTGACCACATTGTCCAGGGCCTGGGAAAGGCGGTCCGGGTCCACATGGACCCAAAGGCCCTCGGCCCCCTTGGGGGCGACCAGGGAGGGAAAGTCCTCGGCGGCGGCATAGCGGGCCGCAAAGGCGGAGAGGAAGGGGCCCAGGTCGAGATCGACGGCCTCGCCCTCCCCGCTCCGCAGGAATTCCCTGATGCGGTCGCTTAGGGCGGTTAGGCGATCAACCTCTTCCTCGATCACGAGGGTCCTCTCCCCAAGGCCAGGGGGATCGAGGCGGCCGGTCTCCCCAAGACGCCGTAGGGAAGCCGTCTGGATGCGGATGATGGCCAGGGGATTCTTGATCTCATGGGCCAAGGTGCGGGCGGCCTCGCCAAGCTGGACCAGCTCCCGGTTGCCCGCCTCGCGCTCCCGGAGCTCGAGGTTGCGCCGGTAGAGGCGCATGAGAACCAGGTAGAGGATGGCCAGGCCCAGGGAGATGAGGCAGGAGGCTCCCAGGGTGAGGAGGTTGGCCCTGGACATGGAGTCCGAGGAAAACTCAAGCCAGAGGATCCGGGCCTGGCCCCTGCCAGGCCTGGGGCCACTCCCGAGGCCCATCCCGCCGCCCGGCCCCATCCCCCCCCGCCTCATCATGGGCATGGGCGGGGACTGTCCCTCGTCGAGGCCCAGGGGGCGCACAAGGATCACCGAGGCCCCCCCGTCCTGAAGACTAAAGGAAGTGGGGGTCGGCCTAGGGGCCAGGAAGCTCGCCGGGGCCCTGCCCTGGCGGTGGAGCGGACTGCCATCGGGACTGTAGATGCCCAGTCCCAGGACTCCCTGGTCGGTCTCGATCTTGGTCGGGTCCTGGAGGTATTCCTCCATGAGGCGGGTCGAGGTCCTGAAGGCGGAGAACTCCAGGTCGAGCCTCCGGCTGGCGTTTTCCCTCAAGGCCATAGCCCAGACGAGGCCGAGGATAAGCCCAAGGACAAGGGCCGAGAGGACGCCAAAGCGGGCTAGGCTGGCATTGCGCGCAGGGTAGGCTCTCAAGGTTCCTCGATTGTACCCCAATCCCCGGGCCATGCCAGCCCCCGCCAATTTCCCTCCGGCCTATCTTGGGATATACTCTCAAACCATGACAGCTTCGACGAGCTCGAGGATCCTGGCGGAGGCCCTTCGCGCGGGGGAGGAAAGGGACTACCGGAGGGCAGTCGACCTCCTCACGGGCCTCCTTGCCCAGGGCGAGGCCCCCCGGGAGGCCCTCCTCTACCTTGGCCGGAGCCATCACGCCCTCGGGGAAGGAGAGAAGGCGGTAAGCGCCTTTAGAGCCTTTCTCCGCTCCGGCGGGGACCAGGCCGCGGGCTTCTTTTTCCTGGGCCGGGCCTACCTTGCCGCGGGGCGGGCCGCCGAAGCCTCCCGGAGCCTCAAGGCGAGCCTCGAGGCCGATCCGGACAGCAGCCAGGCCTGGGCCCTCCTAGGGGCGGCCCAGCTCAGGCTGCGCCGGTCCAAGCTAGCCCTCGAGTGCCTGGAAAAGGCCACAACCCTCGCCCCCGAGGATGCCCGGGTCTTCCGGGGCTACCTGAATGCCCTCTTTGTCCGGGCCTGCAGGCTCCTCGACCGCGGGGAGGCCGACATGGCCAGGCAGATGCTCTCCTTTGCGATCGAAAACGGCCTCGACGGCCCAGGGCCCAGGCTTTGGCGGGCCAAGGCCTACCGGGAGCTGGGGCGGGCCAACGAGGCCCTGGCCGACTGCGAGGCCGCGATAGCCGATTCACCCCAGGATGGGGGCCTGCGCTGGCTCAGGGCCGGCCTCCTCCTCAGCTCGGGTAGGCAGGAGGAGGCCCTGGCGGAATTCCAGGAGCTCCGGGAAAGCTACCCCGACCTGCCGGGGATACCCCAGGACGCGGCCTCCTTTGGCCAGCTCCGCTGCTCCGTGGCCTTCCGGGATGAGAGGTGGAAGGACGCCCTCTCAGAGGCCCTTATCTTGCTGCGCCAAGACCCCAAGAACCCTTCCTTTAGGGCGATAGCCGCCGAAAGCCTCCGGGCCCTGGGCCAGGCCGAAAAGGCCGCCGACCACTGGAGAAGGGCCATCGAGGCCGATCCCCGGTCCTCGGTTTTTCATCTGGGCCTGGCCCTAGCCCTCTTTGAGGCCACCGACTACCAGGGCGCCGCCGACGAGGCCGAGAGGGCCAGGCACCTCGGAGCCGACCCCCTCGAGGTGGAATACTACTCGGTCCTGACCGCCTCGAGGCTCAAGGCCGATCCGGCCAAGCTCATCCCCCGGCTCCAGTCCCAGATCCGGGCCCGGGGAGCCGAGCCCCGCCTCATGTTTGCCCTGGGGGAAGCCCTCTACGCCTCGGGCCGCCCCGACCTGGCCTCGGGCTGGTTTGCCAAGGTCCTCCACCTTGTCCCCGACCACGAGCTTTCCCTCCTCTATGCCATATCCATAGCCGAGTCACTTCTTGTGGAGTCCGGCCAGGAGGGAGAGGACAGCCTCATCCAGGCCTATGAGGCCTATCTCGACCGCTACCCGGACAATCAGAGGCTCCGCAGGGAGTTTTCCCGCTTTGTCATGCGCACGGGACATTGGGACCTGGCCGCATCGGTCCTCGAGGAGGGTCTGGCCTGGGAGGAGGAGCAGGACGAAAAGTCTCGCCGCTTCCTCGCCCTGGCCCTGCGAAACGCCGGCCGCTACCGGGAAGCCGCCATAGCCTACCGGGACCTCCTCCGGGAGGACCCCCGGAACCAGGAACTCCTCATAGCCCTGGCCTGGTGCCTCGAAAAAGACGGCAAGGGCGAATATGCCCTGGCCCTCATCGAAAAAGCCCCTCCGGAGGCCACCGCCGGGGCGGCCCCCTGGATGATCCTGGGCCTCCTCTACGAGAAAAAGGGCCGAAAGGAAAAGGCCGTGGATGCCTTTAGGACGGCTATTGAGAGGGAGCCGGACAACGCCAGGGCCTGGAAGGACCTGGGTCTCCTCTATAGCCGCATGGGCCTCGCGGAATTCTCCGCCTCCTGCCTGGAGAAGGCGGCCTCCCTTGAGTCGGCCCAGGCGGCCCAGGCCAGCAAGGCTGGGCGGCCCGGGCGGCCGGTGGGGGCCAAGGCCCCAAGCCGGGACGCGATGGCCGACATAGGCCGGGAGGAGGACATACCCTCCCCCCGAAAGCCTCCGGCGGCTCTCAGAAAAGGCAGCCCGGCCCAGGGCCCGAAAGTCCGGGGAAGAAAGGATTAGGAGCGATACCCGGCCTTAGGGACCCGAAAGTTGCCGCCGGAACCTTGCAGTTTTCCTCTTAACTGCTATACTCCACAGAGGAGGAACAATTCCATGTCGGTCAAAGCGATGGACCTCTTCGATGCCTACCAAAAAAGCGCCCTGCCCAAGGATGAGGGTTATCTAGTCTCGTCCTTTTTCTCAACCCACACGGCGTATAGCCGCTACGAGATCGTCTCCTATGCGAACGTCAAGTCCATCTATCCCCAGGATGAGGGCCTGACCTTCCAGACGGATGGCAAAAAGCTCTGCGTCCTCTGCGAGCCCTCCAATTACCACCAGAAGGGCATCGAGCCCTATGTGCGTTCCTCGGGGGAGCAGATCCCCTACCGCTTCAATGAGCTCGATGTGCACACATGCAAGAACCAGACCAAGATCTACTACGCCAAGAAGTCCATCATCACCTATGGCTCCTTTACCGTCATGCGGCCCACGGGGATGAACTTCGCCTTTGTCTTCTACAAGCTCCCGGACATGTTTGACTCCATGGGCCTCTTCTTCGAGAAGACCTTCAACAAGGAAGCCGGGGTCCCCCTCACGGACGCCAAGAAGGTCGCGGCCCAGGTGATGGACAAGGTCAGGACCACCATGGCCTGGGACTTTACCTCGGGCTAAGGCCCTCGGTTTCCCAAGGACCAACGAAAAAGCCGCCCCTTTGGAGGGCGGCTTTTTTCATGCCCCGGGGCTTCCCCCGGGGCCATCGTGCCTAGGCCTTGGCCTTGCGGCGCTCGATCTCAGCCTGGGCCACTGCGGTGATGGAGAGAGGAACCTGGTAGGGCGAGCAGGACACATAGTCGAGGCCCACCTCCATGCAGAAGCGGATATTGTCCGGATTGGCCCCGTGCTCGCCGCAGAGGCCCGTGACGAGGCCTGGGCGGGTGAGCTTGCCCCTCCGCTCCGCGGTCTGGACAAGGTCCTTGACCTGGGGGGAGAGGACGGAGAAGGGGTTGCCGTCGATGAGGTCATAGAGGGAATAGTCGGGCATGAAGGAGTTAAAGTCGTCCCGGCTGATGCCCAGGGTGGTCTGGGAGAGGTCGTTGGTGCCATAGGAGAAGAACTCGCTATAGCGGGCCAGGTCCCCGGCGCCCACGGCCGCAGCTGGAAGCTCGACCATGGTGCCGATCTTGTAGGGAACGGCCTTGGCCCCAAGCTCCTTGCGCACTTCCTCCTCGATCTCCACGAGGCCCCGGTAATGCTTGCCCTCGATGTTCTTGCCAAAGAGGATGAGCCTGAGCTCCCCGGCGTTCATCACCACGGGGATCATGATCTCGGGGCGGACATCGACCTTTTCCTTCTGGAGCTTGTAGACAGCCTCGAAGACGGCCCGGACCTGCATCTCGTAGATCTCAGGATAGGTGACGGCCAGGCGGCAGCCCCGGTGGCCGAGCATGGGGTTAAACTCCTCGAGGGAGTCGATCCTCTCCTGGATCTCGGACTTGGAGAGCTTCTTCACGCCTTTCCTGGCGCCCAGGTATTCGACAAAGCTCTCTAGCTCGGCCGAGTTGTGGGGGAGGAACTCGTGCAGGGGGGGGTCGAGGAGGCGAACGGTGACTTCCTTGCCGGCCATGACCTTGAAGAGGCCGTAGAAATCCTCGCGCTGCATGGGCTTGAGCTTGTCCAGGGCCTTCTTGCGGTCATCGATCGTGTCGGCAAAGACCATCTCCCGGAACACATTGATGCGCTTCTCGTTGAAAAACATGTGCTCGGTCCGGACAAGGCCTATGCCCTCGGCCCCAAAAAGGAGGGCCAGGGCGGCGTCCCGGGGGGTGTCGGCGTTGGCCCGGACATGGAAGTGGCCCATCTGCTTCTTGGCCAGGGCGATAAAGTCGAGGAGGCCCGAGTCCTTGGGATCGGGCTCGATGAGGTCAGCCTTGCCAAGCCAGACCTGGGGCTCGCCATAGTAGGGCACGTTGATAGTGATGTAGTCGCCCTCGCTGACCGCCAGGTCGCCGATCGTGGCCTTCTTGCCCTTGATCCGCATCTCGGGCTTGAACATGGACACCTTGCCATACTGGCGAGCCACGACGGAGGCATGGGCGGAAAAGCCGCCCTCGCAGGAGAGGACGCCCTGGGAGACCTCGATGGCCTTGACGTCCTCCGCGAAGGTCGAGGGCATCACGAGGATGAGGCGGGAGTCTTGGCCCTTCTGCTTGGCCTCCCTATGGGCATCCAGGAGGGTCTCGGTGGTGAAGAAGACCCGGCCAATGGCGGCCCCGGGGGCGCCGGCGCTGCCGCCCGAGACGCCCTTGAGCTTCTTGACGCTCGAGAGGTTCACGACGGGGTGGAGGATCTCGGTGGGGCGGCGATCGGAAGAGCGTCGTGGCGGG
>JAKPBN010000488.1 GCA_029778945.1 Spirochaetota bacterium
AGGGACCTTTCCCAGGACGGGCTTTCTCTCCCTCCATTCGGCGACGCTCATGGAGAGGACCCTTTCTGAGTCCGAGCTGAGGTCGGCCGCCACGCAGAGCCTGGTCTCCGGAGACAGCACCCCAAGGCAGTCCTCGAGGAGCCTGTCGTTGCGGTAGGGGGTCTCGATAAAGAGCCTCGTGCCACCGTCGAGCTTGACCCCCCGCTCGATGGAGACTAGGGCGTTGCGCCTCTGGCCCCTGTCCTGGGGCAGATAGCCCAGGAAGGTAAAGCGCTGGCCATCCAGGCCCGAGGCCCCCAGGGCCAGGAGGAGTGAGGAAGGGCCCACGAGGGGCTTGACCTCGATGCCGGCGCGATGGGCGGCCGCCACGAGGGCCCCACCGGGGTCGGCGATGCAGGGAAGGCCGGCCTCGGAGAGGAGGCCCAGGTCCTCCCCGGCCAGGAGGGGAGCAAGGAGGGCCGGCACATCCTCGGGCTTCGTGTGCTCGTCGAGCTTCTCCATCGTCACGGCCTCGAGCTCGGCCTTGTCCATGACCCGGGAGAGAAGCCGCCAGGCCGCGCGGTCGCCTTCGACCACAAAGCGCCGGAGCAGCTTGATCCTCGCAAGGGCTGTGGCGGGCATCGCGGCCTCCAGGGGGGCCTCGGGGCATAGCACATTGGGGATCAGCCAGAGCCTTCCCTTGGGGTTTTCCATGGGGCTTCCTATCGGGTGAGAAGGTCGAGGGCCCCATCCACGAGGGTCCCGAACTGGAGGCGCTGCCGGGGCGCCAGGATCTGGGCGGCGGCGCGGTATTCCTCGGCGAAGGCCGCGACCTGCTTGGCCTCCAGGGGCAGGCGGCGGCCCACGATCATGCCTTCGATGTCCCGCATCCTCAAGGCCGCCTCCCCGGCGAAGGCCAGGCGGAACTCCGAGAGGATGCCCTTGTCCGCCCGGGTGGCGAAGGCAAAGGCGGCGCTCTCCCGGGCGGGATAGTCCTTGACCCCCACCTTGCGGAAGGCCACAAAGTCCCAGCCCACCAGGGGCAGGCGAATCCTGGTGAGGAGGTTGCCCCGGGGGAAATCCGGGCTCCCATCGGGGGAGGCGAGGCGGTTGACATTGATCCAGCGGGCCCCGTCGGCGTCCCGGAGCTCGATCATGGCGTCCAGGCAGGCCAGGGCCGGCCAGGAGTCCATGAAACGGCTCGTGGTGGCCAGGTTGCCGCCTATCGTGGCCAGGTTGCGCACCGCAGGATTGCCCACGGCCCGGAGGGCGAGACCCAGGAGCTCGGGCACGGCGCTTTCCCTGAGCTCGAGGATCTCCGCGAGGGTCACCGCCGCGCCGATCTCCACAAAGCGCTCGGTGAGGACAACCTGCCTAAGCTCGGCCATCCCCGAGACGCAGAGTACTTCCCGGGGCAGGCGGGCATAGGTCTCGGACTGGCGGCGGAGGATCTCCGTCCCCCCGGCGTAGATGGCCGAGTCAGGCCGCCTCCGCAGCTGCTCGACGAGCTCCTGCACCGTGTCAGGATAGTGGATCTCACTGGCCAACACGGTGGTAGAGCCTCCTAGCCCTATGCTCGGCCGCGGCCAGGACCCCCCGCACCAGGGCGTCGGGGTCGGTGCAGCGGCAGGGGACAGAGGCCATCTCCTCGAGGATGTCCTTCGAGGTGGGCCTGGCCCTCCGCTCGAGGAGGGCCGCCGCCGCCAGGATCTTGCCCGTGTCGCAGAAGCCACAGCTCTCAAGGCCGGCCTCGGCAAAGCCCTTGCTGATATCCTGGTACTCGTCGGTCTGGGCAAAGCCCTCGATCGTCACTACCTCCCTGCCCTTGACCCGGAAGACCGGGAGGAGGCAAGAGGGGGCAAGGCGGCCATCCAGGAGGATGAGGCATTTGCCGCAGACTCCCCGCCTGCAGTCGGCCTTGACCCCCAGGAGGCCGTAGCGCTCCCGCAGCACATCGGCCAGGCGCTCGTAGGATCGGGCATTGAGGGAGACGTCCTCCCCGTTGAGGATAAAGGCTATGGTCATGCGTCCTCCGCCGCCCCGGCGAGCTCTTCCGGCCCAAGGGGGAGGGAATAGAAGGCTTCCCCAGCGGCCTGGGCCACGGCAGAGAGGAAGGCCGGCGGAATGGTGTCAAAGGGGAGCTCCCCGATGCCCTTGGTCTTGGCCCTCCGGTCGGCCTGGCAGAGCTCGATCTTGATCGGGGGCAGGCTCGCGGGGGCTATGAGGCCATAGGAGAAGTAGTCCTCCTCGGAGATGCCCCCCGAGCCCAGGTCGAGCTTTTCCCTCAGGCATATGCCCACGGCGTCCGCGGCCCCGGCCCGCAGGGACGCCTCGGCCCGCTCGCGGGAGACGATCTGTCCCCCGTCCACACAAAGCCAGACCCCGAGGGGCATGGGCTCGAAGGTCCAGGGGTCGAGCTCGACCTCCACCACGGCCCCGCCCCAGGAGGCCGAGTCGAAGGGCGAGCCCGAGACCTTGCCGCCCTCCCACTTGATGGGCTTGGGGACGCGATAGACGCTCCTGGCCGTGAGGGGGAGGGGATCCCGGAAGCGCCGCTTCTGGATGGTCTCGCAGGCCTTTTCCACGAGGCGGTTGACCACGGTGACGCCCCGGGAGAGGGTCACCGGGCCGGAGTTGGGCGCCTGGTCCGTGTCGGGGGGGGCCACCGTGACCCTGTCGATGTCCAGGTCCAGGAGGATGGCCGCGCTCCGCCTCCAGATGTCGCGCACCCCGTCCCGGCAGGCGGCGGCGCTCGTGCGAATCACGAGCCGCAGGTCCTTGTCCAGGGTGAGCTCGACATTGTAGGAGTTGGGCGAATCGCCTGAGAGGAAGGCTCCCGAGCCCTGATAGGCGAAGGCAAAGCCAATGCCCCTCAAGGGGCCGTCCGAGCGGCCCGTGCGGCGCTTGCGCACGAGCTCGTAGCAGGCGTACTTGCGGCGGAAGTCGCTGGCGTAGGCCAGGCGGTCGGCGATGGCCTGGTAGGGGGGCTCGTCCTTGAGGGCCTCGCCGGTGATCAGGGAGGAGCCCTTCCTGAGGACATTCCTGCCCTTCCAGTCCATGGGGTCCTCGCCCAGGGCCTCGGCTATGCGGGAGACAGCGGCCTCGGTGGCAAAGAAGGCGTGGGATGCCCCCAGGCCCCCAAAGGCCCCCATGGGCGGATCGTTGGTGGTGACGGCGTAGCCCTCGATGCGCACATTGGGGCAGGCGTAGACTCCGGTGGCGGCCAGGCATATCTGGGAGAGGGTCTCCTCGGCCAAGGGGGCGTAGGCGCCCACGTTGACCGCCACCCGGGCGTCCAGGGCGGAGAGGTTGCCGGCCGAGTCCAGGGCGGCCCGGAGGGCTATGGAGGAGCGGGCGCGCTTGGGGGTGAAGTAAAAGTCCTCTTCCCGGGACAGGAGCACGCGGCTGGGCTTGCGGGTGAGGAAGGCGGCCAGGGCCGCGTGGCAGGAGAGGAGAGATGGGTACCAGAGCTTGCCGTCCATGTGGATCCCCAGGCGGGTGGGGCGGACCACCACATCCTCATCCCTGCAGCCGAGGAGCATGGCCACCGAGTCCCGGACATGGTAGGGCCACTGGGTGGCGCACCAGACCGCGAGCTTGTCGTAGTCAAATGAGGCCACGGCCCCCTGGGGCTCGCTGTAGAGGTGCTCGCTCGCCCCCGAGAGGTAAGTGCCCTCAAAGGACTTCTCGGCTATGGAGAAGGCAAGCTCAGGATCGCCTATCACGGCCACCCGCTTGGAGAGGACCTGGTCGGAGGAGAAGGCCTCCCAGGTGTTGATGCCCTCCTCGCCCTCGCAGTCCACCACGGTGTCCCCGGCCAGCTCCCCGGCCTCGACAGGGTCGGGCCCCGCGATCAGGGCCAGGGGCTCGCCCTTGTAGGAGAGCTGGTCAAAGGCCAGGACGGGCACCTCGATGTTAAAGGAGAGGAGCCTGTTTTTTCCCGGTATGTCCTGGGGGAGGATGAGCCTGTAGCCCGGGGGCAGCTCGGGCGGCTTGACCCCCTTGAGCCTCCCCTTGGCCACGGGGCTTCTCACGGTGGCCACATGGAGCATCCCCGGGATGTCGAGGTCGCTCAGGTTGGAGGAGAAGCCTCCTCCCCCGTCCCCTTCCTCGGCCATCAGGTCCTGGCCCGGTTCTCGAGGCAGGTTTCCCTGATAGCCCCGACAACCCTCTCGACGGATTCCTTGGGCATGCCATGCCAGATCGGTATGGACAGGGAGGCCTGGAATTTGGCCAGGGCCTCGGGGAAATCCCCGGGGTGGAGATGGTAGCGCTCGGACCAGTATTTCATGGTGTGGAGGGGTATAAAGTGGACCGAGGTGCCTATGCCCCGGCCGGCCAGGGCCTGGATAAACTCGTCCCGGCCGATCCTGAGGGCTCCCGGCCTGAGCCTGAGGGCAAAGAGGTGCCAGGAGTGGGCCGGATGGCTGGGCGGCAGGACGAGGGCCTCCTCGTGCTTGAAGGCCTCTATGTAGATCCCCGCGATAGCCTGGCGCTCGGCGAGGAAGGCCGGGGCCTTCCTGAGCTGGGCCCTGCCCAGGGCCGCCAAGAGGTCCGGGAGATTATATTTATAGCCGGCCTCGACTACATCGTAGTACCAAGCGGGCTTGGTCGAGGTATAGCGGTCCCAGGCGTCCCGGTCAAAGCCATGGGACCTCATGGTGGCCATGCGCTTGAGGATCTTGGGGTCCCGGGCCACGATCATTCCGCCCTCGCCGGTGGTCATCGTCTTGTTGGCATAGAAGGAATAGACCCCGATGTCCCCCAGGGTGCCCGCATAGCCCTCCTCGAGTTTTGAGGGAAAGGCGTGGGCCGAGTCCTCCACGAGGGGGATCCCGGCCTTGGCGCAGAGGGCCAGGAGCCTGTCCATTTGGCAGGGCTTGCCGCCTATATGGATGGCTATGACGGCCTTAATGCCCTTTTCCTTCGCAAGGATGGCCTCTAGCCTCCCAGGGTCTATGGAGTAGTCCTCCTTGGCCACATCGCAAAAGATGACCTCGGCGCCCAGGTGGCGGGCTACGGCCGCGGTGGCCACAAAGGTATAGGGGCTGGTGACTATCTTGTCCCCGGGCCCCACGCCCAGGGCCTCCAGGGCCAGGTGGAGGCCCGAGGTGGCGGAATTGACCGTCAGGGCCGAGGGGCAGCCCACAAAGGCGGCAAATTCCTCCTCGAATGCCTTGGCGACCTTGCCCGTGGTGAGCCAGCCCGAGCGGAGGACCTCGAGGACGGCCGCTTCCTCTTCGGGACCTATGCAGGGCCGGGCATAGGGGATGAAATCAGTACTCGGGTTCATGCTCGGGAACCTTAAGGGTCGGGAGGAATTTATTCAAGACCGCCGAAAGGGCCCTGCGGTTCCGGTAGACCTTTTCCGAGCCTTCCTGGGGCAGGCAGATCGGCTCCAGGGCCTGGAGGACCTGGGCGATGGGGAAGGCCGGGGCCGTGCGCTCCAGGCGGTTGACCCGGGGATACTTGGTGGGGACGATTGCCTCGTCCTTGGCATTGAGGTTCTCAAAGACCTTTTCCCCGGGCCGCAGCCCTATATATTCGATCCTGATGTCCCGTCCGGGCTCGTAGCCGTAGAAGCGGATCATCTGCTCCGCCAGGTCCCGGATCCTGACAGGCTCCCCCATGTCGAGGAGGTAGAGTTGGCCCCCGGAGCCCACGCCGCCGGTCTTGAGGACAAGGGAGCAGGCCTCGGGGATAGTCATGAAAAAGCGCGTGGCCTCGGGATGGGTTACGGTGACGGGGCCGCCGGAGAGGATCTGGGACCGGAAGAGCGGGACAATCGAGCCCCGGGACCCCAGAACGTTGCCAAAGCGGACGACCATAAAATGCTGGTCCGGGGCCAGCCTCTCCCGGACATCCATCACAATCCGCTCGGCCAGGAATTTCGAGGCTCCGTAGACGCAGCTGGGCTCGACCGCCTTGTCCGTCGAGATGAGGACCAGGCGCTTGACCCCCGTGGCCAGGGCGGCCTCGACGAGGTTGCGGGTGCCTAGGACATTGTTTTCGATGGCGGCCACGGGATTGGCCTCCATCATGGGCACATGCTTGTAGGCCGCGGTGTGGAAGATGGCGTCGGCCTTGAGGCGATCCAGGATAAAGCGCATATAGGCCCCATCCTTGAGCTCCCCGATCACGGGCACGATGGACGTCTTTTCGCCCACCCCCTCGGCCTGGAGGAGGCGGAGTTCCCGGTCGATCTGGTAGACCGAGTTTTCCCCGTGGCCAAAGAGGTAGAGCCGGGCGACCCCGGCGGAGAGAAGCTGGCGGGAAAGCTCGGAGCCTATGGAGCCCCCGGCCCCGGTTATCAGGACCCGCTTGCCCCGCAGGTAGGCCAGGCTCTCCTTGAGGCCAATGGCCACCGGGGTCCGGCCCAGGAGATCCTGGGGGTCTATCTCCCTGGCCTGGACCAGGTGGGCTTCTCCCTCGACGATCTGGGCTATTCCGGGAACTATGCGGATCCGCTGAAAGCCGGCGTTCTTAAGGAGAAAGTAAAGCTCCCGGAGCTTTTCGCTCGAGGCCGAGGGCATGGCTATGATGGCCTCGTCCGCGGGATGGCGGGAGAGGAGGTTGACCACATCCTTTATGGGACCCAGGACGGGGATGCCCTCGATGCGATTGCCGATTTTGGCCGGATCGTCGTCCAGGAAGGCCACCACCGCCCCAAAGACACCCTTGGCCCGGATTTCCCGGGCTATGGCCCGGCCGGCAAAACCCGCCCCAAGGATATATATCCTCGCGTCTTCCCTCTCAATTTGCTTCATGGAGATTATCGCCTCCTCGGGCTAGCTTCTCCACGGTCCGAAAGCCAAAGTCGACCAGGAAGCCGGTGCTGCAGATGTCCAAGGACACCTTGGCCCGGCCTCGCCGCTTGTCGACCTTGACGATGCTGCCCTCGAGACCCTTCAAAGGGCCCTCGAGGACGACAATCCGGTCCGCCTCGTCAAAGCTCACCTTCGATATATCGGCGAAATCCCCAAAGGAAATGAAGTGGAGGAGGATGGACCTATCCTTGTCGTCCAGGGGGCTGGGGGATATAGAGGAAGGAAGGAAGCGGTAAAAGCCCTCGACCCGGCGGAGGGCCCAGCGCTCCTCCTCCCCCAGGGACCCGGTCTCGTAGAAGAGGTAGCCCGGAAAGACCGCCAGGAGGTGGGAGGAATCCTTGCCGCCCTTGCGCTGGATCACCTTGCGCCGGGGCACAAAAAACCTTCTCCCCGAGAGGATTCCTATCCTTGAGGCCCGGCGGATGTACTCATCCTCTTCCCCGGTCTTGACCTGGATCGCGTAATAGTCCATAGGCGCAGGAGAGAATAGCACGGGCGGGGGACCTCGACAATGGACAAGGCTTGCCGTAAAGGCAGGCAGGATTTCCGCCGATAGTCAAACCGTATGAGAGTAACCATAGGCCTCCTCGCCGCAATCCTCCTCCTGGTCCTGGCCCCAGGGCCCGGGCTCCAGGCCCAGACCATCGAGGTCCTCGCCGGACAGAATGGGGGAAGCGAGCTGTCGGATTCCACGGAATCCATAATCTCAGGCTGCCTGGATTTTCTCTTCCAGTCCGGCGTCATAGCCACCAACGACAGGCCGGCAGAGCTGAGTCCCGAGGCCTTTGCCGATCCCGGCAGGGGCATGGAATCCGCCGCCTCAGGCCTTGTGGACTTCATATTTTCCTTCCGCGTGAGCTACGGACCCTCGACAAGCCTGGTCGGCCGCTCCGTCCCCCTGGCCATGGACTGGCGGGTGCTAAGGGTATCCGACCGCAGGGTCCTGGGGGAGGGCAGTCTGGCTCCGGCCCTGGATTTGCCCATGGACCAAAAGAAATTCGATGCCGGCCTGCGAAGCCTGGGCTCCGACCTGGGCAAGACCTGCCTTTCCATACTTCGGACCAGGATTGGCCTGGGCCTTCCCCAGCCAATGCCGGCCCTCGCTTCCTCTGCGCCTTTCAACGAGTCCTCCGGACAGGGAGTTAAACCATGAAGAACAAGCCTCTTGCGGCGGGAGTCCTCGTCTGTGCCATCCTCCTCGCCCAGGCTGCCTTTGGAGCCTCTACCTGGGAGGGAAGCGCTGTCGTCACCTCGACCACGGATTTCCCCGGGGAGGGCCTCTTTGGGGCCTGCAACTCCTTTCCCCTGAACTCCACGGTAGAGGTTGAAAACCTTGAGACAGGCCGCAAGACAAGCGTCCTGATCACCAAGAATGTGGACAACCCGGCCATCTTCATGGCCCTCTCTCCCAAGGCCGCCCTCGAGCTGGGCATGAAGGCCGGGTCCTCGGCCCGGATCAGGGTCCTGGCCCCTTCAGGAGCGGCCTCGACTCCGGCGCCGACCACGGCGAGCGCCTCTGCGGAATCCCTCGACCCCGACTACAATCCCCGCCTCCTGGCGAGTATTCGCCCGGTGCCCACGGCCCCTGCAGGCAGCGAATCCTCCAGGGATTTTATGAGCCTCCTTGGCGCCGGCTATCCTGGCAATGCCGCCGAGGACAGCAAGCCCGAGCCAGCCTCAGTTCCCGCGGCCACGCCTAGCTCCTCGCCGACGGCCGAGGTCCCGCCCACGCCGGCGAGCATCCTCGGCTCCACGCCCGTCGAGGCCCCCCCTAAGCCTGAGACCCCTCCTGCCGAAACTCCTCCGGAGACGGTCCCCGCCAAGGCTGTCCTCCCTATTTTTCCGGAGAATACGGTCCAGAGCCTTACTCCCCCGAAAAATGCCGCCCCGGATGCGGGCCTCGCGAGCCCGGCCGTCCTTGCCCCCGAGTCTAGCGGGACTGCCGCCCTCAGCCCGCCGGCCCCAAGCCGGCTCCCGGCTAACCTGGCCAGCCCTGGGCTTATAAATCCCGAGGCCTCGAGCCCAGGGGCCCTTCCTCCGCCCGCCTCGCGCAGCCTGCCCGGAAGCGAGCTTGCCCTGCCTGCCCTGGCCTCGGACAAGGCCTTGGACACAAGCCCTCCCCAGGTCTCGGAACCCCGATCCCTCCCGGTGGCGGAAGCCCCCGCGGTCCTGCCGGCCCTGCCGGAGGCCCTTGCCGCCGCACCGGCCCCCACGGCCGCGGAGACCCCTCAGGTCGCGGAGGCCACTCCGGTCGCGGAGACTCCCAAGGTCGAGTCGCCTCTCGTCCCCGAAGAGCCCAGCCTTGAGGCTGTCCTCGACCTGAGCCCTCCCAGCCCGGTCGAGACCGAGGTCGAGATAGCTCTCGCGGATCCCGAGGCGCCCCCCGAGGCGGGCGCGGTTGCCGTCCTCCCGCCCTCCCTCTCCGATGCCTCGGCCAAGGCCCCGGGCGCGACCCTTGAAAGCCTCAGCCTCCCCGAGCCCGCCTTGGGACCCGACATACTACCGGAGGCCGTCCTGGAGCGCCTGGCCAATCCGCCCAAATCCAGTCCCAGCCTCGCCCTTGCGGACAGCGAGGTGATCATGCCTCCCACGGACAAGCCCGAGGCCCTCGCGATGGAAGGCTCCAAGCCCGGAGCCGGGGACAAGCTTGTCGCCCTTGTGCCTACCGAGCCCAGGCCCCCGGAAAAGCCCGAGGCCCTCGGTCCCCAGGCCTCACCTGTGAAGGCCCCCGATCAGCCTCCTCCCAGCCTTGCGACCCCCTCGGGTCCCGAGACCAAGCCTGCTGTAGCGGTTGCTCCAGCGCCAGCCACCACGCCACCCATAGCGGCAGCGCCGCCACCTTCAGCGGCGACGCCATCGGCGGTGGCCCCGGCCACTCCGCCCCTGGCTAGCCTGACTCCAGCCCCGGCCAAGGCTCCCCCTGCAAAGGCGCCTCCCGCGGCTAGCACTCCGGCCACCGTCGCGGCCGCCCCCGCAAAGGCCCCGCCTGCGGCCACCGTCGCCCCGGCCCCAAAGGCCCCGCCGGGAGCCCCGGCCAAGGAGCCCTCGGACCTTGTGCGCCTGGATGGGATGAAGGCCGGGTCCTGGTATGTGCAGATCGGCCTCTTTGGCACCGAGGACGCCCTTCGCCAGGCCATAAAGGCCGCGGCAAGGCAGTTTCCCGTCCTCTATGAGACCGTCGTCGATTCCAAGGGCCAGGTCCGCTACCGCCTCTATGTCGGCCCCCTGGGCCGGGACGAGGGCGGCCTCATCCTCACGAGGATCAAGGGCCTGGGCTACAAGGACGCCGTGCTCAGGAAAGGCTAGTCCCTTCCCCCTTGATTCCAAAGGCCGCCGGGAAGCATGATTCCCGGCGGCCGTTTTTTGCCCTGCCTTCTCCCAAGGAGTCCTTCCATGCATCTATCGGTCCTGGGCATTGTGATCGTTTGTGTCTCAGGCCTTATCGTGGGGGCGGCCAAGACGGGCATCCAGGGCCTTGGCATAGTCCTTGTCCCCCTGGTGGCCATGGCGATGCCCGGCAAGGCCTCTACGGGCTTTGTCCTTCCCCTCCTCGTGGCCGGGGATGTGATAGCCGTCCTGGTCTGGGGGAGGAAGGTTGTGTGGCCGAGCCTGCTTAGGCTCCTGCCCTGGACGGTCCTGGGCATAGGGGCAGGATATTTTGCCATGGCCGCGGTGAGCGATACCCTCTTTAGGCCCCTCCTGGGAGGCCTGATCCTGGGACTTATCGCCCTGGACCTTGCGAGGCGCCTCGCTGGCCTGGGCATCCGGTCGGACCATGGCCTCGTTGTAGCCCTGGTGGGGGTCCTCGCGGGGGTGTCGACCATGATGGCCAACGCCGGAGGGGCGGTCATGACCATCTACCTGCTCTCCATGGCCCTGCCCAAGGAAGAGTACGTGGGCACCACGGCGATGTTCTTTTTTATCATCAACCTGGTCAAGCTTCCCTTCAGCCTTGCCCTGGGCCTCATCACGGCGGCCTCCCTCAGGCTGGACCTCATGCTTCTGCCCCTTGTTGGCCTGGGGGCATGGCTGGGCCTGCGGGTGGTGAAAAAGCTGCCCCAAAGGGCCTTCAATATCGTGGCCCAGGTCCTGGCGGGCC
>JAKPBN010000490.1 GCA_029778945.1 Spirochaetota bacterium
GGGGCTATCCGGGCTGGCACATCGAGTGCTCGGCGATGAGCATGAAATACCTGGGCGAGTCCTTTGACATCCACGCCGGCGGGATCGACCATGTGCCCATCCACCATACCAACGAGATAGCCCAGTCCGAGGCCGCCACGGGCAAGAAATGGGTCAACTACTGGATGCACAACGAGTTTATCGTGATGGACAAGGGCAAGATGTCCAAGTCCTCGGGCTCCTTCCTCACCCTCCAGACCCTCCTCGACGCGGGCTACGAGGCCCTGGACTACCGCTACTTCCTCCTGGGGGCCCACTACCGCTCCCAGCTCCAGTTCAGCTACGACGGCCTCGACTCCGCCCGGGCGGCCCGCAAGTCCCTGGGGGAGAGGATCCTCGGCCTCAAGGACAAGGCGGGCTCGAGCCCCCTCCCCAAGGCCGGGGACCTGGGCCCCAAGGCCAGGGAATGGCTGGAGTCCTTTGCGGAGGCCCTGGCCACCGACCTGGCTACCCCCCGAGCCCTGGCTGCCCTCTGGGGCCTCCTCAAGGACCCCGGGGTTCCCGCTGTCGAGGCCCTCGCCGGGGCCTTTGACATGGACAGGATCCTCGGCCTGGGTCTCGAGGGCCTTTCCCGGGCCGTGGGGCCCGCCGTCGATGCCGGCCTCTCAGCCTGGGTGGAAGGCCTCGTGGCCGAGCGGGCGGCCGCCAAGAAGGCCAAGGACTTTGCCCGGGCGGACACGATCCGGGGGGAGCTCAAGGCCAAGGGGATTGTCCTCGAGGATGGTCCTGCCGGCACAATCTGGAAGCTAGTCTAGGGACCTGCCTTTCCGGCAGGCCGCCGCAACGTAACCATAGGGAGGCCCTGTTGTTCTCTCCGAGTAGCCCACCTGACGAATCCGACCTGCGGAGGCTCTACGACGCCACCGCACCCATGCTCGTCCGGGTGGCCTATCGGATAGCGGGCACAGAGGAGGCCGCGGAAGACATTGTCCACGAGGCCTTTATCCGGCTTATCGAGAAACGCATCCCTTTTCCCAGCCTGGATGACGCCAAGTTCTGGCTTATCCGGGTTGTCAAGAACGGGGCCCTCAACTATGCCAAGCGCAAGGGCAGGGAGGTCAAGGCCTACGAGCGCTGGTGGAGAGGCGAGAGGACCGAGGCCGAGGCACCGGAGGCCGAGGTCCTGCGGGGCGAGAGCCGGGACGAGCTTAGGGCTTCCCTGGACAAGCTCCCGGAAAACCTCCGCTCGGTGCTCATCCTCAAGGAGTATGGCGGCATGAATTACAAGGAGATAGGCAGGGTCTTGGGGATCTCCGAGGGCAATGTCAAGGTCAGGGCCTTCAGGGCCCGGGAAGCCCTCCTGTCCCGCTTTGAGGAGGGGGAAAACCATGTGTCCTGAGCCCGGCTTGATCTCTTCCTGGGTCGACGGCGAGGTTCCCAGTCCCTGGCGGGAAAGGCTCCAGGCCCATCTCGAGGTCTGTCCCTCCTGCTCGGCCCGGGCCAAGGCCTACCAGGGCCTCTCGGGTGACCTTGCCCTCGATGGCGCCGAGGAAGCCGTCCTGGCCAGGATCGAGGCCAGGCTCGGCTCACGTCTCGGCCCCCGCCTGGATCCCTCCCCGGAAGCCGGAGAGGGCCTTTCCCCTGCCGGGCATCCTGCCTCTCCACTCTGGAGGCGGGGTCTCGTGGTGCCCCTGCCCCTGGCCGCCGTCGCGGCCCTGGCCGTGGTCTTCCTGCTGGGCCTCACGGCGACGAACCTCTTGGGCCGGTCCAGGCCCGCTGTCCAGACCATCGCCGCCACCGAGCTCGTCCCCCAGTCCGCCAGCTCGGGCAGCATGGAAGCCTTGGTCCGCTACCTTGAGGCCCAAAACGCCCAGGTCAACCTGACTATCCAGCTCCCCTCGGGGGCGACCTTCTCCTCCTCGGGCAAGCCCGTCGTGATGAAGGCCGAGGCGGCCAGCCTCCCGGCCAGCAATCCCCAGGGGCTTGTCCCATGATCAAGGTCCTCGTTCCGGCCCTCTGGATGGGCTTTCTCGTGGCCGGCTTTCCCGGCCTGGCCCTTGCCCAGGGCACGGATATCCCCGAGGCCCTCAAGGACAAGGCCGTGAGCATCTCCATCAGGGCCACGGTCTCCGGGAGCGCCGAAAACGCCGCCTGGGAGTCCCTGGGGATCCGGAACACCGTCCCGGGCAGCCCCGTGGGCATCAAGCTCGTGGGCAGCAATGTGGTCATAGTCTTCCAGCTGACACCCTTTGAGCTAGGAAAGACCTCGGTCAACCTCGTCACCCAAGGCCAGGTCTGGGTCAAGAAAGAAAACGGGGAGTTCAACTACCGCACAACCCTGGACTCCATGACGGTCCGCTACGGAGAGATTGTCTATTACTTCCCCCTGGGCCAGGATGGCCACGGGGCCAGCCCCTTGAGGGTGGAGATCCTCGTCGAGCCCTATGCCTCCGAGGCCGGCCTGGCCCTTAGGCTCAAGCAGGCCCAGGACCATCCGGGTCTCCCCGTGGGTTCTTCCTCCCAGCCCCCCGTGGACAAAAGCGTCTCCCCGCCCCCCCCGGGCGGCCCCAAGAAGTGAGGCCCCTAGCCGGGCGCGCAGGCTCGGGAAGGGCCGTGCTGCGAACCCTGTTCCCCGCCCTCCTCGTGGCCCTGCTTGGGGCCGGAGCCGTGCTGGGCTGGAATTGGCTCGCCCATCCCCGCCTGGATAGGCTAAGCCCCCTCGTGGTCGAGGCCGGAGGCATGGTCAGCCTCGAGGGCCGCAACTTCGGAGCCCAGCGGGGCGACTCCCGGGTCGAGGTGGACGGCGTCGCTCCAACCTCTTCCTCCTATCTCTCCTGGGCCGATGGCCGGATAGACCTGAGGCTGCCTCCAGGCTCGGAGTCGGGTCTTGTCTATGTGGTCACCCGCCATGGAAGATCCAACGCCAAGCTCTTTCTCAACCGGGCCCGCCTACCCGTGGCCGCCCGGGGGGAGGGCCAGGGTGGCTCGGGACCCTTTATCTCCTCGATCTCCGCGGAAAAGGGGACCATCGGCTCCCTCCTGACAATCTCGGGCCTCAACTTCGGCTCCAACCGGGAAAGCTCCGCGATCCTCTTTGCCTGGAGCCCCGAGGGCACCGGCACCGGCCTCGAGGATCGGGGCGGGGAGGGTGCCTATGTCACCAATGCCGAGGTCGACCTGGGCTACGAATCCTGGTCGGACAAGGAGATAGGCGTCCGGGTCCCCGATGGGGCCTCCTCGGGCAGCCTCTTTGTCCAGACCGCCGCCGGGCGCAGCAATGCCGTGTATTTTGCGGTCTCCGGCCTCCCGGGGCAAAAGCGCTACAAGGACAGGAGGTCCTATTCCCTCTCCTATTCGGTGAGCATCACCAAGGTCAAGGCCGGGGCGAGCAACGATCTCTGGCTCTGGGTTCCCCGACCCGTCCAGTCCGCTTCCCAGCACAGAGCCCGGGTCCTGGGCCAGGACCCCCTCCCCTTTGTGCCCGATTACCGGGGGACCTCCCTCTACGACTTCAAGGATCTGGCCTCGGGCAAGGATCTCACGGTCAGCCAGGCCTACCTTGTCCAGACCTGGGCGGTGGAGACCGAGGTCGACCCCACCAAGATCGCCAAGCCTGAGAATCCGCCCCCCCTGATGGCCGCCTATACCGCCGGGGATGACCTGGTCCCCGCCCAGGCCCCGGAGGTCCAGGCCTTGGCTAAAAAGATCATCCAGGGGGAGAAAAATCCCTGGAGGCAGTCCCGCCTGGTCTGGGATTGGCTTGTCAAGAATGTCTCCTGGTCGGCCAGCGCCGAGGGTCGCCGGGTTGTGCCCGCCCTCCAGGGCCGGGCGGCGGATTCCGTGACCTGGGCCCTGGCGGCCTCGAGCCTCCTGCGCGCGGCGGGAGTCCCCGCCCTCCCGGTCCTGGGCTACCTGGTGGATCCCAGCAGGGCCGCGGTGCGCCACGCCTGGGTCGAGTTCTATATCTACGGCCTGGGCTGGGTGCCCATGGATCCCGTCCTGGGCTCTGGGGTTTCTCCCGGGGGCTTTCCCACGGCCTTTGAGGACCGGGGACGCTATTTCGGCAACCTGGACAACCGCCACCTCGCTTTTTCCCGGGGCAGCACGAGCCTCGAGCCCATGGCCCAGAACGGCCGTCATGCCTCCCCCCAGAGACCCATGGCCCTCCAGAGCTTCTATGAGGAAGCCTCAGGGGAGCTCGAGGCCTATTCCTCCTTCTGGAGCGAGGTGGAGATCTCGGGCCTGTACTGAAAAATAACTCAAAGAGAGTTAACCACGGAGACACGGAGGACACGGAGAAGGATGCCAAGAATAGGGGTGGAAAGCGGGTGAAAAAAGGGGAATGCGGATTTCTTCCCATCCCATAGAAAAATCTATTTCTTCTGCCTCTCCCCTCCGTTAACTCCGTGCCTAACGCTTCGCTAAGCTTCGATCCGTGGTGAATCCTCTGTCAGCATTTTCTCTCTATTCCCCGATTGGAATTCTCCGGGCTATAATGGCCCTCCCGGCGATGCACAGCGCCGGGGCATAAAAAGGAGGCTTTATGTCCATTATTGAGAGCCAGGATCCCGAACTTTATCGGGCTATCCAGCTTGAGGCCGCTCGCCAGGGGGAAAACCTCGAGCTTATCGCAAGCGAGAACTATACCTCCGCCGCGGTCCGCGAGGCCGTCGGCTCAGTCCTGACCAACAAATACGCCGAGGGCTATCCGGGCAAGCGCTACTACGGCGGCTGCGAATTTGTGGACATCGCGGAAAACCTGGCCCGGGACAGGGCCAAGGAGCTCTTTGGGGCCGACCACGCCAATGTCCAGGCCCATTCGGGCTCCCAGGCCAACATGTCGGTCTATTTTTCCGTCCTCAAGCCCGGCGACACTATCCTAGGCATGAACCTGGCCCACGGCGGCCACCTCACCCATGGGGCCCCGGTGTCCTTTTCGGGCAAGCTCTACAAGGTCGCCAGCTACGGCGTAAACAAGGAAACCGAGCGCATCGACTACGATGAACTCGCCCGGATCGCCCGGGAGACCAAGCCCAGGATGATCGTGGCCGGCGCCTCGGCCTATTGCCGTATCCTGGATTTCGAGCGTTTCCGGGCCATCGCCGACGAGGTCGGGGCTTATCTTATGGTCGACATGGCCCATATCGCCGGCCTTGTGGCCGCCGGCCTCCACCCGAGCCCGGTAAAGCTCGCCCACTTTACGACCACCACCACCCACAAGACCCTGCGGGGGCCCCGGGGCGGCATGGTCCTCATCGGCAAGGACGGGGACAACGACCAGGGCATCATGAATCCCAAGGGGGACAAGACCAAGCTATGGTCCGAGATCCTCGATGGCACGACCTTCCCGGGTATCCAGGGCGGGCCCCTCTGCCATGTGGTGGCCGGCAAGGCCGTAGCCTTCAAGGAAGCCCTCTCTCCCCAGTTCAAGGCCTATCAACAGCAGGTACTGGACAATGCCAAGGCTATCGCCAAGGCCCTTTCCGAGGGCGGGGCCCGCATTGTCTCCGGCGGAACCGACAACCACCTCATGCTTGTCGACCTCTCCCCCCTGGGGATCACGGGCAAGGAAGCCGAAAAATGGCTCGACGAGGCCCATATCACGGTCAACAAGAATGGCATACCCTTTGACCAGAAAAGCCCCTTTATCACCTCCGGCATCAGGGTGGGCACCCCGGCGGTGACCACCCGGGGCATGGGGGTCAAGGAGATGGGCGAGATCGCCGGCCTGATCATGGAGGTCCTCAAGGCCAAGGGCGACGAAAAGGTCGTCTCCAAGGTCAAGGACGGGGTGCTGCGGCTTACCGCTCGCTTCCCCCTGCCCTAAGAAGCCCTATCCCTCCCCGGCCTTCCAAGCCCGGAAGGCCGGGGCATGGGGCCGGGGCCGGCAAACCCCTGGGCTTTCTCCTATTCCCGGGCTTTTTGGGCAGGGGGACAGCAATCGCGCTATAGTGTTTAGGGAGGATCTTCCGATAGACTAGGGTGGGCCCCGCTCGTTGACACCGGTCGGGGCTGCCTCTATACTTATCCAGAAGTCGGTCGACTTAAGGTAGAGTCAGGAATCAGGATGGAAAACCCGCTCCAGCTAGCGTTCGTCAACTTCAAAAAAGACTCGTACATCATTGTCGAGGGGAAGCAGAACGCCGACCGATTCTATATCATCCGCTCGGGCAAGGTCCGGATCTCCAAGGAGGTCGAAGTAGTCGAGGAAGAGGGCGGCAACACCCTCGGACCCGGCGATTTCTTCGGCGTCGTCTCGACCATGTCGAGCCACTCCCACATCGAGACCGCCCAGGCCATGACCGACTGCACCCTCATCTGTGTCCAGCGGGAGCAGTTCGGCCTCCTGATCGAGAAGAACACCCCAGTCGCCATGAAGATCATCATGGGCTTCTCCAAGAGGATGCGCTATCTCGACGAGGCCCTGATGCGCCTCACGATCAAGAACTCCACCGAGGCCGATCCCTCCCACCTCTTTAGGGTCGCCGAATACTATGCCCGCCAATCCCTCTACAACCAGGCCTTCTATGCCTATTACCAGTACCTGAAATTCTGTCCCATGGGCCAGTATGCGGTGGTGGCCAAGGAGAGGATGGACAAGATCAAGCCCTACTCCAAGGCCGTCTACCTCGACGGGTCCACGGAGGAGTTCAACCGCTTCTACCCCAAGGACACGATGGTCTTCTCCGAGGGCATGCCCGGCTCGGAGCTCTACATCATCCAGAAAGGCTCGGTCAAGATCACCAAGATCATGGACAACAGCGAGGTCCTCCTGGCCGTCCTCAAGCCCGGGGACATCTTTGGCGAGATGGCCATCCTGGAGAACAAGCCCCGCTCGGCCTCGGCCGTGGCCTTTGAGGATGCCTACCTCCTGGCGGTCAACAAGGCCAACTTTGAGCGCATGGTCCAGAGCCAGCCCCAGATCGTGACGAGGCTTACCACCCTCCTTTCCGAGCGGATCTGGTTTATCTACAAGCAGCTGGCCAATACCCTCATCTCCGACCCCCTCGGGCGCATGTACGATGCCCTCCTCATGCAGCTGGAGAAGAACCGGGTCAACCTCAAGTCCGGGGCCACCTATGGCTTTGACATTGGCCCCAAGGAGCTCATAGGCCTTGTGGGCCTCTCCTCCGGGGAGGGCAACATGACGATCCGCAAGCTCCTGGAGAACAACAAGTTCCGGATCACGGAGAACAAGCTTGTGGTCCTGGACGTCACGGAGATCGAAAAGCAGACCGAGTACTACCGCAAGATGCAGAAGATAGAGAAGGCCCGGAAGGAAGGCGCCTCCCAGCCCTCCTCCTTCTAGCCATGGACTCAACTCTGGACAGAAAGGCGGCTGAGGCCGCCTTTTCCTTTCTTGAGGCCCTTCGCCCGGCGGGCCTCCCGGGGGCGGCCGGGGCCGATTCGGCCTGGGCCTGGCTGGGAGGCTCCGACTTCCATCGACTTTGCGGAGGCCTGCCTGATCCCGTCCGGGGGCGCTATGGCCTTAAAGGAGCCCGGGCTTGCCTTGTGGCCGCCCTCGCCTATACCGAGGGCCCCTCCGAGGCCCCCGCCTGGGCCGGCGGCGGCAGGGATGGCCTTGCCGGCCTCGCCCGCTTTGCCCGGGCCAACTGGTACGCGGAGATGCTTCGCCGCCTTGGCCTCCTGGCCTCCGGGGCCAGGGACAAGGTCCTCGGCCTGGGCCTTGATCCGGGCCCTCCCACGGCCTGGAGGACCCTGGCCAATTCGGGCCTCCCCGAGCGGGCCCTGGCCCTCGGGGCAGGCCTGGGCAGCCGAGGCCTCAACCAGCTTCTTATCGCCGGCAGGCCGGCGGATAAGGGCCGCCTAGGGCCGGGGGTTATCCTAGGCCTCCTCCTTTTGCCCTTTGACCCCGCCGACTTCGCCGAGCCCTCAAGCCTGGGCAAGCCCCTGGAAGGCCTTGGGCCGGGCTTTCTTGACCCTGTCTGCCCCTCCTGCGGGGCCTGTGTGGCCGCCTGTCCCTCGGGGGCCCTGGATCTCCAGGGGGGCTTTAAGCGGGAAGCCTGCGTCCAGCACTGGACGACCCGGCCCGGGGACCTGCCCGTCCGGATAGAGGCCGCCTGGGGCCGGCGCCTCTACGGCTGCGATGCCTGCCTCGAGGCCTGCCCCTATTTCGCTCCCCGGCCCGAGGCCTATCCCGCCCCGGGAGGCCTAGGGCCCGGCCTCCCGGTCTCCTGGCTCCTCTCGGCCGCCGATGGGGATCTAAAGAAGGCCCTCAAGGGGACGGCCCTGGGCCTTGGCTGGATGCCCCTCGAGGCCTGGAGAAGAAACGCCCGGCTCAGCCTGAAAGCCGGCCCCTTATTTGACGATTCCCCCGGAAAGCTCTAGAATCCCTAGGAGGAGGACCCCCCTTATGGAAGCCTCGAACGCCAACCAGTACCTCACCTTTACCTTGGATAATGAGCAATATGCGATAAGCGTCTCAAAGGTCCGGGAAGTGCTTGAGCACACCAAGATCACCAAGCTCCCCCGAACCGCGGAATTCATGAAAGGAATCATCAACCTCCGGGGCGCCGGAGTGCCCGTCATCGACCTCAGGCTCAAGTTCGGCCTGGCCGAGACGCCCATCACCAAGGACACGAGCATCATCGTCATGGAGGTGAACAGCCTCGACGGTGACGTTATCGTCGGTGCTCTGGCCGATGCCGTCCACGAGGTGGTGGAGATCGATGAGAAGGCCGTCGAGCCTGCCCCTCGCTTTGGGACCCGCCTGGCCGCGGAATTCATCAAGGGGGTCGGCAAGAAGGACGAGCTGTTTATCATCATCCTGGACATAGACCGGATCTTCAACGCCGAGGAGATCACCGCCCTTGCCAGCGGCCGCGAGGCCGAGGCCGCCGAGGCCAAGCCCTGAAGGAAGGGGGACCCCGTGGGGGGGGCTCCCGGCAAGCCATGAAACCCCTGCTTCGCAGCAAGCTATTCCAGCGCCAGCTCCTCGCTTTCCTGGGACTGGCGTTCTTTGTCATGGCCACAATGGGAGGCCTTGCGTATTTCCGCGCCAAGGCCACCATCCTGGACCGCCAGGTCGAGGTCTCGGCCCTCTTCATGTCCGGGATCGAGAGGCACCTCCTCGGTTGGCTTGGGGAGAGAAAGGCCGACATTAAGCTCCTGGCCCAGGTCCTGGAGCTCGAGCGGTCGGCCATGGATCCCGGCCTTGCCAGGCCCAGGCTCAAGGCCTTCCTCGCCCAGAAGCCCGATTTTGTGGACGCCTTTGTCGTGGATGCCCAGGGCCTCGTCGTGGTCAACAAGCTCGAGACTTCCCAGAAGAGGACCGACCTCTCGGACCGGGACTATGTCCGGGCAGCCCTCGAGGGCAAGTCCTTTGCCTCGTCCTATTTCCGGGGCCGGATGCTCGGCTCCATGGTCTTTGCCCTCTCGGAGCCCATCCATGGCCCGGAGGGCAGGGTAGTCGCGGCGGCGGTGGCGGTCTTTAGCCTGGACCGCCTGGTGGCCATTGTGGACAACGCGGCCCTCCAAGACCTGGGGGCGGCTAGCCTCCTCGACGGCGAGGGCCGGATAATCTCGAGCACGGCTTTCAGGGAGAGCCGCCGGGACCAGGACCTGGCCAAGGAAGAGCCCCTGGCGAGCCAGGCTGGCCGCCAGCTCGCCCTCCACCAGGGGGGCCAGGGGCGCTATGTGAACGCCCAGGGCATGGCCGTGGTGGGCAGCTATTCCTGGATCGAGTCCCTCGGGCTCGGCCTTGTGCTGGAGCTCTCCGAGGCCGAGGCCCTTAGGCCCCTGGCGGCCCTCTTGGGCTTTACAATCCTCTTTTCCGCCATTATCCTCCTCATCCTCCTGGGCATGGCCTACTACCTCTCCGCCCGCCTCGTGGCCCCCATCACGTCCCTCATCGAGGCGACCTCTGGCCTCATGGCCGGGCATTATTCCCGGCCCATCGGCCTCAAGACGGGGACGGAGCTCGACCGCCTGGTGGCCCTCTTTGACCAGATGGCCGAGACCGTGATGGATCGGGAGGCCAAGCTCAGGGAAAACGCCGCCCGGGACAGTCTCACGGGCCTCTACAACCATGGCCGGGTCGACGAGTTCCTCGCCCTGGAGATGCGCCGGAACCGCCGGTCCAACGGCATTGTCTCCTTCGCGATGATCGATATCGACCATTTCAAGCAGGTTAACGACAATTATGGCCACCTGGCCGGGGACGAGGTGCTCAAGGGCCTGGCCCGGATCCTTGAGGCCAATGTCCGGGAGGGCGACCTCGTGGGCCGCTTTGGCGGGGAGGAGTTCGCCGTCATCCTCGCCGCCTCTCCGCCCGAGGTGACCCGGGCCTTCTGCGAGAGGCTGCGGCTGCTCGTGGCGGACACGGTCTTCCGCTTTGAGGACCTGGAGATGCGGGTGACCGTGAGCATCGGCTGGGCCTCGGCGCGGCCGACTATCGCCGAGGCCGTGGACCTCGTCCGCTGGGCCGACCAGGCCCTCTATGAGGCCAAGGAGTCCGGACGCAATGCCGTCCGCGGGGGCCAGGCCTCGGTGGGCAATCCCCCGGGAATCGGCTAGAATGGCGGAATGATCGACCTCCTCCCCCTGGTCAACAAGACCGTCCCCTTCAAGTTCCGGGGCGCCGAGCTCCGCCTCGACCTCTCCCACGCCCTTTTCTCGTCCTTTGACGTGGACGCCGGCACCCGCCTTCTTCTAAAGGCCGTGGGCCATGACGAGGTTCTTCTCGCCTCCCGCCTGATCCTGGATGCCGGCTGCGGGGTCGGGGTCATCGGGCTTTCCATAGCCGCCGCCCTGCCCGAGGCCAGGGTCGAGGCCAGGGACAGGGATCTCCTGGCCTGCGCCTTCTCTGAGCGCAACCGGGCCAGGGCCAAGCTGCCCAACCTCTTTATCTCCCCGGGCCTCCTTGCCCTGGAGTCCCCCGAGGGCTGGGACGGCAAGGTCTACGACTTTATCCTCACCAATATCCCCGCCAAGGCCGGCGGTCCGGTCCTGGAGGCCTTTTTCAAGCGGGCTCCCGCCCATTTGGCCCCCGGGGGCCGCCTGGCCGTCGTGATCGTCAAGCCCCTGGCCGAGGAGGCCAAGGCCTGGCTAGCCCAGGCCGGCCTAAGCCTTGTGGGCGAGGAGAGGGGAGCCAACCACTATGCCTACGTGGTCGCCGCCCCCGGGACCTTCCAGGCCCGGCCGGCCGCCCAGGCCGAGCCTGCCCCGGCCGTGGCCCCGAGCCCCGAGGCCGGAAGGCCGGGGGCCTTTGCCTTCCCGGGCCTCGACCTGGGCCTCTACGAGAGGCGCCGGGGGAACTTCAAGCTCGCCGGGGCCAGCTATACCGCGGCAGGCTTCTGGGGCCTGCCGGAATTCGACACCGTCGGCTACGACCAGGCCGCCGCCGCCGAGTTGGCGGAAAAGGTGGTTCCCGGGAGCCTTGTGCGCCATGCCCTGGTGATCAACCCCGGCATCGGCCATCTTGCCCTCTGGGCCTCCCGCCGCCTGGGTCCCCAGGTCCTGACCGCGGCCTCCAGGGACTTTCTCTCCCTGGCCGCCACGGGGGCCAACCTCGCCCTGCAGGCCCATTCACGCCTCGAGTATCGGCCCATGTCCTCCCTCGAGTTGGGGTGCTTGGAGTCGGCCAGCCTGGACTTCCTGGCCTGCTTTCCCGATGTGGTGCCCGACTATGACTGGATTGGCCCCCTCTGGGAGGACTCCGCGAGGCTCCTCAAGCGGGGAGCCCTCCTTATCGTCTCCTGCCAGCCCACGGAGCTGACCCGCCTCTCCAAGCGCCGGCCCCAGGGCTGGAAGCTCCGGGGGGAAAAGCGCAAGAAAAGCTATGCCGCCGCCGCCTGGGAGCGCTGCTAGGACCGGCGTTGTGCGCCACCCGTTATACGCAATCCCCCTTTCGCCCCATCCGGGGCTTTTCCGGGCGAATTGTGGGGAATTCGTCCGATTTGCCATTTGCAATGCGTAAAACCTGGCACTATCATTGAGACATGACGAAGTCAGAAATGGCGATACTCGATTCCCGGTCCCCGGACGAGTACATCGAGGCTTCCCTCAAGTCCCGCCTCAGCCCGGCCGCCAAGGCCCGCCTTGCCAAGCAGTGGATGGAGCGCACAGGCCACACGCGGGAGGACATCCTCTACGCGCGCAACCGCCACCCCTACTGGCGCAAGAAGAAGATGGAAGGCTCGGTAGAGAGGACCCGGCGCAGGCTCGAGGCGCATAACTACTCCCGGGGGCAGAGCACGCCCTGGAGCAGGGAGCGCGTCGAGGAATTCCTCTCCCTCAACGGGAAGGACAGGACAGGGCGCTACGAGCGCAAGGATTGGGAGCTGGCCGAGCATTTTGGCTCGAGCATCCCCTCGATCCAGTACATGCGCAGGAAGTGCCGCAAGGTGGAGCTCCTCCTAGGACCCCGGGCATCCAAGAACCGGGTCGTGGACTACCTCCTCTGCGCGGAGTCCGTCCTGAGCAGGGGGCCCGAGGCCGTGGAGGCGAGCTTTGCCGCCGCCAGGGCCAAGGCAAAGGCCGGCGCGGCCAAGCCCAAGGCTAAACCCGCCGCTAAAGCCAAGGCCAAGCCTGCCTCCAAGGCCAAGCCCGCGCCCAAGGCTAAAGCCAAGGCCAAGCCTGCGCCAAAGGCCAAAGCCAAGGCCAAGCCCGTGGCCAAGAAGGCTCCTCCCAAGGCCAAGCCCCGCTCCCGCTAGGCCCTCGCCCCTTTCGAACTCCCAGGACTGTCCAGGAAGAAATTCCCGGACAGTCCTTTGCGTTCTATCCCCGCCCTGCCGGGGCTTCCCCAAAGGGATTGGCCCGGGAGAGGACTTCCCGCACCAGGCTGCCCTCGGGGGAGAGGAGGCCGGGATCGGCCTCCACCAGGGCAAAGGCGTCGGCCCGGGCCTTCTCGAGGACGGCCAGGTCCCGGGCCGGGTCGGCTATCGTAAGCCTTAAGGATCCCGACTGGGCTGTGCCGGCTATCTCCCCGGGTCCCCGGATCCGCAGGTCCTCCTCGGCCAGGAGGAAGCCGTCCGTCGTCCCGAGGAGGGCCTTGAGCCTGGCCTTGCCATCCTCGGTGAGGGGCTCCCCATAGACGAGGAAGCAGTAGGACTGGTCCTGGCCCCGGCCCACCCGGCCCCGGAGCTGGTGGAGGGCCGCCAGGCCAAAGCGCTCCGCATGCTCGACCACCATGGCCACAGCGTTGGGCACATCGACCCCCACCTCGACCACCGAGGTCGCCACGAGGACCTGGATCTCCCCCTTGGAAAAGGCCGTCATCGTCGCCCGCTTGTCCTCTTCCTTGAGGCGGGAATGGATCAGGCCCAGCTTGAAGTCCGGGTAGATCTCCCGGGCCAGCTTCTCGTACATCGCCTCGGCGTTCTTCAGCTCCAGGCGCTCGGACTGGCCGATCAGGGGATATACAAAGTAGGCCTGGCGGCCCGCCGCGAGGAGGCGGCGCACGTAGTCGTAGACCTTGGTCTCGTTGCCCGCCCGGGCCAGGTGGGTCTCTATGGGCTTGCGTCCCGGGGGCATGGTCTTGATCGTGGAGACGGCCAGGTCCCCAAAGACCGTCAGGGCCAAGGTCCGGGGTATGGGGGTCGCGGTCATCATGAGGAGGTCGGGCAGGGGGCCCTTGCGCCCTAAGGCGAGGCGCTGGAGGACCCCAAAGCGGTGCTGCTCATCCACCACGGCCAGGCGGAGATTCTTGTACTTCACCTCGTCGGAAAAGAGGGCATGGGTGCCCAAAACGAGGTCGACCTCCCCGGCCTTGAGGGCCGCGAGGAGGGGGGGGCGGGCGGCGTCGTCTATGTTGCCCGAGAGGAAGGCCAGGCGTATCCCGAGGGGCTCGAGGAGGCGGGCGGCGGTTTCCCCGTGCTGGCGGGCCAGGAGCTCCGTGGGGGCCATCAGGGCGGCCTGGCCCCCGGCCTCGATCGCTTCCAGGCAGGCCAGGAAGGCCACGAGGGTCTTGCCCGAGCCCACATCGCCCTGGAGGAGGCGGCCCATGGGATGGGGGAGGGCCATGTCGGCGATGATCTCCGCGGCGGACTTTTCCTGGTCCGGGGTGAGGGCAAAGGGCAGGCGCTCCAGGAGGCGCTGGCGCAGGATCCCGGGCCCGGGCCTTCTCTGCACCCTGTCCCTGCGCCGGGAAAAGGCCCGGCGGGCGACCGCGAGCTGGAAATAGAACAGCTCCTCGTAGATGAGGCTTTCCCTGGCCAGGTTTAGGGTCGCGACGGAATCCGGGGCGTGGATCCCCAGGAGGGCCTCGCCCTTGTGGAGGAGGCCCCGGGCTTCCCGGAGGGGCGGGGGGATCTCGTCCTCGACCCGGGTCCCGCCTTCCCTCAGGGCTTCCTTGAGGAGGCGGCGGATCGAGCCCTGGGGCAGGGAGTCCGTGGCGGCATAGAGGGGGATGAGGCCCCGGGGGAGGGCCTCGCCATCGCCCAGGCGCTCAGCCTCAAAGGACGAGGACTGGATCTCTCCCCGGCGGAACTGGAATTTGCCCGTCACGAGGGCCCGGGCGCCCACGGGGAGGCTCTGCTCGAGGAAGGGCCGGTTGAAGCAGAGGAGGGCAGCCACTCCCGACTGATCCTCGACGAGGAGCTTGAGGGTCCGCATCCGCCCGTAGCCAAACCATTCCTGGGAGAGGACGGTGACTATGGTATGGGCTCGGCCGACCTTGATCGAGTCCAGGAGGGGCACAAAGACCGTGCGGTCGTCGTAGTCCCGGGGATAGTGGAGGAGGAGGTCGGCCAGGGAGAAGATCCCTAGGCGGGCGAGCTTCTCGGCGACCGAGGGGCCGGCGCCCTTGAGGGTGGTCACGGACTGGCGGAGCTCACGGAGGAACATGGGGCCTTGAATATAGCCCCAGGGCCGGGAAGGCGCAAGCCGCGGGCCGACCCCGTTGCTTGCCCCCAGGCTTGCAGGGGTGCTAGGATAGGCCCGAGAGCGATGCCAGCCCGGCCCAAGGAGAGTAGATGCGCCCTGAGATCGAAAGGCTCGTGGTCCTGGACCGGGAGCAGACCCTCGTCTCCCATATCGAGTCCGTCCTCTCCTGGGATATGGAGACCTATATGCCTCCCAAGGCAGTGGAGGAAAGGGCCGAGCAGCTGGCCTTCCTCGAGGGCCTCGCCCATGCCAAGCTCGCCAATCCCGAGATGGGCCGCCTCCTCGAGGGCCTTGGCTCGACCCCGGCCAACCCCATGGGCCTTGAGTCCCTCCGCCCCGAGGAGCGCTCCTACCTGCGGGCCTTGAGGCTGGCCTATGACAGGGCCACGAGACTGCCCGCCGAGCTCGTGACCGAGCTGGCCAGGTCGACCGCCCTGGCCCAGGCGGCCTGGGTCGAGGCCAGGGCCGCCAATGACTTTGCCGCCTTTGCCCCCCACCTCAAGGGCCTCATCGGTCTCTACCGCCGCAAGGCCGCCTGCCTCGCCCCGGAGAGGCCGGCCTACGATGTCCTCCTCGACCTCTACGAGCCCGGGGCGACCGAGGAGTCCCTGGCCGAGGTATTCCGGGCCCTGCGAAAGGACCTAGTGGCCCTCCTGGGCAAGATAGCCTCGAGGCCCCAGGTGGACGACTCCTTCCTCCATCGGCCCTGTCCCGAATCCCGCCAGGCCGCGATCTGTGCCTGGGCGATGGAGACCCTGGGCTTTGACCAGGCCCGGGGCCGCCTGGACACGACGGCCCATCCCTTCACCTCCACCCTGGGCACGGACGACATACGCATCACGACCCACTACCATCCGGAAGGCCTGGCCTCCAGCCTCTTCTCGACCCTCCATGAGACCGGCCATGCCCTCTATGAGCTGGGCATCGAGCCGCCGGCGGCCTTCCGTCGGACGAGGCTCTCCGAGGCGAGCTCCATGGGCATCCACGAGTCCCAGTCCCGGCTCTGGGAGAACATTGTGGGAAGGTCGGCGGCCTTCTGGGAGGCCCACTACGGAAAGTTGCGCGACCTCGCTGGCCCGGCACTCGAGGGTGTCGACCTGGACTCCTTTGTCCGGGCTATCAACAAGGTCGAGCCCTCCCTGATCAGGATCGAGGCCGACGAGGTGACCTATTGCCTCCACGTGATCCTCCGCTTCGAGCTTGAGTCGGACCTCCTCTCCGGCCGCCTGGACGTGGAGGGCCTGCCCGCGGCCTGGAGGGCCAAGATGGCCGAGCTCCTGGGTCTAGCGCCGCCGGACGACGCCTCGGGCTGCCTCCAGGACATCCATTGGGCCTGCGGCTACTTCGGCTATTTCCCGAGCTATGCCCTGGGCAACCTCTATGCCTCCCAGCTCTGGGACCGCATGAAAGAGGTCCTGCCCAATGTGGAGTTCAGCCTCTCCCAGGGCGATCCAGGCCCGGTGAGGGAGTGGCTCCGGGAAAGGATCCACCGGCCGGGCTCGGCCCTCCTCCCGGGGGAGCTGGTCGAGAAGGCCACGGGCAAGGCCCTCGACCCCGCGCATTTTGTCGCCTACCTCAATGAGAAATATGCCCGGATCTATGGCTTCTGAGGCCCTGGCCAACCCCTGGGCCTGGCTGGGCCTGGCGGCCTTCCTCCTGGGCCTGGCCCTGGCCGAGGGCCTTTTGTGGCTCCTGGCCCTCCTAGGAAAAAGGGGAGGCCGGGCGAGGAGCCTCGCCTCGGCCCTGGCCGGAGCAAGCCTGGCCCTGGCCCTCCTGGCCGTCGTGGGCCTTCTCGTCCTGCCACCCAAGCCCGCCCTGGCCGCCATCCTTGGGACCCAGCTGGCCCTAGCCTCGATCTGGGCCGCAGCCTGCCTTGTCCTGGGGGGCTTCCTGGCCCTCCTGCCCCGCCTCGCCGGGGGCCTTATCCTCGCCCTGGGCCTGGGCCTCTGGCTGGCGACGGGCCCGGGCCTCGCCTCCTGGCTTCCCGCCTCCCCGAGCCAGGACCTCGTGAGAATCCTGCCCCTGGGCCTCAGCGGAGAAACCTGGTCCTGCGAGCTTGTCCTCTATGGAAAGGGCGGCGAAAAGCCAGGCTCCTTTCTCGACGTCCCTTCCGGCCGCCTGGGCCTTGCCGTGGAGACTCTTGCCTTTGGGGGCCCGGCCTCGATCCTCCAGCCCCGGCCCCTCTGCAGGGCCCTGGCCTTGGTGGCGGAGGATGGGAGGATCATCAAATCCTTCAGGGACAAGCCGGGCCTCGTCTCCCTCATCCTTCCCCTTCCCTCAGGGACGGCCCCCGGGTCGGTGGGCGGCCTTGTGCGGCGGTCCAGGCTCCTAAGCCCCAGCCCGGCCCTGCGGGTCCTCGAGCCCATCCTCTACGGCGTCAAGGAAGCCGGGGCGGGCCAGGCCGGGCTGGAGGCCACGGCCCGGCCTAGTCCCTAGGCGAGGGCCTTCTTGAGGAGGTCCAGGGCCTCCTCAAGGGTCGAGCGGGGACAGCCAAAGTTGAGCCTAAGCCAGCCTGCGCCTCCGGTCCCGAATTTCGCCCCGTCGTCCAGCCAGAGCCTCGAGCGGCGGGCAACGGTTTCGCCCAACTTGCCCTCCGAGCCGGCCCTGCCCAGGTAGGCCCGGGCGTCGATCCAGGCCAGGAAGGTGGCCTCGGGCCGCCGAAGGACAAGGTCAGGCACGGCCAGGGGGACTTCCTTCGCGAGCCAGTCGGCGTTGGCGCCCAGGTAGGCAAGGAGGGCGTCCAGCCAGGGGCCCCCGGAGCGCCAGGCGGCCACGGCCGCCCCGGCCCCAAAGGCATTGGGGTTGTGGAGGCCCAGGCGGTCGGCCTCGGCCTCGAAGCGCCTGCCGGCCTCGGCGCCCGGGATGGCGACCGCCGAGGTCTGGAGGCCGGCCATGTTAAAGGTCTTGCTCGGGGCATGGAGGAGGGCGAGCCGCTCCCCAAGGCTCTCCCCGGCCCAGGCCAGGGCGGGCAGGTGCCTGTGTCCCCCGAGGACGAGGTCGCAGTGGATCTCGTCGGAGATGACAAAGAGGCCATGGTCAGACGCGATGCGCGCCACAGACTTTAGCTCGGTCTCCCTCCAGACCCGGCCCACGGGATTGTGGGGGGAGCAGAGGACGAGGGCCTTGGCTCCGGCCCGGGCCAGGGCCTCGAGGCCCTCGAGGTCCATCTCCCAGCCTGAGTCCGTGAGGACCAGGGGATTCTCGAGGACCTGGCGGCCGTTGCTGGCGATGACCTGGCGGAAGGGATGGTAGACCGGGGGCTGGATGATGATGCCGTCGCCGGCCTGGGTGAAGGCGCGGACGCAGAGGGCCAGGCCCGTGACCACCCCGGGGGAAAAGTGCACGGTCCCCGGGGCGGGAGCCACCCCATGGCGCTCCCGCATCCAGGCGGCGAAGGCGGCCTTGAAGTCTTCCCCCAGCTCGGTGTAGCCATAGACGGGATGGCTGGCCCTGTCCTGGACGGCCCGGGAAAGGGCCGGGGGGACGGCAAAGTCCATGTCGGCCACCCAGAGGGGCAAGAGGGGGCCCTCGGCCCCGGCCCCGGGATAGCAGTACTCGGGACAGTCCCATTTCACCGAGCCCGTCCCCCTCCGCCCTATGCCGGTGTCAAAGTCGTACATCGTGCCTAGGCCTGGGGAAAGGCGGCTATGGCCTCGATCTCGACGATGCCGGCCTTGGGCAGGGCGGCGACCTGGACCGTGGAGCGGGCCGGGGGCTCGGAGGGGAAGTAGGAGGCGTAAATCCCATTTACGGTCTGGAAGTCCCCCATGTCCGTGAGGAAGATCGTGGTCTTCACGATATTGGCCATGGAGAGCCCTGCGGACTCCAGGACGGCCTTGAGGTTGTCCAGGACCCGCCTTGTCTGGGCCTCAATGCCCTGGGCCAGGACGCCAGTGGCGGGGTCGAGGCCGGTTTGTCCCGAGCAGAACAGGAAACCTCCGGCGGCTATGGCGTGGGAATAGGGACCGAGGGCTGCGGGGGCCCCCTTTGACATGATAGTGCGGCGTTCCATTGTGTCCTCCTAGGGGTGTTTGAAGGATCAGTATTTGCGCCCCTCAAGGCCTTGTCAAGCTTGGGCCCGGCCTCCGGCTGAATAGCCAGGCTGCGGATTTTCCGCTCTGGCCCTCGGGAAAGGCATGGTTCCAGGAGTTTTGGAGGAATTCTCCCAGGATGAAGCCCAGGTCCCGGAGTTGGGAATGGTTGAGGGAGGATCCGTCGGAGACGGCTCCAACCCTCTGCCCGTTGATCCCAGGCCGGGCTAGCCCAAACCGGGCCGCAAGGCCCTTGCAGAGCCCGGTAAAGCTCCGCTCCGGCCCTATATGGCTGGCTTCGTAGAGGTCCTGGACGAGGCCGAGGACGGCTATCCTGTCCAGCTTGACGACAGTCTGGAGCCTTCTTGCCTATTCCTTTGACCCTTTGTCCGGCCGGGCGAGGTGCTTGTAGAGGGTTTGCCGGGAGAGCCCGAGGAGGCGGGCGGCCTTTTGCACATTGCCCGCCGAGGCCTTCATAGCCTCGTCGATCAGCCAAGCCTCGACCTGGCGCAGACTGGGAAAGGGGCCCGGCAGGAGGCTTAGGCCTCCCTTGGGGGCATTCTCCGGGGCTAGGGCTCCGGCCCCCTCGAGATCCGCCTTGCCTCCCTGGGGTCTATCCCGGCTGGCTGACTCGGGGCCAGGCCGGGCATCGAGCTTGAGGCTAAGGCTGGTCCTGCCCTTGGCCGCAGCCGTGGCGACGGCGTCGTGGATGATGGATTCCAGCTCCCGGACATTGCCCGGGAAGTCATAGGCCGCGAGGCTGCCCAGGGCCTCGACCGGGAGGACGGGCGGGCTTATGCCGAGGCTCCTGGCCGAGGCTTCGATAAAACGCATAGCCAGGAGGGGGAGGTCTCCCTTGCGGCTCCGGAGGGGAGGGATGTGGATGAGGTGGGTCTGGAGGCGGAAATAGAGGTCTGCCCGGAAGCTTCCGGCCCGGGAGGCCGCCCTGAGGTCCCGGGCGGTGGCCGCGAAGATCCTTGTCTCCGACCTTTGGGGACTGTCCGAGCCCAGGGGATAGTATTCCTCCTCCTGGAGGAGCCTGAGGAGCTTTATCTGGGTCCGGGAGTCAAGATCGCCTATCTCGTCGAGGAAGAGGCTTCCCCCCGAGGCCTCCTTGATGAGGCCGGGCCGGGGCCTGTCCGCCCCCGTATAGGCGCCCTTGCGGTGGCCAAAGAGGGTATCCGAGAGGACGGTGTCGTCGAGGCCCCCGATATTGAGGGCGACAAAGGGACCCGACCTCCCGCTCGCCTCGTGGATGGCCCGGGCAAAGAGCTCCTTGCCCGTCCCGGTCTCACCGTGGATGAGGACGGGCTGGCGGGACTTGGCCACGGCCTCCACATACTTGAAGAGGGCGATCATCCTCGGATCGGCGGAGATGATCCCGGAAAAGATCTCGGGCCTCTCGATGCGGTCGTTAAAGACCCGGTCCCGGAATCCCGAGGCCTCCCGGGTCAGCTCGGCCAGCCTGAGGCCGTTCCGGACCGCGGCCAGGAGCCGCTCGTCCTCGACGGGCTTGATGATATAGTCGATGGCCCCGGCCTTCATGCAGCGGACAATGGTGGCTGGATCCACCGTCCCGGTCACGATGATGACCGGGATCTGGGGATAGTGGTGGGCAAAGTCCCTGAGGAGGACCTCGCCGGAGATGGGCGGCAGGCTGAGGTCGAGGAGGACTAGCTCGACCTTTTCCATGGCCATGAGCCTGGCGGCATAGCCCGCGTCATCGGTGGCCACCACGTTGCCCATGCCGGCCTTGTCGAGGGCGAGGGCTAGCCTTGCCCGGATGCCCGGGTCGTCATCCAGGATGAGTATAGGCTGGTCGGGATATCTCGTATTCGCCACTGCCTTGCCTCGCTCTCCCGCAAGTCTAAGCTCCCCTCCCTCCCTCCGCAATCCCGGAGGCCCTGAGAAGGGCGGATCGGGCGTGGCCCTCGAGGCCCTCAAGCCGCGCCAGGCCCGCGGCCTCCACGGCTAGGCCCCCGGGACCCCGGAGGCCGGGCTGGGCCGGATCGAGGTCGAGCCAGGTCTGGGCCCGCAGGAAGGTAAGCACCGAGAGGCCCGAGGCAAAGCGGGCGGCTCCTCCCGTGGGGAGGCAGTGGTTGGGCCCCGCGCCGTAGTCTCCCAGGACTTCCGCCGAGCCCGGGCCGAAAAATAGCGCGCCCGCGGAAAGGCCCGGGGCGGCAAAGGCCCGGGGGTCCTC
>JAKPBN010000021.1 GCA_029778945.1 Spirochaetota bacterium
GGGGCGTGGGGTATCTGGAGGGCCTCCACGGCCTTGCGGAGGCGCTCCGCCACCGTTGCCGCTCCGGGATAGTCGGTCTCCGGGAGGATCACGGCAAACTCCTCGCCCCCGTAGCGGGAGACCGTGTCCGGGAGGCGGCCCACCGCGGTCTGGAGGGCGGCGGCCACCCGGCGGAGGCAGTCATCCCCGGCCACATGGCCAAAGTGGTCGTTATAGGCCTTGAAGTGGTCGATGTCGAGCATGATCACCGAAAGGGGGACCTGGGAGCGCTTGTGCCGGAAGAACTCCGTGTTGAGGGTCTCGTCGAAGCTCTTGCGGTTGTCCAGCCTGGTGAGGCCGTCCATGCGGGCGCTCTTCTGGGCATAGTTCCGCTCGATCTCGAGCTGGCGGACCAGGTCCTGGATCTTGGCCTCCGCGGCCTTTCGGGCGGTGATGTCATGGGTCACGCTGATGATGTGGGCCTGGCCACGAAGCTTGACCACCCGGGCCGAGACAAGGCCCACCAGGGTCGAGCCGTCCTTTCGGGTAAACTCGGCCTCAAAGCCCTCGCAATGCCCCGACTCCCGGAGCTTTTCCAGGAGGGCCAGCCTATCCGCCTTCCGTTTCCAGAACCGCAGGTCCCGGTTCCTCTTGCCCCGGGTCTCCTCAGGCGTGTAACCGGTCAGCTTGGCAAAGCCTTCATTGATCTCGGTGTAGACCCCGTCCTGCATGCGTATGATCGAGAGGGCGTCCGGACTCGTGTCAAAGATGAGGGTGCGGCTCTCGAGGTCTTCCTCCATCCGGGAGCGCAGCCGCAGGATGACAAGAAGGCTAAAGCCAAAGGTCCAGAAGGTTGAGGCGACCAGGGTCTCGAGATAGGTCAGGACCTGGAGGAGGCTGGGCTCGAAGAGGCCTCCCGTGGGGCCAAAAAGGGGGGATAGGCCCCGGATGGTCCAGAAGAGGCCGTTGACGAGGAAAAGCGCTGCCAGGAGGATCTGGGCCCACTTTTCCCGGACCGCCATCCGGGAGAGGAGGGTGCCGCCAATAAGAAAGGACAGAAAGGCCACGGCCATGGAGAGATTGATCCGCCTCGCGGCGGCGCTGTCATTGAGGAAGGTAAAAAAGAGACCGAGGAGGGCGACGAGGAGGCAGAGGAGGATGGGTCCCAGGTCGCTGCGGGGCAGGCCGAGAAAACGCCTGACCCCAGAGAGTATCAGGCCAAGGCCGGCCACAAAAAGGACGGGATTGCCTACGACGGCCAGGGGTCCCAGACTCGGATTGGACCTCAGGTAGTTGAGGAAGAACCCCAGGGCCAGGAGGAGGCTGCCCAGGGACCAGCGGCCCAGGCCCTCCCGGGAGCGGTAGCCCAGGTACTGGATGCCCAGGAGGATGGCCTGGATCAGGGCCGAGAGGCTGAGAAGGAAGGCGAGGTTTCGGATGTCAACTGCCATGGACCTGCCCCTCAGGCCCTTGGGCCGTCTCGAGAAGGAGGTCCATCTCGGACTCCAGGAGATCCAGCTGGGCCGCAAGGCCCTCGATCTCCTCGAGGATCCTGGACTTGCCTCCCTGCTCCAGCCGCGAGAAGGAGGGGGCTAGGGCCTCCTCGAGCCCAGGGCCGGCCTTGGGCCTCGCCTCGGTCCCGCAGTAGGGGCAGAAGGAAAAGTCAGCCAGGTTAAGGCGTCCGCAGGCGGGGCAGAATTGGACCTTCATCGGCGGCCTAGAGGAGGCTCGACGCGAGGTCGGCCAACTCGGAGCGCTCACTCTTCTGGAGGGTCACATGGCCAAAGATGGGCTGGCCCTTGAAGGCCTCCACGAGGTAGGACAGGCCATTGGAGTTGGCGTCCAGGTACATGTTGTCGATCTGGTAGGGATCCCCCGTGAGGACCACCTTGGTCCCCTCCCCCGCCCGGGAGACGAGGGTCTTGATCTCATGGGGCGTGAGGTTCTGGGCCTCGTCCACGATCATATACTGGCCCGGCAGGGAGCGGCCCCGGATAAAGGACATGGCCTCGATCTCGAGGACCCGGTCCTTGATGAGCTGCTCGACGGTCTTGACGTTGGGCCTTTTGTGGACGCTCAGGATCTGCTCGAGGTTATCAAAGATCGGCTGCATCCAGTGGGACATCTTGGCGGACTTTTCCCCGGGCAGGTAGCCAATGTCCTTGCCCACCGGGACGACGGGCCGGGTCACGAGCATCCTCGAGTAGGTCTTGTCCTCGGTGACCTTCTTGAGGCCCGCGGCGATCGCGAGGAGGGTCTTGCCCGTTCCGGCCTTGCCCACGAGGGTCACCAGGCGCACCGAGTCGTCCAGGAGGAGCTCGAGGGCCACCCTCTGGCGGGCGTTGCGGGGGGAGAGGCCTGAGATCAGGCCTTCCCATTCCGGCAGGGCGAGGAGGTTGGGCTCCGCGGGGTCGTGGCGGGCCAGGACTTCCCGGCCCCCGGAATGCTCCTTGACCAGGGCATACTCGTTGGGAAGGAGCCTATCCTTCCAGGGCATGGAGCCCGTGCCGAGCAGGCGGGAGAGGGTTTCCGAGGAGACCTCGATCTCCCTCACCCCCGGATAGAGGGAGGCTATGTCGACCTTCTGCTTTTCGTAGTCCACGGCCCGCAGCCCGAGGGCCGTGGCCTTGACCCGGGCATTGATGTCCTTGGACACGAAGAAGACCCGCCGGCCGGCCACCTGGAGGGCATAGGCGCAGAGGATGATCTTGTTGTCGTTCTTGTCCAGGGAGATAGCCTCGGGGGTCGAGTCCGGGAGGAGGTAGGACACCCGCAGCACCGAGCCATTTTCCAGGCGGATGCCTTCGTGGAGGTTGCCCCGCTTGGTCGTGGCGTCGAGGAAGCGTATGGCCTCCCGGGCGCTCCTGCCCCTTTGGTCATCATAGGTCTTGAGGCTGTCCAGCTCCTCGAGGACCGTGAGGGGGATGACAATCTCATTGTCCCTAAAGGACATGATTGACTCCGGATAATGGATAAGAACATTGGTGTCTAGGACAAAGGTTTTTATCACTTTATTGCCTTCCGCAGCCGCTCTATCGCTTTCAGGCACTTTATCCTCCCACGTTACCATTTTATCATCGTTCAAAAGCTAATAATACGCAAAATCCATTGCGCCTGTCAACGCCGATTTCAATTTGCCGCTTTTAGCCGACGAGAACTTGCCGGGTCTCTGCCCTTCCTAGTCAAAGCCAACGGCTCCGACGCGTAGCCTTTCCTTCATGCGATAGGAGTCCGCTTTCAGGCTGAACACCTGGGCGTGGTGCAGAAGCCTGTCCAGCATGGCCGTGGCGACAGCCTCATCGGACATGAGCTCCGCCCACTTTGAAAACGGTCTGTTGGACGTCAGGATGATCGGAGCTGTCTCATATCGGACATTCACGAGCTGGAAGAATACATGGGCCTGTTCAGGGGTAAGTGGCTCATGTCCAACCTCGTCGATCAGGAGCACATTCGGCTTCCTGAACCATGACAGAGCCTTACGGAGCCGGTTCTGTTCCCTGGCCTTCAGGAGCTTCTCGATAGCCTCCCGGCAACTGATGTAATACGCCGAATACCCCGACAGGCAGGCCCGGTGGCCAAGCCCCAGCATGAGATGTGTCTTTCCGACCCCCGATGGCCCGAGCAGGATCACATTCTCCTTGCGCTCGATGAATGACAGGCTTTTCAGATCCTCGAACCGGCCCGTGGGCAGGCCGCCTTTGAGCCACGAGAGGTCGAAATCGTCGAGCCGCTTTGTCTGGGGCATCCCAGACAGCTTGAGCCGTGTGCGAGCGGTGCGCTCGGTCCTCGCGATGTACTCGATGTCCACGAGTTCCCTGATCGAGTCCAGGATCGGGGCATCAGCCCTCCCAGAGGCACCAAGGAAGGTCTCCAGGCCTGCCGCCATGAACCCCAGGCCCAGCTCCTCCATCCGACCCGTGAGAGTCTCCATAGCCATGCTGTTGGCGCTCATGGACAGGCCACCAGGCCGCACTCGGCAAACAGCCCCTCGTAGACAGACGGGGAACGGGTCTCGACCTCTGGGCTACGGGACCTGCCGTGGGGGATCCGCCGTTTCCGTACCTGGGCCAGACGGGCACGGTCCGCATCCCAGCGCGCGTGCAATGCCTTACTGTCCTCGGGAAAGAACCGCCTCTCCTTCCCTCCTGCCTGGCCAAGGCGGAATCGCCGTATCGATCCCCCAGGGCCCAGGATCTCGGCCTCAGGGCCAAAGGGGGCTACCTTAAGGAGCAGCATCTGCCCGATGTACTCAGGCGGGACCGAATAGCTGTTTGTCTCGTACCTGACCAGGGACTCCCTGCTTACCAGGACCGGCACATCCCTACGGGCATCAAAGGACAGGGCCGGGAGCTTCTGTAGTGTTGACGCCTCTCGGGAGAAACGCTGGGCCCGGCTCTCGTCAAAGCCAGAAAGCCGCTTTGCGTCGACCTGCCCGAGCCATCCCTTCACCTGGTCATTCAGCCCGTCCAGGCTCAGGGCCTGGCCTTCCACCCGGGGCCAGAAGTTGTTGTCCAGGTACCCGATCGTCCTCTCGACCTTGCCCTTCGTCTCGGGCCGGCGTGCCCGACACCGCTTCGGGGCAAAGCCATAGTGCACCGCCAGGGCTGCAAGCCGCTTGGTCGGCCTCCAAACACCATCGCTGTCAGGCTGGAAGGCTGTCCGCATGTTGTCGTAGAGTATCTCGCGCGGCACGCCACCCAGATACTGGAACGCAAGGATGTGGCAGGCCAGGACCGTCGCCATGTCCATGCTCGTCGTGAAATGGACAAAGGCCTTCCGCGAATAGCCCAGGACCAAGACAAAGGCATAGAGCTTTGTCTCCCGCCCGTCCACAAGCTGCCTGCCGAACTCCTTCCAGTCAACCTGGGCCTGCTGTCCCGGCTCGGTCTCGAAGCGCATGACCGCCTGGGTCTCGAGCCTGCGGCGGACTTTCGCCACATAGTCTTTCATCACCGAGATCTTGCCGGAATACCCAAGGGCAACCAGCCGTTCGTAGATCAGCTCTCCATTGTGCAAGGGATTTTCGTCAAGGATGCTGTCGATCATCGCCTTGAAGGGATCGACCTTGCTACCCCTATTGGGCTTCCTCCGGCCACAGGGCGGCCCTTTCAGGTGGTTCCTTACTGTCCGCTCACAGACCCCGAGGGCCTCGGCGATTTCTCGGTGTGTCTTTCCCCCGCGCTGTAGAATCCTTGCCTCGAGCATGCTATGCTCCTTGTCCATTGGGGCTTGCCTCTGGTTGGTGGTGTGTGTAGTTACCACCATGCTACCAGAGGCAAAGCCCCTTATTCTTGGACAAAAACCGGCAAGTTCTCGTCGGCGAATTCCGGCATTTTATCGTCGGCTATGACAGCGCCGGAAGCCGATGCCCTAAGACAACCCGAGTCTATTGACATGTTTCTAGACCTAAATATCATTAATAGTAAGGATTATTGAATTGCCTAGCCATAGAAACATCATTTGCCATTCGCGAAATCGCAGACTGTCGAGAACAAGCAAAATCGGCTCAACAGCAAAGGTACAGGCGATGGCCCCCTTGCTGAGCCAGCTCTGGCTTAAGGGCCAAGGCTATCTCCCATCGTGCCGCGATAGGGGGAATGTGCCGGGAGGCAGGCCAAGATGACCACCTTGGAAAGGGACAAACGACACATCCTGCTCGCGGAGGATGAGGCGCTGATCGCGCTTATGGAAAAACAGCAGTTGGAGAAGATCGGCTATTCGGTGATCCATGCGTCGAACGCGGTGGCCGCCATCGAGGAGGCCAGAAGGGCCGAGCCGCCCTTTGACGCCATCCTAATGGACATAGACCTTGGCCGTGGCCCTGACGGCACCCAGGCTGCCGCCGAGATACTCCAAGCGAGAGAAGTCCCCATCATCTTCCTTTCCTCCCACACGGAGCCGGAGGTAGTCAACAGGACCGAGCAGATCACGTCCTATGGCTACGTCGTGAAGAATTCAGGGATCGTGGTCCTGGACGCCTCGATCAAGATGGCGCTGAAGCTATTCAACGAAAAGATGGAGAGGCAGGCCAGCGAATCGCGGCTTATGGAGGCCGAACGCTCCCTTAGGCTCTCTGCCGAGATCCTTGGCCTTCTCAACGGCACCCTATCCCTGCAGGAGACGAGCAAGGCCATACTGAGGCTCCTCAAGGATCGTCTCGATTTCGACGCCGTTGGCATCCGCCTGAAGGACGGGGACGACTTCCCCTACTTCAGCGAGGAAGGCTTCGATCCGGATTTTCTTCACCTGGAGAATTCCCTGGCCCTCCGGGCGGAGAACGGAGTTGTCTGCAGGGACGCCAGCGGCCAAATCTGCCTGCACTGTACCTGTGGACTAGTCCTGATGGAAAAATGCGGCCCGGCGAGCGACATGGTCACCAAGGCAGGCAGCCTCTGGACAAACGATGCCCTCGCGACCCTCGAGGCTTTGCGGGGCCAGGATCCCCGGATGTCTCCCCGGGACCGCTGCTCCCACGATGGCTTCCAATCGGTGGCCCTTATTCCCATCCGCGTCCATGGAGAGGTCATTGGGCTCCTGCACCTCAATGACAAGCGCAAGAACCGCTTTACCCCCGAGTTGGTGGAATTTTTCGAGGGCCTGACCGCCTACTTCGGCATAGCCGTGGAGCGCAAGAACTCTGAATCGGCTCTGCGTGCGAGCGAGAAGCGCCTCCGGGACCTGCTCGGGCGCAGGCTCGAGGGCGGGCTGGACTTTGGCCAAGCGACTGGCTAGGCCGAAGGGGAGAATCCGGAGCCCGATGCCGTTTTTTTCTAGCTAACAAAGTCCTTGACACCCTTTGCTGCATCTGGGCTTTGTCCCGTCATCCAAGTCGCTCATAGGCCTAGAAAAAAGGCATTAGGCCTTGGGGTTGCGCTCGCGCCTTCCGTTACTTCCCGGCCAGGAAATAGGCCCAAAGACAGAGCATCTCCGGCTTCCATGAACTATGGTTGGAGGAGGAGTGCGGCTGGCCAGTTCCCGGCCTAGCCGGGTCCAGGATATCCATGAAGCAAGGTAGACCATGGCGGAAATGAAAAAAAGGATCCTTCTTGTCGAAGACGACGCCCTTCTGGGCATGATGATCAGGCAACAACTAGAAGGCGCAGGTTATGAAGTCCTCACCGCAATGACCGGGGAGGAGGCCGTCGACCTAGCCCTGACCCGGGGCAAAGGGATCAGCCTCATCCTCAT
>JAKPBN010000022.1 GCA_029778945.1 Spirochaetota bacterium
TGGGACTGGAAGGCCAGGGCAGCCGCTCCCAGAAGGGCGGCGTCATAGCCCAGGGCGCTGTGAAGTATCCTAAAGCGTCGCGAGCCGGCGGCGACTACCCTCGACTCCAGGGTCGAAAGGATGGCCGGGGCCAATAGGTCGAGGGAGGCCGAGACACCTCCTCCCAGGACAAAGTCCTCGATGTCGAGGAGGACGGCCACCGAGGCAAGGGCGCGGCCTATGGCCTCTCCGGCGCCTCGGAGGATCCCCTGGGCAAGCAAGTCGCCCTGGCGGGCCGCCCCGGCCACGGCCGCGGCGTCCACAGACTGCGGGGCCAAGCCCTCCAGGATGGGCGATCTTGCCCCCCCCGCCAGGGCTTCCCGGGCCTTGCGGCCAATGGCCGTCCCTGAGGCCTCGGCCTCGAGGCAGCCCCGGCCGCCGCAGCCACAGGCCGCCCCGCCTTCCTGGACGACAAGATGGCCGACCTCGCCCGCCATGCCCCTCTGCCCGTCGCGGATCCTTCCCTCGAGGACGAGGGCCCCGCCGATCCCGGTGGAGACCGTGAGCCACAGGAAGGATGCCGAGAGGACCTGGCCATCGGGCCTGTTGCCCGTCGGCCCCAGGCCCGAGCCAAAGCGCAGCTCGGCCAGGGCCGAGGCCTTCACGTCGTTGTCTGCCCTGGCCTCCAGGCCCAGGCCTTCCCCGAGGCGCTCGGCAAAGGCCACGTTTCTCCAGCCCGCCGAGGGGGATTCGATAAGGATCCCCCGGCTGGAATCGGTGATGCCTGGCAAGGCCAGTCCCAGTCCCGCCACCGGCCCGGCTTCGGCGATCAAAGAACGGCCAAGGGACAGGGCTAGGCTGATCGCCGCCTCGGGCCCCGCGAGCCTGTCCGTCAGGGACCGGGAGCGGGCCAGGATCCTGCCCGAGGCGTCCACCACTGCAGCTGCTGTCTTGGTTCCACCGATGTCGATGGCGAGGACGGAACTCATGGCTTAAGTTGTACTCCGGCGCATGGTCAGGGGCAAGGGGAAGGGCCTCAGAAGGGCGCAAAAAAGGCCGCCCAGCAGGGCGGCCTTGGGGATCATGCTGCTTGGAGCCTACTTGAGCTTGATAAAAGTCCGGGCAAGGCCCAGGTAGGATTCCGCGGTCGCTCCGGAGCCGGTCTTCCTGGAGTAGAGGCTGGCCAGGCCAAGATTGCTGCGCTCGAAGAGTCCCGACTTCAGGCTGCCTTTCAGGCTGCCCGCGGCGCTCAAGGCGCCGTTGAGGAGACCCGAGCCGCCGGACTTGGCGCTCTTGGCGCTCTGGATCTCCATCCAAGCCTTGAAGTCCCCCTGGCCGGGGTTGGTCAAGGCCAGGAAGAGGGCGACGGCGAGGAGGAGGGCGATGGCAAGATAGGAATCCTTGCGCGACTTGGCCATGGGGTCTCCTTGCCTACTTCTCGGTCTCGGTCATGCCGGCGACAAACTGCTTCTGCATCGCGATCACCACGATGACCGGGGGGAGCATCGCGAGCATCACCGTGGCCATGACTATGTGCCATTCGATCTGGGTGTCGGCCCCGGAGAGCATCCGGTTGATGCCGATGAGGAGGGTGTAGTACTTCTGCTTGGTCGTGATGAGGAGGGGCCAGAGGTACTGGTTCCAGCCATAGATGAACTGGATGACAAACATCGCGGCGATCGGCGTGCGGGTCATGGGCATGAGGATATGGCGGAAGAAGCTCATCGATGAGGCGCCGTCGATCTGGGAGGCTTCGGCGATCTCCCGGGGCACCTGCATGAAGAACTGCCGGAAGAGGAACACCGCCGTGGCGGACACGCACATGGGCAGGATGAGGCCCGCGTAGGAGTTGAGCATCCCGAGGTCGGAGATGACCTTGTAGGTAGGCATGATGCGCACCTCGACGGGCAGCATCAGGGTCACGAAGATCGACCAGAAGCAGAAGCTCTTCAGGGGAAAGTCGAAGTACACGATGGCAAAGGCGGCGAGGAGGGAGATGACGATCTTGCCCACCGAGATGCCCAGAGCCATGATTAGGGAGTTCTTGATCATCACCAGGGCCGAGGTGCCGAGGTTGTCCGTGCCGTGGAGGAGGGCGCTTCCGTAGTTTTCGGCGAAGTGGCCACCAGGGCCCACGGGCATGGGGGCGGTCATGATCTCCTGGAGGGTGTGGGTCGAGGCCGAGAACACC
>JAKPBN010000029.1 GCA_029778945.1 Spirochaetota bacterium
TGCGGACCGTGACCTCCGAGAGCCCCAGGTCCAGGGCCAGGTCCGCCACCTTGCGGCTCCCGGCCCTGAGCACCGCCTCGGAGACGGCGTCGATCGCGGCCGGCCGGCCCGAGGCCCCAGAAGGGCGGCCGGGGCGGCGGGCGGGCCTATCGTCGCTCATGGCCGCTCCGGCTCGAAGAGGGCCGCCGCGCCCAGGACGCCAGCCCTCCCGCCCAGCCTGCCCTTGCGGATCTCCATGGGGTCGTACATCATGTTGCCCGCCAGCTCCCGGCAGGTCCTGGCCGCGCCTTCGAAGAAGAAGTCCGGCAGGTTCAAGAGGCCCCCGCCCAGGACAATGAGGCCCGGGTTGAGGATCTGGAAGATATTATAGAGGCCCATGCCGATGTAGCGGGCGAATTCCTCGACCACCCCGTGGCAGAGGGCGTTGTCCTCGTAAAAGCCCTCGGAGAGGCGCTCTCCATTGAGGTCGTCGAAGTCCACGCAGGATGCGGGGAGGCTTGCGCTGGCGCCGTCTTCCCCCAGGCGCTCGGAGACCCTGCGGGCCAGCTCGGGCAGGGCCAGGCCCGAGGCCGAGGCCATGAGGCAGCCTTTGTTGCCGCAGCTGCATTTGCCGCCTCCGGAGGCATCGACGATCATGTGGCCGAATTCCCCGGCCGTGCCCGTGGCTCCCCGATAGAGCTTGCCGTCGATCACAATGCCCCCGCCCACGCCCGTGCTCACGGTCATAAAGGCCATGTGGGTCGCGCCCTGGCCGGCCCCGTAGCGGAATTCCCCCAGGGTCTGGCCGTTGGCGTCGTTGTCCGCCAGGACGGGTATGCCTAGGACCTTCTCGAGCTCGGCCCGCAGGGGATAGGCCTTGAAGCCCGAGAGATTGGAGGAGGTGAGGGTCACTCCCTCGGGCCAGCGGATATGGCCGGGAAAGAGGACCCCGGCCCCCACCAGGGCTTCCCGGCCGAGCCCGGCCTGGGCCAGGGCCTCCTTCAGGTTGCGCGACACCATCTGGAGAACCTCGGCCTCAGGCTTCCCGCAGTGGTCGTAGGTGACAGACTCCCCCAGGATGGCGCCCTGGGGGTCGACCACCCCCACGGCGAGCTTGGTGCCCCCCAGGTCTATGCCCAGCCTGGCGCCGCTCATAGTTCCTGCTCGGTCCGGGCGATGATGTCGTCTTGCTGGTCCTCGGCCAGGTCGTTGAAGAAGGCCGAATAGCCGGCGACTCTCACGACCAGGTCCCGGTGCTTGTCCGGATGGGCCTTGGCGTCCAGGAGGGTCTGGCGGGAGACGATGTTGTACTGGACATGCCAACCCTTGAGCTCGTCAAAAAAGGTCCGTACCAGGGCTATGAGCTTGGCCTTTTGCGCCTCGCCCTGGATTGAGAGGGGAGAGAGCTTTTGGTTCAGGAGGACGCCCCCAAAGATGTCCGCCGTGGGGAGCTTGGCCACGGATCGGAAGACCGCCGTGGGTCCGGAGGTGTCGACGCCCCGGGAGGGCGAGCAGCCCTCGGCCAAGGGGGTCCAGGCCTTGCGCCCGTCCGGCGTGGCCGGGACGACCCCGCCCGAGGGCACGTTGG
>JAKPBN010000036.1 GCA_029778945.1 Spirochaetota bacterium
TCCAATATTGCGGATTAGCCTGTAAATGTGGGCTAATCGCCTGCAGGAGGTACCCCGTGTCCGTCGATAGAAAGAAGCCCGTGCCCAGCGACATAGACATAGCCCAGGCGGCCAAGGTCAAGCCCATCTCCGAGATCGCCGCCCGCTATGGCATGGAGGAGGCCTACCTCGAGCACTACGGGGACGACAAGGCCAAGGTCAGGCTGGAATTCCTCAAGGACAAGGCCGGCCTGCCCAGGAAGGCCAGGTATATCGACGTCACCGCCATCACGCCGACCCCCCTCGGGGAAGGGAAGACCACTACCACGGTGGGCCTCACCCAGGGCCTCGGGGTCATAGGCAAGAAGGCCATCGCGGCCATACGCCAGCCCTCCATGGGGCCGACCTTTGGCATCAAGGGCGGGGCGGCCGGAGGCGGCTATTCCCAGATCGTGCCCATGGCCGACTTTAACCTCCATCTCACCGGCGACATCCACGCCGTGGAATCCGCCCACAACCTTTGCGCCGCCGCCCTGGACGCCCGCATGTACCACGAGTCCCGCTGGTCCGAGGCCTATTTCGAGAAACTCGGCCTCCACAAGCTCAACTTCGATCCCTACGAGGTCCTCTGGCGCCGGGTGATGGACATGAACGACAGGACCCTCCGCAAGGTGATGACCGGGGTCGGGGGCATCGACAACGGCCCCTTGAGGGAAACGGGCTTTGACATCGCCGTAGCCTCCGAAGTGATGGCCATCCTGGCCCTGGCCACAAGTCTGCAGGACCTCCGGGAGCGCCTCGGGCGCATTGTCCTCGGCCTGGACAAGGCGGGCAAGGCTATCACCACCGAGGACCTCGGGGTGGCCGGGGCCATGACCATCCTCATGAAGGACGCGCTCAAGCCCAACATCCTCCAGACCCTGGAGGAGCAGCTGGCCTTTGTCCACGCCGGCCCCTTCGCCAACATCGCCCACGGCAACTCCTCGATCCTCGCCGACCTCATGGGGGTCAAGCTCGGGGACTATGTGGTCACCGAGTCGGGCTTCGGCGCCGACATGGGCTGCGAGAAATTCCTGGACATCAAGTGCCGGGCCTCGGGCCTGATGCCCGACGCGGCCGTCCTCGTGGCCACCGTCCGGGCGCTCAAGATGCACGGAGGCGGCCCCAAGGTCACCCCGGGCAAGCCCCTCGCCACGGCCTATACCCAGGAGGACAAGGAGCTCGTCAAGAAGGGCGTCGCCAACCTGGCGGCCCACCTCGCGGTGCTCAAGAAGTTTGGAGTCCCGGCGGTCGTGGCGATCAACGCCTTCCCCACGGACAGCCAGGCCGAGTGGGAGCTGATCCGGGAGGCCGCCATCGCGGCCGGCGCGGCCGACGCCGTGGTCACCCGCAACTGGGCCGATGGCGGCGAGGGCGCGGCCGAGCTAGCTAGGGCCGTGGACAAGGCCTCAGGCGGCCCCAACAAGGCCAACTTCCTCTATTCCCTCGACCTCCCCCTCAAGGCCAAGATCGAGAAGATCGCCACCGAGGTCTACGGGGCGGAGAGAGTGAGCTACAGCCCCGAGGCCGAGGCCAGCCTCGAGACCTTCTCCAAGCTCGGCTACTCGGGCCTGCCCATCTGCATGGCCAAGACCCAGTATTCCTTCTCCCACGACCCGGCCCTGAAGGGAGCCCCCAAGGGCTTTACCTTTCCCATCACCGACGTGAGGCTGGCCGCAGGCGCAGGCTTTATCTATCCCCTTTCGGGAGACATCAACACCATGCCCGGCCTCCCCTCCAAGCCCGGCTATCTGGGAATGGACATCGACACCGAAACCGGCCTGATAACCGGGCTTAGCTGATTCCTTAGCCCTGGGCCCACGCTATCAGGCGCGTGGCCCAAAGGCGCAACCGCAAATAAAAAAGCCGGCCAGGGCGAACGCCCTAGGCCGGCTTTGTTTATTGCAAGTTATGCGAATTTAAACCTAAGCCGGTGCGACTGGCCCAAAGCAAGGTGCTAGGGGATTAACCCCGTTCGCGCTTTTTTGAGAACTAGTAGCGCGGGGGGTGGCCTGGTAAATCCGGAGGGCCGAGCGAAGCGAGCAGCCCCCCGGATTTACCAGGTCAGGACCCGCCCTGATTAGTCCATAAGAAAGCCCGAGCGAGCTATTCCCTTTAGGTCCTCTTTGGGTCAGTCGTCTAGGTCCCCGCAGGAGCATAGCTCGAGGATCTGGTCCAGGCGGCCTTCGAAGGCGGCCACGACAGAGGGATCGAAGGCCCGGCCCTTTTCCCGGAGGATCTCCTCCAGGGCGACCTTGGCGTGGAGGGCGGGCTTGTAGGGCCTGGCCGTGGTGAGGGCATCAAAGACATCGGCCACCGCGGCGATCCTGGCCTCGAGGGGGATCGCTTCTCCGGCCAGGCCCATGACATAGCCCGAGCCGTCCCAGCGCTCGTGGTGATAGCGGGCGATGTTGCCCGCCATGGGGTCGATCCCCGGCATGTCGAGCATCCGGGCCCCCAGCTCCACATGGCGCTTCATGGCCTCCCGGTCCTCCGGGCTGTAGCGCCGGCTGGTCTGGAGGAGGTCCCGGGGCACCCCGACCTTGCCTATGTCGTGAAGACAGGTATAGACACCCAGGCGCTTTACAAAGGCCTCTTCCGCCCCCAGGCCCTCGGCGATGATGGCCGAGTATTCCCCGACGCGGCGGACATGGAGGCCCGTCTCCTCGTCGTTGGCCAGGTTGGCGTTTTCCAGGGCCGCCACCATGGCCACCGTGATGGTCTCGATGGCCTCGGTCTTTTCCCGCACAAGGATCTCCGCCGTCCAGGCCCGGAGGGCGGCCCTCACGGTGAGGATAAGGTCCTCCCGACGCCAGGGCTTGCCGATGTAGCGGAAGAGGCCGGCCTTGTTGACCGCGTTGGTGATGGCCTCGAGGTCGGCAAAGCCCGTGAGGAGGATGTTGAGGGTGTCCGGGCTCCGCTCGTGGACGGCGGCGAGGAGGGCATCCCCGAACATGCCCGGCATGCGGACGTCGGAGATCACCAGGGAAAGTGGGCTGGAGTCGGCCTCGAGATCGGAGAGGACCTGGAGGGCCTCCTCGCCTGAGGCCGCCGTCTCGATGCGGATCTCGGGACCTAGCTGGGCCCTGAGCTCGTTCTTGAGGCTCGCCAGGACGATGCGCTCATCGTCTACACAGAGTATGGTGGGGCGGGGAGTGCGGTTCATCGCCCTAACTATAGTAGACGGCCTGGGTTTTTTCCTCCCCTTTTTCGCAAAGTTCCGGTCTTTGCCTGGGTATAATGAGCTGAGTCCTGGAGGTTTGCCATGAAAATAGCGGTCGGCTGTGACCATGTAGCCCTGGATTTCAAGAAGGATCTGGAGGCCTATCTAGAGGTCCTTGGCCATACCTACGAGGACCTGGGGGCCTATTCCGCGGAGAGGACCGACTACCCCCTCTGGGCGGAAAAGGTCGCCCGGGCCGTGGCGGCCGGCAGTTGCGACCGGGGCCTCCTCCTCTGCGGTTCCGGGGTGGGCATGTCCATCGCGGCGAACAAGGTCCATGGGATACGGGCCGTCGTGTGCAGCGAGCCCTACTCGGCCATCCTCTCCCGCCGGCACAACAACACGAATGTGCTCTGCCTGGGGGCCCGGGTCCTGGGGATCGAGCTGGCCAAGATGATCCTCGCAGGCTGGCTTGAGGCGAGCTTCGAGGGAGGCCGCCACCAGGGCCGGATCGACCTGATCACGGGACTGGAAAAGGCCGAGGGCCGGACCTAGCCCGCGAGCAAGGCTTCGATGGCCTCGGCCACCCCGTCCTCGTGGTTGGAGAGGGTAACCCGGGCGGCGGCGGCCTTGACCCCGGGGCTCGCGTTGCCCATGGCCACGGGCTGGCCGGAGACCGCGAACATGGCTAGGTCGTTTTCCCCGTCCCCCAGGGCCATCATCTCCTGGGGGCCTATGCCCCAATGCCTGCCCAGGGCCAAGAGGCCCTTGCCCTTGTCCACGCCCCGGGCAGTGATCTCCAGATTGGTGGGGCTGGAGCTCGTGACCTCCAGGTCGGCCCTCTCCGCCAGGCGGCGGCGCAGGGCGGCTATCCGTGAGAGGTCGGGATTCATCGCATAGACCTTGTAGGGGCCCTGGCCCCCGCGGCTCCCCGGGGCGGCCTGGCTTATGGCCCCCTCCAGGTCGGTGGCGTGAATCTGGGGACAGGCCATCCCTTCCATGTATCGGGCATAGACCGGAAATTCCTCGAGGATACCCTCTCTCAGGAAGACCCGGTCTGAGCCATAGACGGAATAAAAGATGCCAAAATTATCGAGAAGGCCCAGGAGGTCCCGGAAGCTCGCCGGGGGCAGGGCCGTAGCCTGCAAGACCCTGCCTCCGGCCAGCTCGACCACATGGCCCCCATTGCAGGCCGAGATGGCGGCCACGGCCTCCATCCCTGCCACGCAGCCCAGGGCCTCGGGGTAGACCCTCCCCGAGGATATGACAACCTTGATGCCCCGGCCTGCCGCCCTGGCTAGGGCCGAGGCATTGCGGGCCGAGACATGCTTGTCGTCGTTGAGGAGGGTTCCATCGAGGTCGAGGGCGATGAGTCGTATGTTCATGGGGTGCCTGACTCTACTACGGGAGGCGCCGGACCTTCAATCCTGTGAGTCTGTCGGACTAGACCCCGCCTCTGAAGGAGGACCGGGCCGAAAGGGCTTTTTTGACGGCTCCCAGGGCAGCCTCATAGTCAGGCTCCTTGCCGATCTCGGGCACCTGCTCGTGGTAGACTACCTTGTCATTCTCGTCGAGGACGATGACGGCCCTGGAAAGGAGACCCGCCAGGGCCCCATCCACGATCTCCACCCCGTAGTCGGCCCCAAAGGACCGGTCCCGCATCTCCGAGAGGGAGATGATGTTGGTGAGGCCCTCGGCCTTGCAGAAGCGGCTGGCCGCAAAGGGCAGGTCGGCGCTGATGTTGAGGAGGACGGCCCCCGCATGGCCCCCCACGTCCTTGTCGAAGCGCTTGGCTGAAAGGGCGCAGACCGAGGTGTCCAGGCTGGGCACGATGTTGAGGATCTTTACCTTGCCGGCAAAGTCCTTGAGGCCCACATCCCCCAGGTCAGCCTTGGTCAGGCGGAAATCCGGGGCCTTGGAGCCGAGGGCGGGCAGGCTGCCCTTGGTGTGGATCTGATTGCCTTTATGGGTGATGGTGGCCATGTCTCCTCCCGTGAGTCTCGCTGGAACTTATCCAAACTTACTCACGAAAGGCTCCACAAGCAAATTCGCCGTCCCTAGGGAAGGGCTACATGTCGAAGGGGAAAAGACTGCCTTGACGGTCCCTGAGCCTATCCTCGATGGTGGCCACAATCGTCTCGAGATCCTTGGACTCGGTCACAAAGTCCAGCCTGTCCCCGGGCACGACCAGGACGGGGGCAAGCTCAAAGGAGCCGATCCATTCCTCGTAGAGGTGGTTGAGGCCCGAGAGATAGTCGTCGGGTATCGAGGCCTCAAAGTCCCGGCCCCGCATGGCGATGCGCCGCTTGAGGGTGGGCACCGAGGCCTTCAGGTAGACCACCAGGTCCGGGGCGGGAAGGAGGCCGATCAGGGTCTGGTAGAGCTCCCGATAGCTTTCCCAGTCCCGGGGGCTCATGTTGCCCTGCTCAAAGAGGTTGCGAGCAAAGACCTCGGCGTCCTCGTAGATCGACCGGTCCTGGACGACGGACCAGGGATCGTCCATCAAGGCCCGGTGGCTCTGGACCCGGTGGGTGAGGAAGTAAAGCTGGGAATGAAAGGCCCAGCGCCTCATGTCGGCGTAGAAGTCGCTGAGGTAGGGATTCTCCGAGACCGGCTCATAATAGGGCCTAAAGCCCAGGCGCTCCGAGAGGAGGCCCACAAGGGTCGATTTTCCGGCGCCGATGTTGCCGGCAAGGACAAGATACTTTTTCATGCCTGATAAACCTTGGGGGAGAGCATAGGCATCCTCGGGCGGTGGCGCAAGGCCCTAGACTAGGCTTCCAAGGAGGAGGCTCGAGGTGGCCACGGCCGCCCAGACGAGGAGGCCCAGGACGAGGGGGCGCCAGCCCGTCCTCGCGATCCGGCCCAGGTCGGTCGAAAGGCCAATCCCCGCCAGGGCCACGGCGATCAGGAGGACCCCGGCTTCGGCCAGGGCCTTGCCGAGGCCCTCCGGGATGATCCCGAGGGTCCGGAGGAGGGAGGCGCCCAGGAAGGCGACGATAAACCAGGGCAGGCGGGCGCGGGCAGGTCTTGAAGGCCGAGGGGTGGTGGAGGCCGGAGAGTCCTGGCCCGAGGCAAGGGCCGGGTCAAAGTGCCCCCGGCCGGCAAGCCAGCCCAGGACTAGGGTGATGGGGATGATCATAAGGGTCCGGGTGAGCTTGACGATCACCGCATAGTCCCCGGCGGCCTGGGACCAGGCATAGGAGGCGGCGACCACCGAGGATGTGTCGTTGATCGCCGTGCCGGCCCAGAGCCCGAAGCCCGTATCCGAGAGGCCAAAGAGGTGGCCCAGGGCGGGAAAGAGAAAGACCGCGGCCAGGTTAAAGGCGAAGATGACGGAAAAGGCATAGGCCGTGTCCGAGTCCTCGGCGCCGATCACCGGGGCCGCGGCGGCTATGGCCGAGCCCCCGCAGATCGCCGTCCCGGTGCCTACAAGGACGGCCAGGCGTCTCTCGACTCCCAGGGCCCTGCCGGCCAGGCCCGCCACAAGGAAGGCCACCCCAAGGCTCCCCAGCATCACGAGGATGGACTGGCTGCCCACCTGGGCTATCGTCCCCAGGCTGAGCTTGGCGCCTAGAAGGACCACCGCGATCTGGAGGACGGGCTTGGAGGCCAGGCCAATGCCCGGACTCAGGCGGGCCAGGGGGGCCGGGGCCTGGCCCAGGACCAGGCGGACCAGGATGCCCAGGGCCAGGGCAAAGATGGCTGCCCCGACCACGGGGAGGAGGCCGCCGAGGAAGGCTCCCAGGGAGCCCAGGAGGGCGCAGAGGGCCAGGCCGGGAAGGGCGTCAAGGCGCTTGTTCATGCTCATGATGGGACTAGGATAGCCTGGAAGGGCCTGCCCTTGTCTGCCCTCCTGAGGCGGGTTAGTATCCCAGCCATGCCCACCACCAGTCTTGCGGCCATTCTCTTTGTCGAGCTCGACGGCTTTGGCGAGCTCCTGGGCCGGGACGAGGCCGGGGCCCTCAAGATCCTGGGCGCCTGGCGGGACCTGGCCGAGCCCCTGATCCTTGAGCATGGGGGCGAGCTCGTGGACGCCACAGGGGACGAGCTCCTCCTGGTCTTTTCCAGCGCGGTAGGGGCTGTCCAGTGCGCCCTCCACCTGAGGCTCGCGGCGGCCTCCCCGGCCCTTGTCCACCCGCAGGCCGGGGCCTACCGGCCCAGGACGGGGATCCATATCGGGGAGATCTGGCGGGACGAGGCGAGGGTCTACGGCAACGGCGTGAACGTGGCCGCCCGGATCAAGGCCGAGGCCGGCCCCGGCCAGATCCTCGTCTCCGAGGACATCTTTCGCCAGGTGTCGAGCAAGCTCGACCTGGCCTCCCGGGCCCTCCCGGAGCGCCGACTCAAGAATATCGAGAGAAGCCTCACCATCTATGAGCTGGGATGCGAGCCCGAGGCCCGGCCTAGGCCTTCGCCCATCCCCCCGCCGCCTCCATTGCCCCAGGCTCCGCAAGCTCCTCAGGCGCCAGAGGCTCCGGCCCAGCTCGGCGCCAGCGAGGAAGCCCGTAGGGCCGTCAAGGCCGCCATACTCAAGGGTCTGGAGGACAAGGGCCTCTTCCTGGAGGACCTGCCCGAGGCGGGAAGGCGGAAGCTGTCCCTAAGCATCAATTTTGGCGAGGATGAGGTTGGGGATGAGGATGAGGGGGAAGGTCACGAGAGACCTATCCAGGGGAAGTCCCCGGCCGCAGGCCTCGACCAGGCAAGGTCCCGGGTCTCCAAGGGCCTGACGAGCCTCCTGGGCGGGGGCCTTGTCTTCCTGGTCCTGGGCTATCTTTACCTAACGAGCCACAGCACCCTCCTAGGGGGAGGGGCCCTCCTCTGCGGTCTGGGGCCGGCCCTCTCGGGCCTCAAGAACCTCATCCTGGGCCTCTTTGAGCTCCGGGACTGGAGAAAGGACCATTCATAAACGTTCCCGGCCTTGACCCGTCCGGGCCTGGCGCGTAGCATTCCCAGGCCCACCGCCCACTAGCAGTTTCGGACAACGCGCCGGTCGTCTGGTTTTACCGGCACCCACCCATCCCAAGGCGGTTCCACCATGCCTGCCCGGCCCATGGTCGTGCTCTGGCGGACAGTGAAGGGTTCGAGGCTGCTCTTCGGCCTGGCCCTCCTCTGTGTCGTCGCCGCGGCCTTCGTCTCCCTCCTCGATCCCCTCATCCTCCGCTTTACCCTGGACTCTGTCCTGGGCAAAAAGCCACCCTCCCTACCGGAGCCTTTCTCCTCCTGGCTCAAGGCCCTGGGCGGGAGCTCCTGGCTGGCCGCGAACCTCTGGCTCTGCGGCCTGGCCCTCCTGGCCACGAGCCTTGTCGGCGCCCTCTTCTCCTTTGCCCGGGGCAGCCTCTCGGCCCTGGCCGCGGAGAAGTCGGTCAAGAGACTCCGAGACGGCCTGGCGGCCCACCTCGATGCCCTGCCTGCCTCATTCTTCGCCGGCCTCGGGGCCGGGGACCTCGTGCAGCGGGCCACGAGCGACGTGGATACGGTGCGCCGCTTCCTGGCCACCCAGATCGAGGAGGTGGGCCGCTCGGTCTCCCTCCTCCTCCTAACCGTTGTCCTCATGCTGGGCCTCGACCTCCCCATGACCCTGGTGTCCGTGCCCGTGATCCCCGCCGTGTTCGGCTTTTCCTACATCTTTTTCCGCAAGATCCAGCGGGCCTTCAAGGTGTCGGACGAGGCCGAGGCCGCCCTGACCCAGGTGATCGAGGAGAACCTCCGGGGCATCCGGGTGGTCAGGGCCTTCAACCGGGGAGCCTACGAGATCGAAAGACACGATGGGCGAAACCGGAAATACGTCGACGAGACCCGGCGCCTTATCACCCTCTTTGGCTGGTACTGGGGCTTCTCAGTCCTCCTCTGCTCGGTCCAGGAGGTCGTGACCATCGGGATCGGGGCGGGCAGGGTGGGCCAGGGCCTCCTCACGGCCGGGACCTACCTGGCCTTTGTGGCCTATGTGGGCCGGGTCCTCTGGCCCGTGCGCCAGCTTGGGCGGACCCTCACCGAGGTCGGCAAGGCCAGGGTTTCCCTGGGGCGGATCGCCGAGATCCTGGGGGCCAAGACCGAGGCCGAGCTCGACGCCGGCCGGGGTTGGGGCCGGTCGAGGCCGGCGATACATGGGCCCATAGAGTTCGAGGGCGTGACCGTGGAGTACGAGGCCGGCCGGCCGGCCCTGAAGGGCCTGTCCTTCCGGGTCGAGGAGGGAGAGACCCTCGCGATCCTCGGGCGCACGGGCTCGGGCAAGTCCTCCATCGCCGCCGCCCTCCTCAGGCTCGTGGAGCCCCAGGAGGGAAGGATCAGGCTGGGCGGAATAGATATCCGGGAGATCGACCGGCGCCACCTGCGGGAGTCCGTGGGTCTCGTCCTCCAGGAGCCCTACCTCTTTTCCCGCAGCCTCCGGGCCAATGTCGAGCTGGGCACGGGTCCTCTCGGGGAAGCCGAGCTGGAGCGGGCAGGCAGTCTCTCGGGCCTGGCCTCGGTGGTGGCATCCTTTCCCGACGGCTGGGCCACCCAGGTGGGCGAGGGCGGAGTGACCCTCTCGGGGGGCCAGCGCCAGCGCCTGGCCATAGCCCGGATCCTGGCCAAGCGGCCGCCCATCCTCATCCTGGACGACTCCCTCTCAGCCCTGGACACGGAGACCGAGGCCTTCGTGCGCCGGAGCCTGCGGACCGAGGGCGGGACGACCACGATCATTGTCGCCCATCGCGTCACGACCCTCATGGGAGCCGACCGCATCCTGGTCCTCGAGGACGGGAAGGTGGCCGACTCGGGGACCCACGCTGAGCTCTCCACGAGGCCCGGCCTCTACCGCCGGGTCTGGGAGCTGCAGTCCGGCCAAGCCAAGGAAACAGCATGGAAGAGATAGACACGAGCCAGACCCTGAGGCTGGGCGTCTGGAGATCGATCCTCGCCTACGCGGCGCCATTCCGGAAGTCCATCCTGGGCCTTTGCCTCCTCATGGTCCTGGTGGCCTCGGTGGATGCCCTCCAGCCCTTCCTGACCGGCTGGGCGATAGACAACATAGCCCTCGCAGGCAGGCTCGACCGCCTCCTCCCCTTTGTGGCCCTCTTCCTGGGCCTCACCCTCCTCCAGGCCCTGGCGGTCCGCGTCTTCATGGGCCTTGGGGGCAAGGTCGAGATGGGGATGAACTACGGCATACGCCAGGCGGCCTTCGCCAAGCTCCAGGCCCTCTCCTTCTCCTATTTTGACCGCACCAGCGCGGGCTGGATCACCGCGAGGCTCACGAGCGACGTGGGCCGCCTGGCCGACATCATCGCCTGGGGCATCATCGACCTGACCTGGGGCCTGGCGATGATGCTCGTCTCCGCCGGCCTCATGTTCTCCCGGGACTGGCGCCTGGCCCTCGTCGCCCTCTCCTCCATACCCTTCCTCATCCTCATCTCGGTCTTTTTCGAGCGGGGCATCCTGGGCCGCTCCCGGGAGGCCCGGCGGGCCAACTCGAGGCTCACGGCGGCCTTCTCGGAGAACATCCGGGGGGTGAGGGCCGTAAAGACCCTCGTGGCCGAGGAGGGCCAGGGCCGGGCCTTCCAGCGTCTTTCGGAGACCATGCGGAGGGCCTCGGTCAGGCAGGCCAGGCTCTCGGCCCTCTACCTTCCCTTTGTGATCTTTCTGGGCTATATCGGCACCTCCCTGGCCCTCTGGACCGGGGGGCTGCGCTTTCTTGACGGCAGCATCAGCCTGGGCCTCCTCACGGCCTTTATCTTCAGCGCCCTGAGGTTCTACGACCCCGTGACCGACCTGGCCCGGGTCATAGCCGACCTCCAGTTCGCCCAGGCCTCGGCGGAGCGGGTCCTTGCCCTGATCGACGCCCCCGTGGAGATCCAGGACTCGCCGGAAATCGCCCAACGCGCCGCGGTGATGGCGGGCCGGGACGGCCGCTTTCCCCGGCTCCGGGGCGAGGTCTCCTTCCGGGACGTGTCCTTCAGCTATGACGGCAAGCGGGAGGTCCTCCAGGACTTCAGCCTCGAGGTCAGGGCGGGAATGACCATCGCCCTGGTGGGGGAGACCGGCTCGGGCAAGTCCACGATCGTCAACTTGGCCTGTCGCTTCTACGAGCCGAGCTCGGGGACGATCCTCGTGGATGGCCAGGACTACCGCGACCTGCCCCTGGGCCTCCTCCAGGGCAACCTGGGCTATGTCCTCCAGCAGCCCCATCTTTTCTCCGGCACGATCAAGGACAATATCCGCTACGGCCGCCTGGACGCGACGGACGCCCAGATCGAGGCCGCCGCGAGGGCCGCGAGGGCCCATGACTTTATCATGGGCAGCGAGGGCCGGCCCGGCCTCGAGGGCGGCTACGACGCCCCGGTGGGGGAGGGCGGGGTCCTTATCTCGACGGGCCAGAAGCAGCTCCTGTCCATCGCCCGCGCCCTCCTGGCCGACCCGGCCATCCTTGTCCTGGACGAGGCGACCAGTTCCGTGGACAGCGAGACCGAGGGCCTTGTCCAGGAGGCCATGGCCCTGGCCCTCAAGGGGCGCACGAGCTTTGTGGTGGCCCACCGGCTCTCGACCATCGTGGGGGCCGACCTCATCCTGGTCCTGCGGGACGGCAGGGTGGTGGAGCAGGGCCGCCATGGGGAGCTCATGGACCTGGGGGGCTATTACCGCCGCCTCTTCGAGGCCCAGTTCCTCGCGGACGAGGAGAGGGAGCTCTTTGGCGGCCCTGGCCTCGAGGAGGATGAGGAGGAGGCGAGCTAGCATTGCCGCCCGCCCCGGCTTGATCCCGGGCCTTTTCCAGCGTACTCTCGGGAGAGCAAGGAGCCCCCATGATCGCCTATCTTGTCTACTGCCATGTCCGGCCCGGTTGCGAGGCGGCCTTTATCGCGGCCTCGGAGGCCAATGCCCGGGAGTCGAGGAAGGAGGCGGGAGTCCTCCGCTTTGACCTCCTCCGGGAAGAGGACCAGGGCCGCTTTGTCCTCTACGAGGTGTACCGGGACGCCGAGGCTCCCGGAGCCCACAAGGCCAGTCCCCACTATGCCGCCTGGCGGGACGCGGTGGAGCCGATCCTGGCCGAGCCCAGGACCAAGACCGTCCTCGAGGGCCTGTCGGTCCCGGCCGTGGGGAACTAGGGCATGGCGATAGTCCAGGGCCCCCAGAGGGGTCCCATTGTCGTCATTGGGGGCGGGGAGATCCGGGAGGGCCAGACCCTCGCCATAGACCGGGAGATCGTCGCCCTGGCCGGCAAGCCCCGGCCCCGCCTCCTCTTTATCCCCACCGCCAGCGGGGACGCCGAGGGCTATACGGCCACGATCCGGGAAGTCTATGGCAAGGCCCTGGGCTGCGCCGTGGAGGAGTTGGCCCTCCTCCGGGCCGATCCCGGCCGGGGCGTCATGGAGGCCCTCGTGGACTGGGCGGACATCGTCTATGTGGGCGGGGGTGACACGGCCCTCCTCATGAAGACCTGGAAGGCCCGGGGCCTCGATGTCCTTCTCAAGGAGGCCAATGCGACCGGGACAGTCCTCGCGGGCCTCTCGGCGGGGTCCATCTGCTGGTTCGAGTCGGGGATCAGCGACACCGAGGCCTTTGCGGCCGGCGGGGGCCCCTGGGAGTATTCCCTGGTCCAGGGCCTGGGTCTCCTGCCGGGACGCCACGGTCCCCACCACGATGAGCGCCTCGCCGATGCCGCCTATCGCGCTTACCTTGCGGCCTCGGAGGGGCCCTCCCTGGTCCTGGATTCCTGCGCCGCCCTCGCGGTCCAGGCCGGCGCCTATCGGGTCCTGGCCTCCAGGCCCGGGGCCGGGGCCTATATTGTCCAGGGCCGGGGCGGAGACTTCAGCCAGGAGGCCCTGGCCCCAGCGGGCAGGCTCTGAGCCCCACCATGCTCATCGTACCCTACGAGGAGGCCCGGGCCGAGCTTGGGGTGTCCAACTCGACCTTCCTGGCCCGCCTGGCCCCCGTGGAGGATCCCGAGGAGGCCCGGGCCTTCATCGCGGCCATCAAGGCCGAGTATCCCGACGCCAGCCACCATGTGCCGGCCTATATCCTGGGCGGAGGCAATAGCCGCAGCGAATTCTGCTCCGACGACGGGGAGCCCGCGGGCACCTCGGGCCGGCCCCTCCTCGCGGTCCTCAAGGGCTCGGGCCTGGGCAATGTGGCCATTGTCGTGACCCGCTGGTTCGGGGGAACCCTCCTTGGGACGGGGGGCCTTGTCAAGGCCTATTCCGAGGCGGGTCGCCTGGTTCTGGCCAAGGTGAGGCGGGCCGCCCTGGTGGAGGCCTGCCGCCTCGAGCTCGACCTGCCCTACCATCTCTTTGACCGTTTTAAGATCCTGGCCGCCGAGGCCGGGGCCGCCATCGTCGAGGAGGGCTTTGCGGAGGCCGTCCACCTGGGCCTTACCCTCCCCCTGGATAGCCGGGAGGCCTTCGAGGCAAGCCTTGCCGAGCTTTCCTCCGGCGCGGTCCACGCTAGGCTCGTCTCCCGCTTTCCCTCCCGCAGGCTCCTGGCCGGGGACTAGGGGGCTTTTACCGGGCCTGGCCCAGGGCCTTGCGCAGGCCAGCCTCGAGGGCGGGGTCCCCGGCCTCGAGCCTGCCCAGGTCCAGGCGCCCGCAGCCGTTAAAGGCCGCATAACGCGCCAGCTCCTCCCCCAGGGCGGCGGCGAAGGACCGCCTTTCCCGGGGCGCGATGTCCGACACTGAAAGCCGCCGGAGCTCCAGGACGCCCTCGGCCCGCCGGGCCTTGGCGTCCAGGCGGCCCACCAGGGCAGGCGGCCCGGAGGCCGGCCGCCAGAGGAGGGGCAGGGCAAAGTAGCCGAAGCTCCGCCGGGAGGCGGGCAGGTAGCACTCGAGCATGCATTCAAAGCCAAAGAGGGCCTTGAGCCGCCTGCGGTCGATCACGAGGGGGTCAAAGGGCGAGAGGACCAGGGCCCTGGGCCTTGGAGCCGAGGCCGCCGCCTCCAGGGCAGCCGGGCTGGCATACCAGGTCTCCCTTGCGTCCAGGCCCTCGATGCCCAGCTCGACGAGGCGGCCGTCCTCGACCCGGGCCTCCAGGGCCGCTCCGATGCCCCCGGTCAGGTCCTTGCGCATATAGGCTATGTCCCGCCTGCGGAAGACGCCCAGGGTCCGCTGGGCCGTCTCGAGGTACCACTCGGCCATCTCCTTCTCCGTGGGCATGGACAGGTCGAGGCCCGGGGGGAGGACCCGCTCCGCGAGGTCGTAGACCTTCTGGAAGCCTGTCCTCCCCAGGGAGGCTACTTCTCCGCAGTGGAAGAGGTATTCAAGGCCGAGCTTCGAGGGTTTCCAGTCCCACCAGCCCTGGGAGCCCGGGGGCCTCTTCTCAAAGTCCTGGACCCTCAAGGGGCCCTCGGCCTTGAGGCGGGCCCTGACTGCCCGCACGACCTTGGCGTCGACCTTGAACCACTCGTGGCCCCGCCTGCGGATCCTCTCCATCCGGGGCAGGCAGTAGCGATAGTCCTCGAGGGGTATCCAGGCCGCGGCATGGGACCAGTACTCGATGGCCCGGCGGGGCTCGGCCTCGAGGACCCCGATGGACGCGGTGGAATAGGCGGGCACCCGGGACCAGAGGACATGGTGGTGGGCCCGCTCGACCACGCTGATGGTGTCTATCTGGAGGGCCGAAAGATGGCCCAGGGCCTGGGCCGCGCCTTCATGGCCCCGGGAAAACCCTTCCCCGGGACCCAGGCCTAGGCCCGAGGCCCTGATGGCGAGGCTGCGGGCAAGCTCGAGGTCGAGGGCCTGGGCCATGGAGGCGGCTAGGCCTTGGGGACGCCGGGGATATGGCCCTGGACGCAGAGCCAGTCACAGAAGAAGCACTGGTCCCCGGTCTTGCCCGGGAAGACAAGGCCCTGGGCCTCGAGCCTCGAGCGAAGCTCCCCGAGGCCCTCGCCGTAGCAGGCTTTTATGTGGGGCATGCTGGCCGCCCGGGCGAGCATGGCCGCGGGAGAGTCCACCCCCAGGCGGCCCAGGATGAGGGACTCCGCCTCGTTGGCAAAGCCGCAGCAGGCGGCGACCCGGGAGTCTGGATGGACATAGAGGACATTGCCCGGGCCCTCGCAGTGGTCGTCCACAAACCAGTCCTTGGCCCCCCAGGCCCCTTCGGCCGCCGAGGCCGAGTAGGGGAAGCGGAAGATGTCCATGCCCAGGGCCTCGGCCACATCCTCGCCCTCGGCGAGCCTGGAGTCATGGCTGTGGTCGATGATGGCCAGGGGCTCGCCGCCCTCGATCTCGAGGACTCCCCCAAAGCGCCGGGCAATTGCCTCGAGCTTGGCCAGGCCCGGCCCCTCGTCGGGGGCCTGGACGGAGAGGATGTCCACGATGTCCCTCCGGCTCCAGATCCTGAAGGCGGCCTCGATAAAGCCCAGGAGCTTTTCCTCATCCTGGTCATGCCAAGAGTCGATGCTGAGGCCAAACTGGCCATCAAAGCCTGCCTCAAAGAGGCGGCCCAGGACCGCCTCCAGGGCAGGAAGGTCCCGCCACCAGACCGCATTGGTCATGAGGCGGTCAAAGATCATCCCCCGGTCCACGGCCCCCCGGCAGAGCCCGACGAGGAAGTCAGGCTCGAGGAAGGGCTCGCCCCCTGAGAATCCGACCCGGTCGACGCCAATCTCAAGGCAGCCGTCAAGGAAGGCCAGGGCGGGGGCTAGCTCGAGCCTGGCCGCGGGGCGGGACACCCGGCAATGGGCGCAGGCGAGATTGCACTGGCCCGTGGGGGCAAAGATGACTTCTTCTGGGTGGAACATGGGCGAAGTATACCCTGGGAGGTGGCCGATTTCGACGGTTTTTGCCTCCCCTCCCTACAAAAGCCCGCAGCGATAGGCGATAATGGCTTCCATAGCCTTGATTGGGGCGGTAGGAGCATGGAAGCAAAGACCATTCTTTTGGTGGAGGACGAGGCCCTGATCGCCCTCATGGAGACCCGGCAGCTCGAGGAAGCCGGCTACAGGGTCATCCACGTCTCCACCGGAGAGGCGGCCTTGGCCCTCGTCCAGGACGGGTCCGAGGCCGTCGACCTCATCCTCATGGATATCGACCTGGGCAGGGGCATGGATGGCACCACCGCGGCCAGGGAGATCCTCTCCCGCCGGGAGATCCCTCTTCTCTTCCTCTCTGGGCATCAAGAGAAGGAGCTTGTCGACAAGACGGAACAAATAACCAATTATGGCTATGTTGTCAAGAACTCCGCCTTCACGGTCCTCTACGCCTCGATCAGGATGGCCTTCAAGCTCTTCGAGGCCCAGAGGAAGATCAACCAGAAGAGCATGGAGATCGAGGCCACGAACGAAGAGCTCCGAGTCACCATCGAGACCCTAGAGGAGACCAACCGGGAGCTGTTCGCCTTGGAGGACAAATTCTCCAAGGCCTTCCACCTCAATCCCGACTCCATCATCATAAACCGCCTGTCGGATGGCCGCTTTATGGACATCAACGAGGGCTTCACCCAGAACATGGGCTATGCATGGGAAGACGTCATGGGCCGTAGCACCCTTCCCGAGGACCTGGGCATCTGGGCGAATCCCGAGGACCGCCGCCGCCTCTTGGAGGGCCTGCAGGCCCGGGGGGAGGTCGCCAACCTGGAGGCCCCGTTCCGCCGCAAGGACGGCAGCCTCGTGGATGGGATGATGTCGGCCCGGATCATCGATGTGAACGGGGAACGTTGCGTCATCTCCATCACCCGGGACATCTCGGCGCGCAAGGAAAAGGAGCTTGCCCTGGCGGCGAGCGAGGCCCGCTACCGCAGCCTCCTCCTGTCCATAGGGGAGGGCTTCTGCCACCAGGACGAGAACGAGGTTTTCCAGTTCGCCAATCCCGCGGCCGAAAGGATTTTTGGGGTCGGCCCCGGGACCCTGATCGGGCACCGGGTCCAGGACTTCCTGGACGCCGAGGGCCTGGCCATCCAGCAGGCCCAGAATGAGCGGAGGCGCCAGGACGAGTCCTCATCCTTCCTCACGCCTATCATCAGGGATGATGGCGTCCGCCGCGTCCTGCGGGTAAGGGCCAGCCCTGTCCAGGATGGCTCGGGCCGCTTCCAGGGCTCCTCGGTGGTGTTTACCGACGTGACGGAAGAGCCCTCGGCCTAGCCTAGGGCGAGGCTGGCCTGGGAATACAGGAGGCGGCGCCGGCCCTCCGGCATGGGCGGGCCCAGCTCCATGTGGGTATTGCTCCGGCTGAGGCTAAAGCCCGCCGCGCTGAGGAGGGCCTGGCCGGCCGGATTGGCCTCGGGCATATAGGCCGTGAGGGCTGCTGTCCCTCCCGCCTCCAATGCCCAGTCCAGGAGCCGCCCCGCCACCCCAGGGTCGGCCGCGAGCCAGGGCCCCAGGATCCCGGCTTCCCGCTGCAGGACCGCATAGCCTTTTACCGTCCCCGCCCCATCCCAGGCGACGCCTACGAGGGAAGGATCATCCCCGCAATAGGCTCGCAGGACCCGCCCCCGGTCATCCCCCCAGGCCCGGGCATCGAAGTCCAGGAGGCCGGCCATAAGCCCGCCATCCTGGGCAAGGCTCGTGATTTCCGGGGCTGGCTTGGTTTTCCACCCTGTCCAAGCCTCCCGGGTCCAGACCCCAATCCCGTCCACGGCCCGGAAGCCGAAGCCTTCGTAGAGGGGCCGGCCCGCGGGGGAGGCGTCGAGGAGAATTCGGGCACAGGCTTTTTCCCGGGCCAGGTCGATGAGGCGGGTGACCACGGCCCTTCCAATGCCCCGGCCCTGGTGGTCCGGGGAGACGGCCACGAGGCCCACATAGGCCGTCCCGCCCATGGCCACGATGCCGCCCATGCCCACTGGCCTAGCCTCGGCCTCGGCCAGGATCCAGCCCCGGGGCTCCAGGGCTAGATAGCGCAGGAGCCGGGGGACAAAGCATGCAGTCCTTTTATAGGCCGCCTTCAGGATGGGGTCGACGAGGGGGATGTCGGCTTCCCCCAGGAAGCGGAGGTTTATGCTCACGAGGCCACTATAGCGCCAGCCCCGCCTTCCCGGGAGCCCCAGTTTCGGAGCTTTATGGGTCCGGCGAAAAGGCGCTTGACTCCGGGTCAGGACAGGCGGACAATACTCTATCAAGAGAATCAGGAAACACTTTCATGAGTCCCCAAAACTTGACCATCCTAGCGGGTTCGGTCTCGGCCTTCGTCTCAGCTCTTCTAGCGGTCTTTGCCGCCCGAAGGCTGAAGGAGACCAAGGCGGCCCTGCCCCTTGCCTGCCTTATGGTCCTCAACTTTATCTACGCCGCAGCCTATACCCTCGAGATCAACAGCCCTAGCCTGGAGGCGGCCCTGGCCTGGCTTAGAGTCGAATACCTGGGCGTCACCTTTGTGCCGGTGCTCTGGTTTGTCTTTGCCCGGGCCTTTGTCCGGGGCAGCAAACCCATGGGCTATCTCCAGTTCGCCCTCCTCGTCCTCGTGCCCCTAGCCACCGTGATTCTCCTGTGGACCAACGAGGGCCATGGCCTCATAGCCCGGTCCTTCCGCCTCCGGGCCGATACAAGCCTCACGGTCCTTGTGGCTGATAAGGGGCCCTGGTATTGGGTATCCACGGTCTACCTCTATATCCTCATGCTCTACGGGACAATCACGGTCCTGGCCCAGGCCAGCCGGGCCTCAGGCAAGTTCCGGGGCCAGTTAGGCGTGCTCACCGCCGCCGCGATCCTCCCCTGGCTGGGCCATGGCCTCCTCCTCGCGGGAGCCAGTCCCCAGGGCCTCGACTTGTGCCCCTTCCTCCTCGCCGTCTCCGGTGGCCTCTTTGCCTGGGGGGTCTTCAATTTTTCCCTCTTTGACCTGGTGCCCGTAGCCCGGGACATCGTGGTGGAGTCCATGAGCGACGGGGTCCTCGTCCTGGACCGCAAGGGACGCCTCGTGGATATCAACCGGGCCGCCAGGTCGGTCATGCCCCTCCTGGCCCAGGCCCAGGTAGGAGACGATATCCCTGGCCTCCTCCACCAGGCCGGGGTGGAGCTTCCCCAGGGCCCGGGCCGCCTGGACTTCTGTCTGAGCCAGGAGGGAGATTCCCGGAGCTACCGGGCGACTAGCCTTGAGATCCACGGCGAGGTCGAGGCCCGGGGCAGGGTGGTGGTCCTTTCAGACATGACCAGGGAGAAGGAAATCCTGGCTCGCCTCGAACTCCTCGTCTCCACGGACGAGCTCACCAAGGTGGACAATCGCCGTCGGTTTTTCGAGCATGCCCGCCGGGAGCTCGAGCTGGCCCAGCGCCGGGCGAGCCCCCTCTCCTTCGCCATGCTCGACCTGGACAACTTCAAGATAGTCAACGACTCCCATGGCCACGCCGCCGGGGACGCGGCCCTGGTGGCCGTCTGCGGGGCCTGCAGGGAAATCCTGCGCTCCACGGACATCCTCTGCCGCTTTGGGGGGGAAGAGTTTATGATCATCCTGCCCGAGGCGGGGCCGGCGGCGGCCTTCGAGATCATCGAGAGGGCGAGGCGGCGGATCGCCGAGACCCTCATCCTCGAGGGCCGGGAGGCCTTTACGATCACCGCCAGCTTTGGGGTGACGGGCTCCGAGGGGCCGCCCCTGGCGAGCCTCGAGGACTACCTGCGCCAGGCCGACGAGGCCATGTACCGGGCCAAGTCGGCGGGCCGGAACCGCACCGAGGTCTATAAGGTCTAGGCGCGGCCCACGGGCCTAGGGATTTCAGGCCCTGGGAGCCAGGGCCTGGAGCAGGACCAGGAAGTTGGCGCCCAGGTTTTTCATGGTCTTGAGGCCCTCGGCGTCGTTTTCCGCCTCTCCGGGCTCCCGGCCGTAGACCATGTTCCAGTAGGTCGAGCCCACCTGGTAGGTCTGCATGTAGTGGAGCCAGTGGTTCATCGTGTCCAGGCAGGAGATGGCCCCCCCTCGCCTGACGGCGGTGACCGCGGCCCCGGGCTTGCGCTTAAGGGGGGCGCCGTTGGCCTGGGCCACAAAGCCCGCCCGGTCCATAAAGGACTTCATGTCCCCGGACACGGAGGCAAACCAGGTCGGAGAGCCCAGGACAATGCCGTCCACCTGGGAGAATTTGGCCACGGTCTCGTTGAGGATGTCCCCGCCCTGGACGCAGGCGCCGTTCCGGTTCTTGAAGCACTGCATGCAGGCCGTGCAGGCCTTGATGCCCTTCCCGCCTATGCGGATGATCTCGGTCTCCACTCCGGCCTCCTCCAGGGGGGCCAGGGCGAGGCGGATGATGTGGTCGGTGTTGCCCCCCTCCCGGGGACTGCCATTGATAGCCAGGACTTTCATGGTGGACTCCTTGGTATGCCCGCTAGCTTGCACGATTCCTCCTCCCGGGGCAAGGTATGGGCTTTTGCCCCTCCCCTGAGGTATAGTCCTAGCCATGAAAACCTATGCCATCCTCGCCCTCTCCCTCCTTCTTGCCCTGCCCATGGCCGCCCAGACCCAGGCCCAGGCGGACACCAGCTACAGCCTGGGCATGTTCATGGCCCAGAGCATCCAGAACGCCGGCCTCGAGATCAGCCTGGACGACTTTGTCGCTGGCCTGCGGGACACCCTTGATGGAAAGGCCACGAGGCTCACCGAAGCCCAGGCCGAGACCGCCATCCAGGTTGCCATAGCGGCCTCCCAGGCCAAGAAGTCCGAGGCCCTTCTCGCCGCTGGCCAGGCCTTCCTGGACACCAACAAGACCAAGGCCGGGGTCAAGGTCACCCCCTCGGGCCTCCAGTATGAGGTCCTCGTCCTGGGCTCAGGCCCCATGCCCAAGCCCACGGACACCGTGACGGTCAACTATGAGGGCAAGCTGATCGACGGCACGGTCTTCGACTCCTCCTACGAGCGGGGCGAGCCCGCCACCTTTGTGCTCAACCAGGTCATCAAGGGCTGGACCGAGGGCCTCCAGCTCATGCCCGTGGGCTCCAAGTTCCGTCTCTACCTGCCCTCCCAGCTCGGCTATGGCCCCCAGGGCGCGGGAGAGGATATCGGCCCCAACTCCGTCCTGATCTTCCAGGTCGAGCTGCTCTCGATCGGCGCCAAGTAGTCCGGCGCCCCTCTTCCAAGGAAGAGGCCCAATGAAGGGACCCCGGGATTTCCCGGGGTCCTCTTTTTAGAAATACTTCACTGAGTAAAGTATATACTTTACTCAGGCAAGTATCGGTGCTCGGCTCCAATGCCCGCTTGCCCTGGAGCTGTCTTGCCCGGAAGCTCTGGAGGGGAGGCAACAGTGCTAGGGGACAATAAAGTGTGGCGGCATGGGTCGGCCGCTATCGAGGGACAATCCCCGTTCCAGCTTATTTGATAAAGCTGTCGGGCGGCGGGATGGCGTGCACTGGCCGAGAGTGAGCGAAGCGAACGCAATTGCGTCCCCGCGACCAGGCCCCGCCCCATAGCGTCAAAAAAAGGTTCGAGAATGCCCCTCTCTCATTCTGCGGACCAGTTTGAGACTTTTTATTTCCCCTCTCTTTTTTTCTTCACATCCTAACGCTTCGCTAGATCCGCTCAGAAAAGACGCTAGGAGCGTCTTTTCTTCGCTTCTTCAGCCTTCCGGGCAAGCCTGTTCCATACGGCGCTCATGCCCATGGCCTTCTTGGCGGCGCTCAAGGTGGCCCGGGCCTCCTCGCGCATCTTCATCGTGCCGTCGTAGACCACCTCGTCCGCGAGGCCCGACTGGGACTCGTACTTGGCCCGGCGCTCCCGGATGGGATCGAGGAAGGCGTTGAGGGCCTTGGCGAGCTTTTCCTTCACCTCGACGTCGCCGACCTTGCCCAGGCGGTAGCGGGCCTTGAGGTCCTCGACCTCGGCCTTGTTTGGGTTAAAGGCATCGTGGTACTGGAAGACGGGGTTGCCCTCGACGGTGCCGGGAATGTCGGCGCTGGTGCGCTTGGGGTCGGTGTACATGGACATGACCCGCTTGGTGACGGTCTTCTCGTCGTCCGAGAGGTAGATCGCGTTGTTGAGGCTCTTGGACATCTTGGCGTTCCCGTCGAGGCCCACGAGGGAGCCATACTCGGAGACGAGGACCTCGGGGACGGGGAAGGTCTCGCCGTAGAGGTAATTGAAGCGCCGGGCGATCTCCCGCGTCACCTCCACGTGGGCGACATTGTCCTTGCCCACGGGCACGAGGTGGGCCCGGGGGAGCATGATGTCCGCCGCCTGGAGGACGGGGTAGCCGAGGAGGCCAAAGGGCATCTCCTCGATCCCCGCCCCCTGGGCCATCTCCTTGAGGCTGGGCACCCGGGAGAGCCGGGGCACGGTTATCAGGTTTTGGAAATAGAGGGCAAGCTCGATCACCTCGGGGACGGCGGACTGGAGGTAGATCACCGAGCGGGCGGGGTCGATCCCGCAGGAGAGGTAGTCCAGGGCGGCCGAGCGCACGTTGTCCGCCAGGGCCTCGATGTGCTCCTTCTCGGGCTTGGTGGTCAGGGTGTGGAGGTCGGCGATGATAAAGAAGCACTCGTACTCGTCCTGGAGGCGGACCCGGTTGGCCAGGGATCCGACATAGTGGCCGAGGTGGAGCTTGCCGGTGGGGCGGTCGCCCGTGAGGATGCGCTTGCGTTCCATGATTGTACTCCGTGGGGGAGGGCGTGATGCGCGGGAAGTATGCCCGCCCCGGGCCGCGACGGGACCGGGAGGGACTTCTGGTCGACGGTTTCCGGCTCCTGGGACTCCGCGAGCCCCTCGTCCCGCCGGGCGCGGCCTAGAGGGCTGCGCGGGCCAGGGCGGCCGGAACCGCAGGGCGCCAGGACCAGCGCCTGCCCGCAGGGCCGCCGCGCATGCCATGGCCCTCGATGGGGGCGAGGCCGAGGAGGGCCGCGCCTGGGGCGGTGGTGGCTCGAGCGGGGGTCATGACCTTTCCGATAGTAGCCCAAAGGCCATCGGGGGCTCAAGAGGGCTCGACGGCGCGGAAGAGGGAGGCCATGATTGGCCAGGTGAGGAAAGGAGGCAGGCATGAGAAGGCTGGGCATCATAGGCGGTCTCTCCTGGGAGTCCTCGGCGGAATACTACCGGATCATCAACGAGGAAGTGGCTCACCGGGCCGGGGGCCTCTCCTCGGCGAGCCTGATCCTGGCCTCGGTGGATTTTTCCCTCTATTCGGAGCGCATGAAGGCCGGGGCCTGGACTGCCATTGGATCGAGCCTTGTGGCCGAGGCCAAGGGCCTGGCCCGGGCTGGAGCTGAAGGCATTCTCGTGGCCTCGAACACGATGAACCGCTTTGCCCCGGAGATCGAGGAGGAGACGGGCCTGCCCTTCCTCCACATCGTCGACGCCGCCGGCCGGGCGATCCGCGCCAAGGGCTTTGGAAAGGTGGGCCTCCTCGGCACGGCCTATACCATGGAGGGGGACTTCTACCGGGGCCGCCTCCACGAGGCCTGGGGCCTCCAGACCCTCGTCCCCGAGGCGGCGGAGCGGGCCTTGGTCAACGACATCATCTTCGAGGAGCTCTGCCTGGGGGACTTCCGGGAGCGCTCGAGGTACGCGTTGGCTGACATAGCCCGGGGCCTCCGGGAGGCCGGGGCCGAGGCCGTGATCCTCGGCTGCACCGAGCTGCCCCTGGTGATGAAGGAGGGAGACATCCCCATACCCTACCTCGACACGACCCGCCTCCACGCCCTGGCGGCCGCGGACTTTGTCCTGGGCCTCTAGGGATGGCGCGGACCCTCTTCTTCCTTGAGGCTATCCTCCTCCTTCTCGGCTCGGGCCTCCTCGCCGGCCTCGGCGGTTCGGGTTTCACTGCCCTCGCGGTGCCCGCAGGGGTCGCCATCCTCCTCCCCCTGGCCAGCCTCTGCGCGATCTGGTCGCCCCGCCAGGTGCTTAGGGCCTTTGTCCAGGCTTTTTCGCCGGGTCGGCCCGGCCTGGGTTCCGCGGACTCCCTGGCTATACTCGGGGCCCTGGGGGAGTTTGCGGGCTTTGGCGGCCTCGCGGGGGCCGTGGGAGCGGGAACTGTGCTTCTCGCCTCCCTGGCGGCGGGTAGGGATCCGGGCTCCCTGGCCGTCCAGGCCCTGGCCTATGGCCTTTTTGGGACCCTCTATTGGATAAGCGCCCGGATACTGAGGGAAACCGTGGATCAAGCCCTGACCCCACCCGGGAATGGCGACCTAGCCGAGGGCATGCCGGCTTTTGCGGCCAAGTACGGTCTCTCCCCCCGGGAAGCCGAGGTGGCGGCCCTGATGGCCGGGGGGCGGAGCTACCAAGAGGTGGCGGACTCTCTCTTCATCTCCCTCAAGACCGTAAAGACCCACATCTCCCGGGTCTACGAGAAGACAGCCTGCCCCAACAAGGTATCCTTAGTCCTCCTCCTAAGGGCCGAGTCGGGAGAATCCTACGAACGGCCGATGGCGGAAAGGGGAGGGAGGGTGGATGCTTGAGCTCGCCGGCCCCGCTTAAGGGGTCCAGGCAGGAGGTTTATGGCATGAGGCGTTTTATCCTGGCTAGCCTTGGGGCTGTGGCGATCCTGGGCCTGGCCTATTTTATCGAGGGGGGGAAGTTCTCTGCCCTTCTCTTCCCTTCGCCATTCCTCATAACCTTTGGCATGCCCTTCTTTGCGGTCCTCGCCGTCTGGAGCCTGGGGACTTGGGGCCGGGCCTGGGCCGATGCCATGAAGCCCCAGGCGGATTCCCGGAGGCGGGAAAGCTCCGCCGAGCTCTGGGACTTCTATGAGAAAGCCTGCTACTCCGCGGGCATCCTGGCCTTTATCCTAGGCTGCGTGGTCATCCTTAGAAACCATGGGGGTGTGGACGGGCGCCTGTTCGAGTCCTTCGCCGTCAACCTCATCTCCCCCCTCTACGCCATCCTCTTCGCCCTCCTCGCGCGGATCCTGCGCTTTCGGGTCAGGGTCGGGGGCCGCTAGGGTCCGTCTGTACCCCGTGGCCCTCCTGGGCACGTCGCTGCCAGCAGAGGGCTCTGGGATACATATTCAATAAAATATGCATAAATATGCAGCCCTATTGACAAAGGCTGATAATTAGAACATTCTCGGAATAAATATACGGACGGAGGCTCAAGATGCCCTTCCAGAAGCTACACCGGGTTCCACCCTCCCAAGGCCACGAGCCGTGCCTCGCCGCCCCTCAGGATGTCCGCCTTTTGCTCCCCCTCCTCCCCCCGCCCCTCTACACCCGCCTCCGTACTCTCCGTCGCTAAACCCCAAAACCCAGACAGCGCCTTCAGGACCCCCGAGGTCCCATCCCCTGCCTCCCCCCATTGGAGGAAGTTTGTGATCACTTGTGGCATTATTGGCGCCTCAGGCTATGCCGGGGCCGAGCTCGTCCGCCTGCTGTCCGGCCATCCTGAGGTCAAAGGCCTTGTCCTGGCCTCGACCAGCAAGCCAGGCGAGGCCCTCGAGGCGGTCTATCCCAACCTCCTCTCCGGCGGCCAGGGCCAGGCCCTGCCCCTCCTGGTCGGCCCCGCCGAGGCCTGTGAGGCCGACGTGGTCTTCTGCGCCGGGCCCTCGGGCCTCGCGGAGGAATGGGCCCTCCTGGCCCGGGCCGGGGACAGGCTTTTTATCGATCTCTCCGCGGATTTTCGCTTTGGCTCCGACGAGGCCACCTACGAGGCCTGGTACGGCAAGAAGTATGGCCAGCCCGGCCTCCACGCCGGGGCCGTCTACGGCCTGCCCGAGCTCAATCGGGCCCGCATCGCCGGGGCCCGTCTCATAGGCAACCCGGGCTGCTATCCCACGGCCTCGAGCCTGGCCCTTTTCCCCGGCCTCCGCCTGGGCCTGGCCCAGAGGGAAGGCATCATCATCGACGCGGCCTCGGGCCTCACCGGCGCGGGCCGGGAGCTCGGCCGCTCAAGCCACTACGCCGAGGCCGCAGACTCGGTCACGCCCTACAAGCTGGGCTCCCATCGCCACACCCCAGAGATAGGCGCCGTGCTCTCGGCCATGGCAGGGGGGGAGGTCGAGACTCCGGTCTTTACCCCCCATCTGGCCCCCATGGGCCGGGGCATTGTCTCCACCACCTATTTCCGCCTGGCCAAGGCCCTCACCGAGGCCGAGCTCCGGGAGGCCTGGGCCAGCTTCTATTCCGCCGAGCCCTTTGTCCGGGTCCTGGGCGAGGGCCTTGCCGCCACCAACCGGAACGTCCGGCTCTCCAACTATTGCGACATCTCAGTCCACCTGGCCCACGGGGGCAAGGTAGGCATAGCCGTGGGCGCCCTGGACAACATGGTCAAGGGCGCCGCCGGCCAGGCTATCCAGAACATGAACATCGCCTTAGGTCTCGAGGAGACCGCAGGACTCAAGGCCCTTCCGCCCGCCTTCTAGGCGGGGCCGGCGGGGGACTAGCGGGAGGAATGGGAAGATGAAACACATTCGGGGTGGCGTCACGGCCCCCTCTGGCTTTACCGCCTCGGGCATCCACTGCGGAGTCCGGCGGAACAAGGAGAAGAAGGACCTGGCCCTGATCGTCTCCGAGCTGCCCTGCGCCGCGGCGGCCTGCTTTACGACCAACAAGGTCAAGGGCCAGCCCGTCGTGGTCAGCGCGGCCCACCTGGCCAACGGGGTGGCCCAGGCCATCATCTGCAACTCCGGGAACGCCAATACCTGCACCGGGGAGGCGGGCATCGCCGTGGCCCAGCGCATGGCCGAGCTCGTCGCCGAGCGCCTTCCGGTCAAGGCCGAGGACGTGGTGGTCGCCTCGACGGGCGTCATCGGCCAGCTCCTGGACGTGACGATCATCGAGAGGGGCATGGACGCCCTGGTCGAGGGCCTCTCCCCGACGGGATCCATCGCCGCCCGGGAGGCGATCATGACCACGGACACGATCAAGAAGGAGGTCGCGGTCAGCCTCGAGCTCGCCGACGGCACCGTGGTCACGATGGGCGCCATAGCCAAGGGCTCGGGGATGATCCACCCCAACATGGCCACCATGCTCGCCTTTATCACCACCGATTGCGCGATCGCGGCGCCCATGCTCCAGGCCGCCCTCTCGGAGTCCACCCGGAGGACCTTCAACCGGATCAGCGTGGACGGGGACACGAGCACCAACGATATGGTGGTGGCCCTGGCCAATGGCAAGGCGGGCAACGCGCCCATCGTGGCCGAAGGGCCCGATTCCCGGGCCTTCCAGGAGGCCCTGGACGAGATCTGCGTGGAGCTGGCCCGCCTGATAGCCCGGGACGGGGAGGGGGCCACCAAGCTCATGGAGTGCATAGTCTCCGGTGCGGTGAGCGAGGACGAGGCCGTCCTCCTGGCCAAGGCCGTGATCTCCTCGAGCCTCGTCAAGACCGCCCTCTTTGGCTCCGACGCCAACTGGGGCCGGGTCCTTTGCGCCTTGGGCTACAGCCCCGCCACGGTTGACCCCGGGAAGATCGCCCTGGCCTTCGAGAGCGGCCGGGGCTACCTCGAGGTCTGCAAGGACGGGGCCCCCATCGCCTTCAGCGAGGAGAAGGCCAAGCGGGTCCTCTCGGACACGGAGGTGACGATCCTCGTCGACCTGGGCCTCGGCAAGGCCCAGGCCACGGCCTGGGGCTGCGACCTTTCCTACGAATATGTCCGCATCAACGGCGACTACCGGACCTAGGGGATGAAAGCCTTAAGGGGGCATCATGGCGATATCTGACAGCTCGAGGGCCGAGGTCCTGATCCAGGCCTTTCCCTATATCGAGAAATTCCGGGGCCGGACCGTGGTCGTGAAATACGGCGGGGCGGCCATGGTCAACGAGGGCATCAGGACGGCCGTCGTGGAGGACCTCCTCTTCATGGCCTCTGTGGGCATCCGCACCGTCCTTGTCCACGGCGGCGGGCCCGAGATCGACGGGATGCTCCGCCGCCTTGGCAAGGAGCCCCAGTTCATCGGGGGCCTGCGCTTTACGGACAGCGAGACCATGGAGGTGGTCCAGATGGTCCTCGCCGGGAAGGTGAACAAGGACCTTGTCGCCCTGATCCAGCGCGGAGGCGGCCGGGCCCTGGGTCTTTGCGGGGCCGACGGGGGCCTGCTCACCGCCCTGCCCAGGGAGGCCGGGCCCGACCTGGGCCTCGTGGGGGAGATCACCCAGGTCGACCCCCGGGTGGTCAACCTGGCCCTGGACTCAGGCCTCATCCCCGTCATAGCCACCGTCGCGATGGGCGGCACCGAGGACGAGGCCTTCTACAATGTCAACGCCGACACGGCCGCCGCCGAGATCGCCGTGGCCCTGGGAGCGGAGAAGCTCGTCCTCCTCACGGATGTGCCGGGCCTCTTGCGGGACCCCCAGG
>JAKPBN010000050.1 GCA_029778945.1 Spirochaetota bacterium
CACGGGTTATGGCTGGATCATAGATGGCACGGGGCTCATCATTGCCCATCCCAATGCCGAGGCGGTGTTGAAGCTCCAGACCACCGACGCGGACAAGGATGGCTCCAAGGGCCTCAACGGGATGGCGGCCAAGATGCTCAAGGAGCCTTTAGGGCATTCGATCTTTCGCAGGCCCGATGGGGTCGCGATGAGCTCCTATTGGGCCGCCGTACCCTCAAGCCCTGGCTGGATCCTCGCCGTGAGCATTGAGCACCGGGAAGAGGCGGCTACGGTCAACTCCGTCCTGTTTCTCCTAGGCCTCATAACGGTCGCCGGCCTCATCCTGTCCATAGTCCTCGCCATACTCCTCGCCCGATCCATCGTGAAGCCCATCCGCCTCGTCGTCTCGGCCATGGACAATCTGTCCGAGGGTGACCTTGTCCTGGGAGGCCTCGACCACGAGGCCGTCGAGCGCCTTGTAGCCCGGGGGGACGAGCTTGGGGTCCTGGGCCGCTCGATGCGGAGCCTAAGGCTGGCTTTGACAGATATTGTCCGGGAGATCACGGCCTCCTCCAGCCAGGTCAACGACGGCTCGGGCCAGCTTTCCCAGTCCGCCCAGGGCCTGGCCCAGGGGGCCAACAACCAGGCGGCGAGCATCGAGGAGCTCTCGGCCTCCGTCGAGGAGCTCGCGTCCACGATCAAGCAGAACGCCGACAACACGGCCCAGGCCGATGCCCTGGCCCGGCGGGTAACCCAGAGCGCCGAGGTCTCGGGCAAGTCCGTGAGCCAGACCGTCCTCTCCATGACCGAGATCGCCAGCAAGATATCGATCATCGAGGAGATTTCCCGCCAGACCAACCTCCTCGCCCTCAACGCGGCTATCGAGGCCGCCCGGGCCGGGGAGGCGGGCAAGGGCTTTGCGGTTGTAGCCAGCGAGGTGCGCAAGTTAGCCGAAAGGTCCTCCACGGCCGCCGGAGAGATCAACACCCTCTCCCGGTCCAGCGTGGGGGTGGCCACCGAGGCGGGCAAGCTCCTCGAGGGCCTCGTGCCGGACATAAAGCGGACCGCCGAGCTGATCCAGGAGATAGCCGCGGCCTCGGCCGAGCAGTCCATGGGCGCCGAGCAGATAGCCTTGGGGGTAACCCAGCTCGACACGGTCGTCCAGCAAAACGCCTCGGTCTCCGAGGAGCTGGCGAGCACCGCGGAAGAGCTCTCCGCCCAGGCCGAGGGCCTCCGCCAGGCGATAGGCTTCTTTAAGCTCGACGGCGAGGCCTCCCGGGCCGGCGGGCTTTCTCGGGCCCAGATCCAGTCCGGGCCGAGCCAGCCTAGGCCCGCCGCGCCAATTGCGCCAGCCAAGCCTGTGGCCAGCCCCCAGCCCGCTCCCGCCGGGAAAGCCCTCGCAAGGCCCGAGCCCCCCAAGCCCAGCCGGGCTATCGTGCCCAGGACCACGGCCGGGGCGGACGACGCGGACTTTGAGGAGTTCTAGGCCTATCCAGAACCCCTCCCTTCGGGCATGATGGGGTGAAAGGCAACCACGGAGGCACGGAGACACGGAGAAGAGTCGGATAGGAATTTTCTGGAAGGTGATGCCTCCTGATCCACTTCATGGGTAAAGTGGATCATTTCAGGATCGTTTTCCTCTCTTCCCTCCGTGCCTCCGTGTCTCCGTGGTAAATCTCCTTGATTCCGAGGAGAAGAACGCATGGCTGAGACCGTGAAGGTCCTGATGATAGGTGACGTGATTGGCGAGCCGGGGATGAAGGCCCTCTTTGCGGGCCTGGGGGAGCTCCGGCGCCGCTTGGGGGCGGACCTCGTCGTGGTAAATGGAGAAAACGCCAACTCGGGCTTTGGGATAACCAAGGACGAGTGCGATCGCCTCTTTGGCCTCGGGGTCGATGTGGTCACCTCGGGCAACCACGTCTGGGAAAAGAAAGGGGCTACCGAGCTCCTGGATTCCGAGCCCCGCCTCCTGCGGCCCGCCAACTATCCCGCCGGGGCCCCGGGCTCAGGCCTGGCCCGCCTCGAGCTGGGCGGAAGGACCTTCGCGGTCCTCAACCTCCAGGGCAGGGAAGGCCTCTACCCGATCGACTGCCCCTTCCGCTGCGCCGAGGGCCTCTTGGCCGTCCTGCGGGCCCAGAGCCCCGACGCGATTGTCGTGGTCGATGTCCACGCCGAGTCCAACGAGGAAAAGGAAGCCCTGGGCTTTTGGCTGGACGGCAAGGTTTCCGCCGTCGCGGGTACCCACACCCACGTCCAGACCGCGGACGAGCGCATCCTCCCCCAGGGCACGGGCTACCTCACCGACCTCGGGATGACGGGGCCCTCGGATTCGGTGATCGGGGTCAAGACCGAGATCTGCCTTCGCCGCAGCCTTACCCAGATGCCCATCAAGATGGAGACCGCCGAGGGCCCCGCAGTTATCCACGGCGCCCTCTTTGAGATCGACGGGGCGAGCCGCCGCTGTGTCCGAGTGGAAAGGGTAGTCGCCTAGGTCCAGGCTAGCTCATCGACAAGAAGGATCCGGATGCGTCCGGGTCCTTTTTTTTGGTCCAGGCCAAGGGTTTTCCAGGCCTCGTCGTTAGTCAGGATGGCCGAGGCCCCCCGGATCGTGGCCGTGGCCAGGTGGAAGGCGTCCGCCAGGCCCAGGCCTTCCCGGGCCTTAAGGAGGCTTGCGGCCTCCTCGGCGATAGCCACGTCGGGGGGCACAAGGACAAGGCGGCTCGAATCGGCCAGGATGCGCCGGTACTCGTCCGCGGTCTTCCCGTCTTGCCTCGCCCGGGGCCGGGACAGCGCCTCGGTCCAAAGAAGCGTCGAGGCGATCAGGCCGATCTGTCCCTGGGCCGAGGCCTCCAGGAAGGCCGAGAGGACTCCCGCCCGGGCTGCCGTCCCTCCCTCCACAAGGTAGATCAGGGGCGCCGCGTCGAGGAGGACAAGGGCGCCTTTTTCCAGGCCGAGGCCCAGCTCGTCTAGGGTCTTCATGGGCTCCAGTATAGTATACTCGGGCCCATGCCACGGGTGAGCGGTTTTATAGTCTCCGCCTGGGAAGCCGGGGATAGGCTCTATTTCTCCGGCCGTCTTGAGGACGGGCGCAGCTTTGCCTGCGCGGAAAACCGGGGAGCCGGAGCTCTCCATGTCCCGGAAGCCGAGGCGGAAAAGGCCCAGGGCCTCCTCGCCTCCCTGGGCCTCCAGGACTCCCTCCCCTGGACGGACTTTTCCGGCGCCCCCCTGCGGCGCCTCCTCCTCCCTTCCACCAAGGCCTCCACGGCCGAGCGCCGGCTCAAGGCCGAGGGCCTTTCCCCCCTCTCCCCCGAGTGGGGCCGGGCCGAGGACTTCCTCCAGGAGCGGGCGATCCGGGGCGGGGTCTTGATCACCGGAGAAGCCCGGCCGGGCAAGCGGGTGGACCTCGTCTTTGCCTTTCCGCTCCTGGAGGCCTCCGAAGCCACTCCCCGCCTGCGCTGGCTGGCCCTGGACCTGGAGACCGACCGGGAGGAGAGGATTGTGGCCGCCTCCCTGGTCTCCCCGGCCTGCGGACTGGGGCCTGAAGCGGGGAGGGGAGGCCTTGGGGCCTGCGAGGG
>JAKPBN010000072.1 GCA_029778945.1 Spirochaetota bacterium
TCGCCCCAGAGCCAGTTTCCCCGCCTCGGCCTCAAACTCGGCAAGCTTCCTTTCCCACTCAATTGCCTCCTCAGGGATCTGCTCCGAAAGTTCCCCCCGGAAAGCCTTGGCTAGGATAGCCGGTTCAAGTCGATCAGCCAACTTGCGCGCCTCGGCGACCCGGGCCTCGAGGGCATCGGCGTAGGCAAAGAGCTCATCAACGCGGCGGACAATTTCGGATTGTTCTTCTGTACTAGGTAGTTCTATAGGAAGCTTCGAAAGCATAGATCGGCTAATTGAAGCAATCCCCGTTGTCTGTTTTCCGCCTCGAAAGAAATATTCTTGTCCTCTAGAATTTCCCCACCAGGAAATAAACTTCGGACTATTGGTCTGATTGTAAAGCCTTGCTCTAAAAATATGGTTCTGAAAAGAACATCGCTCAATTTCCCCTTGCCAAATCCAACCTCGACCTACTTTATCCAAATCTCCACCTTCATTAAAAAGTACATCCCCTTCTTTCAATAGTAATGCTTGGACTCTCTTTATTGGAATACGAATTGTCTTTACTTCCGAAAGATCAAGGTACCCTCGCTTAACATTAGCAACTCTCAGATAAGGTATCTCTTCGTCGGCGTTAGATTGCTTATTTGAGTCTTTAGTAATTCCACCAACTATATCAGCTATCACCTCTAGCGTCGTTAATTCCTATAGAGAAGATATACTCTTCTCTTCCCTCCACTCCTCCGTAAGCCTCCCCGACACCGCCTCCGCCAGCACCGACTTCCGGAAGCGCTTGATTAGCTCCGGCATTCCATCAAGCCTCTTCCGCGCAGCCTTGAGCTTCCCAAGGAGAAGATCAAGCCGAGCCGCAATGCGCTCCTGCTCGGGGAGTGGGGGGAGTGGGATAAGAGTTGACTCGAAAGTCCCTTTCGTTACATGGCGAAGGCCAACCCCGCCTTGAGCGTTCCCGATAAGTTCTTCAAGTTTCTGATTAATCGCGTATCGTAGGAAATTCCTGTTTGCTTTGTCTGGGAAAAAACGGACATTAAAAATATGCTGATTAAGCCATGCATCACCGCCTGTCCAGATATGCGCTCCAAAGAATGTACCAGGAGTCCCAGACCAGGCAAAAAGCAAGTCGCCTCTCGAAACCTTGAAGCGTTCTGGAAATCGGGCATTGCTATAATTGAACTCGCTATTTGAGCTATTTAGGTTCTGTATCCGAATTATTGGAAGCCCACTTTTGCCCCATTCTTCCGGTTTGAATGCTCTTCCATTATCTAACTCAGCAATATCCCCAATCTGGGAGATCTGCCACCCCTCCGGCAAATCCCTCCCTCCCCCTCCGTGCACCTCCGCGTCTCCGTGGTGAATCAAATAATTGTCCTCTTTCTTCATGCCCATATAATCCTCGCCACCGCTTCCCTGAATAGCTCTTTCCCCCACATATCCACGGCCCTCGTATCCCTTATAAAAGGCAAGGCATCCTCCGCCGCCTGCTTCCAGTCAATTGCCGCAATCCTCGTCTCCAGCATCCTCTTCACATCCTCGACCTCAAGAGCCCTCTTTTCGGTCCAATGCCCGCTCTGCCGGAGCCGGGCTTCGAGATGGGCGACATCGACTGGTATGCCCCGGGCGATTAAGAAGAGGAAGTCGTACCAGTCCCTTCCCTTGACCCGGGTCTTCCAGGAGCGGCAGAGGCAGGCGTGGAGCTTACCGGCAAAGAGGCAGGGGGGCGTCACGACGCGGACTGAGACGGGGAAGGGCTCGAGGAGGGTCCTCATCTCGGTCCTGACCCCCTCAGGCGGATCGGTGTCCGTCTCGAGCTTGACCTTAATGAGGCGGTTCGAGGCCGCGCTTCCCGCGACTCCCTCCGGTGCCTCGATGCGGATTAGGTGGATCTTCGTGTTCGCCTTGATAAAGGCCGAGTCAATCTTGCCTTCGTGCTTGGCGTCTACCTCGACGGAGAAGCCGAAGGCCTCGATCTCCGCACGCAGGCCCTCGAGGCGCTCGGATAGCTTCCATTCAGGATCGGCCGCGAGTAGGGTAAAGTCGAGGTCCTCAGAAAAGCGGTCCAGACCGTGGAAGAGGCGCAGGGCCGTGCCACCGTAAAAGGCGGCGCGGTCAAAAAAGCCCGTGCGCCAGAGCCCGGCCAGGGCAGCTTCCTGGAGGACTTCCCGGAGGGCCCGGTCCCAGTCCAATGGGCCTTGGGGCCGGCGCTTTTCGATCATGCCTCGGATGGCGTCATGCATACTGCCTCCCCAGGAGCTTGGCAAAGTGGACCCTAAAGGTCTCGCCGGGCATCCGGGCGGCGTAGGCCGCGAGCCTCTCCCGGTCAAGGTCGCGGAAGAGCTCGGGGTCGAGGCGGAGGTCCTCGAAGAGCCTTGCCTCGAGGGCGCTTACGGAGCGCAGGGAGCCCGAGCGGTAGAGCCAGTCGAGGAGGGCCTTCTCAGGATAGGCCTCGAGCCAGCCTGAGCCATCGGCAAGCTCCCGCCGGGTCCAGCCAAAGCTGTAGGCCTCGGGCGGGAGGTGGCGATAGCTAAAGCGCCCCAAGGCCGTGTCAAAGTCGCGGTTCCGCTTGGGCGTTGCCGAGGTGATTGCCGTGGCCGCCTCGGGGATGAGGCCCGACCTGGAGAGGACATACTCGAAGGAGACATAGGAAGGGCCATAGACCATATTGGCCAGGATCTCGAGGCTGACCGGGCGCTTCCTCAGTTCGGGGGCGGTCACATAGATGCCCTTGACCACGCCGATGACTTCGCCTGCCTTGAGCCAGCGGCTCACCTTGTCTCGGATATTGCCCTTTTCGCCGGCAATTCCTGCAACCGCCAGGAAGTCGAGCTCCGGCCCCAGGCCTGAAAGATGCCGTATTTCAGCCATATTGTCTTATATTATAAGACATTTTAGCTATTACGCAACATGATTTTGTGAGCAACCTTCCTGGCTCAGGCCCAATCAGGCGAGCTCGGCCTCGTCCCCATCTTCGCCTAGCTCGGCGAGTATCCCCTTGAGCTCCGCCATTGCCCCCTCAAGCTCTAGCAAGGCCGAGCGCGCCAAGACTGCAGGCTCGGGCAGGGAGTCGGCATCCTCGAGGCTCTCGTCCCGGAGCCAGGCGATGTCGAGGGAGTCCTGCTTTTTCTCCCGGATCCACTCGCGGGAAAAGCGGCGGAAGCGCCCCTCCTCGCCCTGGTCGGTTCGCTTCGACTTCCCGTAGGGATCCTTCCCAAAGGCCTTCTCAAAGTCCGCAAAGTGCTCGGCCTTGAGGGGGGTCGTCTTCCCAAAGCTTGGCATATTGGCCCGCAGATCATAGACCCAGACTTCCTTGGTGGAGCCTGAGTCCCTCTTGCCCCGGGTAAAGAAGAGCACATTGGTCTTGACCCCCTGGGCATAGAAGATGCCCGTGGGGAGGCGAAGAATAGTGTGGAGCTCGCACTTGTTCATGAGGTCCCGGCGGATCTCCGCCCCGGTGTTGCTCTCAAAGAGCACGTTGTCCGGCAGGACTACCGCAGCCCGTCCACCCGGCTTGAGCCCCCGGTAGATGTGTTGGAGGAAGGCGAGCTGCTTGTTGCTCGTGGGATAGGTGAAGTCATCCCGGCTCAGGAGGCCCCCGCCCTTCTTCGTGCCAAAGGGGGGATTAGTCAGGATGAGGTCGGCCGGGGGCAGGTCCTGGCCCGCGCTGGAGAGGGAATCGCCTAACCTGATGCCCGTGGTCTCCCCGTCGGACTCGATGTCGTGGAGCATGAGGTTCATCATGGCCAGACGGTGGGTGTCCTGGACAAGCTCCATGCCGTAGAAGGTCGAGTTGCGGTAGCGGTTGTAGTCCGCCTCAGGCAGGTCAAAGTCATCGTGCTCGGCCTTGAGCCAATGCTTGGCGGCGATCAGGAAGCCCCCCGTGCCCGCTGCGGGGTCCTGGATAACCTCGCCCAGCTGGGGCTTCATGAGGCGCACCATGGAGTCGATGAGGACCCTCGGCGTAAAGTACTGCCCCGCCCCGGACTTCTTCTCTCCGGCGTTCTTCTCAAGGAGGCCTTCATAGAGGTCGCCCATGCCCTCTTCCTTGGCCGAGTACCAGTCCACCTCATCTATGGCCCTCACCAGGGTCGTGAGGGTCGAAGGCTTACGGATAAAGCTTGTGGCGTTGGCAAAGATCTCCCGCACTTGGCGCTTTCCCCTCGTGCCTAGCTCGACGAGCATGATCCTGTAATGCTCGAAGCGCTCGGTGTCGGTCTTGCCCTCGAGCACGTCCCAGCGGTAGGCCTTGGGGAGCTTGTCCTCCTGGCCCGTCTCCTTCATCATCTTGAGGAAAAGCAGGTAGGTGAGCTCCGTGACATATTGCTGATAGGTAACCCCGTCGTCCCGGAGCACATTGCAGAGGTTCCAGAGCTTGTCGACGATCTCCCGGGTGTTCATGAGGCTTCCTTGGACTCTAGTGGGCTGCTAACGGGCCTGGGGCTGCCACATCAGGCTGGAGAATTCCTCGAGGGTGTGCTCGAGGCTTCCTCCAAAGACCTTGTTGATTCTATCGAATCCGCCCTGGTCGTGGAAGACACCCGAGTCCAGGACTGCCCGGTCCACCACGAGCTCGGCCTTCATCTGCTTGGCTATGCGGTCGAGCCACTGGACCTGGGGTGGAGTAAAGGAGCGGCTAGCCTTGAGGCGGGCCAGGGCCTCCCCTACCCTCTGGTCCCAGGGGATGAGGGGGTCCCCCAGGGCTTGGCGCCTTATGTAGCCGATCACCGAGGCCGCCACATCCGCGTTGGTCGCGTCATGCCAGGCCTCCCGCAGGGAGGACTCCGCAAAGCCCGCCTCGTCCAGGGTTACAAGGAGGGACCGCAGGTCCTTCCGGGTAAGGCTTGAGGGCTTGGTGGTCACGGCCCTGAGGGCGGCTATCTCGTTCTCATGGGTCTGGATAAAGGCCTTGAACTGCTCCAGGTAGTCCTGGGCCGTGTCCGCGATAAAGTATTTCCTATGGGTCGCCACAAGCTCATCTAGGTGTCCGCTGATCGGCAGTGGCATCCTTGTGCCCGTGCCTGAACGGTCGAGCCAGGCCCCCAAGCCCGGAACTCGCCCTAGAAGCCTTGCCGCCTCTACGGGATTCGCGGCGGCGACCGCTGCGGCAAAGTCCTCGGGGGCCATGCCCGTCTTGGCTACAAAGGCCCCCTTCGCCCCCTCATCCATCCGGGCGATCTTGCGGCCCAGCTTTGCCCTGAGCTGGTCGAGGGCGGTTCGCCGGGCCGCCTCAAGAGCGGCAGGGGAAAGGCCATCATACCCGGTGATTTCCTGGATGAGCTGCTCAAAGCCGATGTTGGGGTTGGTGACCACCGGCTTCATGTCGCTGTAGGCCTTCATCGACTCATAGAGGTCGACGGCGTCGTAGACCTCGAAGTAGTCCTTGCCGATCCGCTCGCAGAGGCGGGTGGCCCGGCCTAGCATCTGCTCATACAGGATGCGGCTGTTTACTCGGCGGATAAACACCAGGTTGCATATCTCCGGTACATCTATTCCAGTTGTGAGGAGGTCGACCGTGACGGCCACGCTGGGGAATCGCTCGTTCTTGTAGCGCCGGATGAGGGTGAGGGGCTCGGTAGAGGCTCCGGTGATCTTCTTTACGGCGGTATCTGGAACTTCACCGTAGGCGGCCGTAAAGGCCTTCTTGAGCTCCTCCACCACGATGTCCGCATGGAGGTCGGTGGCGCAGTAGATCAAGGTCTTCCGCTCCCCTTCTGGCTCTATCTGCTTGGCCAGGTATTCGCAGACCACCCGGTTGAACTCCCGGGTCACAACGCTCTTGTTAAACTCGGCCACATCGAAAGCCAGCTCGTCCGGGGTCCTGAAGAGCTCAATCTGGCCCTTCTCGGGCCGGTAGACGGGCACCTCTTCCCCGGCCCTCCAGCTGATGCCGCCTTGGCTAAGCCTAGTCTCTATGCGTATGGGCGGCTTGTGGTCGATGAGGTAGCCGTCGATGACCGCCTGGCGGTAGGAGTAGTAGTGGACCGGGTCGCCAAAGATATCCGTGGTCTGGGGGGCCGGGGTCGCGGTGAGGCCTATGCGCACCGCATCGAAATGCTCCAAAACTCGCCGGTATTTGGAGACATAGTCCTCGTAGGACCGGAACTCAAGCTCATCGGCCGAGAGCTCCCGGTCGAGGAGGTAGCCTCGGTGGCACTCGTCCACGACGACAAGGTCGTACTCGTCCACCCCAGGGCTCTCACCGCCCTCGGCATAGAGCAGGCGCTTAACCATGGACTGGATTGTGGCGATAGTCACCCGGGTTTCGGGCTCGGGCCTGCCCTGGCCAATCTCCTTGATCCCAAAGTCCTCGGCAAAGCTCCGAAGGCCCCGGATCTTTGTCTCCTTGAAGGCGTTCCCCGCCTGCTCCCCCAGGGCATTCCTGTCCACGAGGAATAAAGCCCGCCTGAACATCCCCGTCGAAAGGAGGCGATAGAGCAGGGCTATGCAGGTCTTCGTCTTGCCCGTGCCGGTAGCCATGGCGAGGAGGACGCGCCGGGAGCCGGTCCGGATAGCGGCTTCTGCGGCAAGGATGGCCTCTTTCTGGTAATAGCGCAGGGGGAAGTCGAGCTCAAAGCCAAAGTCATCGAGCCGCTTCTCCGCCTCGGGGACATCGATCTTGAGAAGTCCGGCAAGGCCCTCGGGGGAGTACCAGCCTTCCAGGGGTCGGGCCAGGTTAGCCGCCCTCCTGAGGTCCCGGAACCACACGCCGCTCGCCTCGGCTAGCTGGGCCAGCCAGGGCCTTCCGTTGGTGGCGAAGGCAAAGGGGACCTGATGGCCCTCCGAGAGGCTCCGGGCATAGCTAGCCGCCTGGTCGAGGACGCTGGGCACATTCCGGGAAGCCCGCTTGGCTTCAACCACCGCGATAGCCTCCAGGCCGTGGAAGAGGACATAGTCCGCCCGCCCACCCCCGCAGGGCCACTCGGCTATCGCCTTATCCTTAGACTTTTCCGGCCGGGAGCCCAGGGAATGGCGGACAGCCTTTGTGTCAGCGTCCCAGCCCGCCGCCCGGAGCTGGGCATCGATGATTTCCCGGGTGTCGGCCTCGTCAAAGTCCATGGAAAGGGCGGCGGCGAGGGCTACAGCGGCCTTGCCCCGGCCTTCCGGGGAATCCTCGGCCGGAGCGGCGGCCTTGATGCGGGCCAGCTCGGCCTCAAAGCCCTCGGCCTCTTCCCTGGCCTGGGCTGCCGATATTTCGAGGGCCAAGATCCTCTCCCGGGCCTCCTCGAGCTCGGCGGCAACCTGGGTGATCCCTGCCCCCGGGGAAGGGGGCGTGACAAAGGCCGGGGCCGTGAAGGCCGGGTCGCGCACAACCCGATAGAGCCACTCGGCTATGCGGTGGGCAAAACGCAAGTCCCTTAGGGCATCCTCGGGCCCTCCCTGGCCGGAATGGACCGCCTGGTTCCCGTCCTTCCTGAGGGTATGGAAGAGGTCGGCCAGGCGCTGGTCGTAGGCATGGCGATAGGAAAGGGAGCGGAGAGTCTCTAGGAACTCTTCCCTTTCTTCGACATAGATGCCCAGGTGGGCGGCGGCGGTCTTGGCGGCCCGCTCCGCAAAGAGGCGCAGCTTGGCTATGGCCCCTGCGGGGTCCTCCGAAATATAGCGCTCGGCCTGCAGGGCCGGAAGGAGGAGGTTTGGGTCAATCTCCGACAGGAACTGGAAGTTGGGAGATCGAGGTAAGATGGCTCCCGGATGGTCCATAATTGCCTTTTCTTCATGGTTTTAGGATGGTAGCTACTCTAGTTTAGTATGATACCTTCCTTGCCATGGGGCGTCAAACCAATATCCGAGCTACAGGCCCGGCCCGGAACCCCTAGCCAAGGCAGCCTTTAGTCCCTCTTCCCCTCCAGGGCGTCGCATAACGCCCTCAGCCCGAGCACATAGCTGTTGAGCCCAAAGCCAGCGATCTGGCCCAGGCAGACCGGGGCGATCACCGACTCGTGGCGGAAGTCCTCCCGGGCCTGGATGTTGGTGCAGTGCACCTCGACCGTCGGCAGGCTCACCGAAGCCAAGGCGTCCCTCAAGGCATAGCTGTAGTGGGTAAAGGCCCCGGGATTGATGAGGATGCCCTGGGCCCACTCGGCGTTTTCTTGGATCCAGTCGACCAGCTGGCCCTCCCAGTTGGTCTGCAAGACCTTAAGCTCGGCACCCAGCCCTTTGGCCTCTTCCCCAAGGGCCCTGTCGACCTCGGCCAGGGTAAAGTGGCCGTATATCCCGGGTTCCCTCTTGCCCAGCCAGTTGAGGTTGGGACCATGGAGCACAAGGATTCGTTTCATCGGGAACCTCCGTTTGCGGCCCTGATCGCCGCAGGCCATGCCCCGCCCCATGGGCAGGCGTATGGGTAATACTAGCCCAAGGCCACCCCAGGCTCAAGCGCGAAACAGGATCCTGAGCGTGATGCGGGACATGGAGGTCCCGCCATGCCCCTATCCTCGTCCCGCCTCTGGCTCCTTGCCTTTGCCCTCTTTCTGGCCTGTAGCCAGGCGACCGATCCCACGGTTCCCCAGGAAGAAGAAGAGGAGGCTCTGCCAGCCTCGTCGGCCAAGGACTTCCTGAGCCTTTCCCTCCTTTCTGAGCGGAATCCCGGCCTGCCCGCCGGGGATTATCCCGGCGAGTCTAGGCCGAGCGAGGCCGGCGCCGAGGTCTGGGCTCTCCCGGGTCTTCCCTGGAACTCAGACCTTTCCTGCCTTGTGGCAAGCTTTGAGCTCTCTCCGGGGGCCCGGCTTTATCGCGAAGGAGTCTTTCAGGTATCCGGAGAGACGGCCAACGATTTTTCCCTTCCCGCGTCCTTCCAGCTCGAGGCCGAGGACGGGTCCACCAAGGCCATCCTCATCCGGGCCGAGAGGCTGCCTGAGCCTTCCCTAGCCTTCCTGGAGACATCGATCCTGCCCAGGCTCGTGGGCAGGGCCTCGGCGGGACAGGGCATCTTCCTCACGGCCCGGCTCACTAGCCAGGGCGGAGCTGAGGCCAAGCGGGTCTGGGCCGATCTTTCCGCGGTGGGTATAGGCTCCGAGCTAGCCTTGGAGGAGGCCGAGGCGGGCAGCTGGACCACGGTGGCGACCCTCCCGGTCGACCTTGCCCCAGGGAGCTATAGCCTTCCCCTCGGGGCCGAGGATGCGGACCTGGACATAGCGACGGCGGGATCGGTCGTGCTGAGGGTTGTCGCGCCGGCCTTCCAGGGCGGCGACATGGAGGGCGCGGGGCCTCCAGGACTAGCCAGCGGCGCGTCCCTTGCGACGAGCGAGGTCTTCGAGGGAGAAGCCTCCCTCCACTACCAGGCCAGCCCTGGCGCTAATGGCCTTGTCGCCCTCACGACGGCCCGCTTCGAGCCGCCCCCAGGGGCTAGCAAGCTGGCCTTCCGCTTCAAGGGCAGGACCGGGGGCTCGGCGCCGGGCTTGAGGATCCAGCTCGGGGCCGGAGCGAGCAACCGCTGTTATTACGACCTGAACGCCCTGATGTCCGGCCAGGCCCTCGTGGTCCAGGCAAGCTCGGGAGGAGCCTATCCCATCACCGCCATCGAGGCCAGCGAATGGACGGAGGTGGAGCTCGACCTCTCGGGCCTAAAGCCCAGCGCCGACCCGGCGGATAGTCTTTCCAACTATGTCCTTCAATTCCGGGTGCGCGCCGGAGGGGTCCACGACTGGTACCTGGACTTTATCCATTTCGAATGAGGCCCGCCGTGACCAGGAGCTCCGAATAGTAGCGGCTTTCGATCTGGGAGTCGCCCACCCCGGCCTTGGCCAGGACGCCTTTGATCTCCCCCTGGGCCAGGGCCACCTCGGCGGGGTCCTCCCGCTCGAGGAGGATCTCTATCTCGATAAAATGGCCAAGGCCCTCGAGCTCGAGGATCTCTATGCCTATGGGCCTTTCCCGCCCATCGACCCTGAGCTCGTATCTCCTGCCCCGCTTGCGCTTGGTAAAAAAGGGCTCACAGCCCAGGCGGAGGAAAAACTCCTCCAGGGCCTCGGAGTCGTCCACCCCGAATTCCCTCTCCCGGTTGATCTCAAGCCCCCCCTCGCTCCGCTTGGTCTTGAAGGTGACCATGGTTGTCCCGCCTTCGGACCTGACCCGGAAGCCCTTGGTGCCCCGGGACAGGCGCCAGTCCGGGCCATGCCAGTAGGCGTCGAATTTGTCAAAGGGGCCGGCAAAGGCCGCAAAGGCCGCGACCCTGGCCTCGACGGCGGCGGGGTCCTCAAGATGGGCCTTGAGCTCGACCTCAATCATGGGCGCCCGCCTACTTTAGCCCGAGGACCGAGGGATCGTAGTCAGCAGGAGCCTTGTAGCCCAAGAGCTCGATGCAGGTGGCCGCCAGGGAGGAGATCCCCAGGCCCTCCTTCAGGGCCGGGCCATACTCGCCCTGGCTGGCGGGATCGTAGATCACGCAGGGCACGGGGTTGAGGGAGTGGCTCGTCTTGGCCCGGGGGGTCCCATCGGCCTTGATCGTCACGGCCCCGGTTTTCTTCTCGTGCTCGAACATATCGTCGGAATTGCCATGGTCGGCGCTGATCACCATGATGCCCCCGGCCTTCTCGATGGCCAGCTTGAGGCGGCCGAGCTGGAGGTCCATGCCCTCGAGGCCGCAGACCACGGCCTCGTAGACTCCGGTGTGGCCCACCATGTCCCCGTTGGGGAAGTTGAGGCGGATAAAGTCGTACTTGCCCGAGCCTATGGCCTCGAGGACCTTGTCCGTGATCTCTGCGCACTTCATCCAGGGCCTCTCCTCGAAGGGGACCCGGTCCGAGGGGACTTCCACATAGTCCTCGAGCCTCTCGTCGAACTTGCCGGTCCGGTTGCCGTTGAAGAAATAGGTCACGTGGCCGTACTTCTGGGTTTCGGAGATGGCGAGCATGCGCACCTTGGAGGCCGCGAGGTATTCCCCCAGGGTCCGGTCGATGGAGGGCGGGGAGACGAGGTAGTGGGCGGGAACATGGAGGTCGCCGTCGTATTCCATCATGCCCGCATAGGCGACCTTGGGCCTGCGCACCCGGTCAAACTTGTCAAAGGAGTCCTGCTCAAAGGCGGCGGTGATCTCCAGGGCCCGGTCCCCCCGGAAATTGAAGTAGACCACCGCGTCCCCGTCCTCGATGCTGCCCACGGGCTTGTCATCCTTGGCCACGACAAACTCGGGGATGTCCTGGTCGATGATCGAGGGCTTGTCCGCCCGGTAGGCCTCGACGGCGGCCCGGGCCGAGGGGAACTGGCGCCCCTTGCCCAGGACATGGGTTTCCCAGCCCCGGCGGACCTGCTCCCAATTGGCGTTGTAGCGGTCCATGGTTATGTACTGCCGGCCCCCGCCGGAGGCGATGCGATAGTCGACACCCTTGGCGTTTAGGCTGGCCAGGAAGGCCTCAAAAGGATCGATGTAGTCCAGGGCCGATTGCTCGCCCACGTCCCGGCCGTCGAGGAGGACATGGACCCGAGCCTTCGCTACCCCTTCCTCGCAGGCCCTCGTGAGCATGGCCTTGAGATGGTCGATGTGGGAGTGGACATTGCCGTCGGAAAACAGCCCGATAAAGTGGAGGGCGCCGCCGGACTTCTTGACCGTCGCCACGAGGCCCTTCCAGGTCTCGCCCTGGAACATGGCCCCCGTGGAGATCGAGGCCGAGACGAGCGTGGCCCCCTGGGCGAAGACCCGGCCACAGCCTATGGCGTTATGGCCGACCTCGGAGTTGCCCATGTCCTCGTCCGAGGGTAGGCCCACTGCCTTGCCGTGGGCCTTGAGCCGCGTGTGGGGGGAGGCGGCCTCCAGGGCGCGGAAATGGCACATCTTGGAGTCCCTGACGGCGTCTCCATCGGCATACTGGCCATAGCCGACCCCGTCCATGATCGCGAGGAGGAGGGGACCTTTCCGGCCCTTCCAGGCGCTATTCTTCTCGAGGGCTTGCAGCATGAGGAATCTCCTTTTCTTCAGAAGCTGGACCAGGGCGTGGGGCTTAGGACGGCCTCATTCCCCGTGATAGTCGTTGAGGGTCTGGACCTCGAGGTCCCCGACGGTCTTTTGGAAGGACAGGAAGGGAAGGCCGATCACCGCAAAGGCGCCCACGGGACGAGCCCCGCCCCGGCGCAGGAGGTCGGCCACGGCCCCGACGGTGCCCCCGGTGGCTATGAGGTCGTCCACAATCAGGACGTTCTGGCCCCTGGGGATGTCGGAGACATGCATCTCGATCTCCGCCACCCCGTACTCCAGGGCGTAGCTGGCGCTGATCGTGGCCCCGGGCAGCTTGCCCTTCTTGCGGGCCAGGAGGAGGGGAAGGCCGAGGCGGTCGCAGAGGGCAGCCCCAAATATGAAGCCCCGGGACTCGATAGCCGCGACGGCCTGGATGCCCCGCTGGCCGTAGCGCTCGACCATCTGGTCGATGCAATGCCTGAAGGCCAGAGGATTGGCTATAACCGAGGTTATGTCGTAGAAGAGGATGCCTGGCTTGGGGAAATCAGGGACTTTCCGTATCGCACGGTCAAGATCGAAGGCTTCGGCCATAGCTACCTCGTGGGGAGTGGGATCAGGAGAGGCTCGCGAGCCAAGCCACCACCGTCTCCACCTCGGGTCGGGGATGTGCGAGATCAGGCCCGGCGGCCCTGAGCTCGGTATCGGCGGCCATGCCCTTGAATGCCTCGAGAGCCTTGTCTGAAGGCCCAAAATACGCGGCTTTTCTCCCGGCAAGGTTGATCCCCTTGAGGACCCGGGAAATCTCGGCGTAGGAGGGCGCAGAGGCGGCGGTGGAGCCAAAGATATAGAAGCCCGAGGCAAGAAGCTCGGAGACCGTCACGGAGGAAGCCGCGCGGACCCGCACCTCGTGCTTGTCCGCGTTGAGCGATGTAGCAATGAGGCCCGCTACCCGCTCGAGTTCCGCCTTGCCGTCCTCGAAGACGACCAATGTCTTTGTCATATTCACTGCAACCAGACAATCATACTAGACTGGGCCAGGTTCCCTGTCAAGTTGAGCCCGCTCCGGCAGGGAGCCCGGGCGCTCAGGGCGCCGTCCCCTGGACCGTCCCCGCGGGGCCTGGGTCTGCCCCGGCGGCTGCCCCGGATGGCGCCCCGGCCCTCCGCTTTTCCAGGGAAGCCACGAGGAGAGCGTCCACTCCGGCCACAAGGAGGGAAAGGCCTGCGGCTATGCCCATCCGGCCAAAGCGCTCGGAATCGCTGATGCTCTGGGTCTGCTCCCCGGAAAAGGGCCAGGGGGCGTAGCGGGAGTCAAAGTTGCTCTGGATATAGGCGCCTAGCTCAAAGCCCAAGTTCGTGTAGAAGAGGGCTATGGGGAAGCCGCCAAAGGCCAGGATCTCAAAGCGCCGGAGCCCATTTTCCCGTTTTTTGGCCTGGCCATAGCCTGGGGGGAGGGCCCCCGGGGACACCTGGAGGCCTGAGGATGCTGGCCCGGCCGTGGGGTCGCCGCTAGCCGCAGAGGGTCTTGAGGGGGTCTCCCCTTCAGCCCAGAGGACAGAAGATGCCAGTATCAGGGCCAGGACCAAGACTGGGTGTCTCATACCTGCGCCTGGGGCCTCGGGCCAAAGATGTCTGTGCCAATCCTCACCAGGGTGGAGCCTTCCTCAATGGCCAGGGCATAGTCGTTGGACATACCCATGGACAGGGTATCAAGGGAAAAATCACGGAAGCGGGCCTGGAGGCTATCCCGGGCCCTCGCAAGCTTGCGGAAAGAGGCCCTCACCAGGGCCTCATCCCGGGAAAAGGGGGCCATAGTCATGAGGCCCCGGAGGCGCAGGCCCCCTCCAGAGACCGGGCCAAGGCCGCAGAGGTGGTCACAGGCCTCGATCAGGGCGTCCAGGCTGGGAAAGCCGGCCTTGGATTCCTCCCCCGTGTGGAGCTCGAAGAGAATATCCGGGGTCTGACCCCCGGCCCTTGCCCTTCGGTTCAGCTCCTCGAGGAGACCAAGGGAATCCACAGACTGGATGGTCGTAAAAAGGCTTACGGCCTTCTTGGCCTTATTGGATTGGAGATTTCCTATCAGATCCAGCCTGAGGCCGGGAAATTCCGCCTCGGTTCCGGCGAACTTGGCCTCGGCCTCCTGGACCCGGGATTCTCCAAAGACCCTTACCCCTGCGGCCCAGGCCGCCCGGGCCGCCGCCAGGGGATGGAATTTGGTCACCGCCATCAAGGTTATGTCTTTCGGATCCCTACCAGCCCGCGTGGCAGCTATGGCTATGCCCTCAAGGATCCTCTCGATAGCCTCGGCCACTCCAGAGTACTCAGCCATGGCCCTGCCCCTTTATGCCATCCCGGGGCCTCGCCGCCAGGGCCATGACATCCCCCCGGCCCCGAGCCTTGGCCCAGCGGTCGAGGCTAGGCTTGATAAAGCCGGGCTTGAGCCCCTGGGCCCAGCCCCCCCAGGTGATCAGGGACAGGACATCAAAGCCTGAATCGGACAGGAGGCGGGTCAAGGTAGAGACGGAAAATAGGTAAAGATGGTCTCCAATCGCGCTCCGCCATGCCCCTCCCAGGGCCCGGGCCTGGAAGCCATCGGCATTGGGGGTAGCCAAAAAGAGCAGGCCCTGGGGGGAAAGGAGGCGGCGGGCCTCCCGGAGAAAGGCCGCCGGGTCGTTTAGATGCTCGATCAGCTGGGAGGCGTGGACCACATCGAAGCTAGCCTCCGGAAGGCCAGCCTCCTCGAGGGTGGTGGCCCGGATATCCAGGCCGTAAGTTTCCCGGCCGTAGCTCGCCTGGGCCTGGGAGGTCTCGACCCCCGTCACGGCCCAGCCTCGAGCCCGGAAATGCTCCAGAAGGGCTCCCGTGGCGCAGCCCACATCGAGGAGGCTCGGAAGGCGGCCCTGGGCTATGGCGAGGGCCCAGGCGGGACTCACCAGGCCGTCGAAGGCCAGGGCCCCGAGGGCCTTGAGCTCCAGGCTCCGATAGTCGAACTGCCGCTTGGCCTCGTAGGCCAGGTAGTCCTCCCCATAGCGGGCCAGGACGGCCTCCCTCAGGGGCTGGGGATTCTGCTGGATCAGGCCGCAAGAAGGACAGCGGACAAAGGAGCAGTCCTCGAGGTCCCAGAGGGGCTCAAAGCTCAGGGAAGAGCAGAGGGCGCAGGGCCGGGCCGCCCGGGGGTCAGACCCCGCATGGGAATCATAGGTTTTCATTCGAAGGAAATGGACCAGGAGGCCTGTCTTTCGTTCCCCGTGTAGTCCCGCACGAGAACCTGGATGACCGAACGGCCGGCGGCAAAGAGCCGGGTGGCCAGGACTATCTTGCCGTCCGGGAGGTATGCCTCGCGATAGGGCCTGGGCTTGTCCGAGGCCAGGGAGAGGTGGCCGTCTTTCTCCCCGGCCACATCAAAGGAGAGCTCCATCGCCTTGGTGCCATCCACAACCAGGCGGATAAAATAGGGTGCCGAGGCAGTCCCCGCCCAGGAGGACTCCAAAAGGTCGCTCGCGTCCACGGCCACGCTGTACTTGCCCTGGGGGAGGACCTTGGTCTCCCCAAGGGGGTAGCTCTTGGTTCCCAGGACAAGGGCGGCCGAGCGGATAGCCGGGGCGGCCTTGTCCGCCAGGGCCGGAAGGAGGAGGAGGGGATTTACCCATCTTT
>JAKPBN010000080.1 GCA_029778945.1 Spirochaetota bacterium
GCTCGGCCTTGACCCACACCCCGTACTGCTCGAGATCTTCGTCGGTTTTCGCGGGTGCGGGGGTAGAGCTCTTCGTAGTAGTATCGGGACGTACTGCCATAGCAACTCCGTTACGGGCGGTCGTTTGATAGAGTATCGGCAGGAATGCCCCCCATATTAACGGCCCCGTATAACTGTACGCACACTAAACAGGGTTGTCAATAATCGCGGTCAAGAGGGCGGCCTATCCTTCCGTAAATGAGAACGATGCGCAGCTCACGGCTCGCCACCCTCTTTGTGGCCTTATATATCGGCGTCGCCGCCTATTGTCTCCTCTCAGTGATAGCCGGTCCCGCGGGCATTTTCGCCTATCGCGAGCTTGCCCTCAGGAAAGATGCCATGGCCCTCAATATGGACAGCCTGGGCTCGACCAACGCGAGCCTCCGGGCGGAACTGGACGCCCTTCGCTCCGATCCGGACCGGGCTGGCCGGGAGGCCAGGGCCCTGGGCTACCTCTCCCCGGGGGAAACGGCCCTCGTGGTGGCCGGGGATGACCCTGGAAGGGGCCAGCATCGCCTGGATTCAGGCTCGGTCCTCAAGGCCAAAGCCCCGGTCCCCTTAAGCGATGCCTTTATAAAGGAAATATCCTTCCTTATTGGCCTTGTGAGCCTGGGAATATCCCTTGCCCCAGGCCGCTCAAGCCGCAATCGCTCCGCTAGCCCTAATCCAACAGGCCTGTAGAGGCGGGTTTTGCCCCCTCACCGCTTCCCTCCGCCGGGGGTGCAGTGAAATCGAAGCTCGGCAGGCTTAGCTTGGAGTCCGGCCCCTTGCCATTGCCGAGGAGCTGGACCTGGTTGCCCAGCTTTTCGATGAGGGCCTTGTCCCTCTCCTGGCCACTGGAATGCAGGTCGCAGCTCCGGGATGGCTGGGTGCCCTCCAGGAAGAGCAGGTCCTCGGTGCCTTCATTGCAGGCCTCCGTGGGCAGGAGCCCCGAGACCGCGCAGACCTTGACCGCCACAAGGCCGGTCTGGGGCCTGGGAAAGGCCTTATAGGCAAAACCCTTATGGATCTCATTCATGTAGTCCGCCCAGGCCTGGCCCGCGATGGCGGCCCCGGACTGGTTGACGCCCAGGGAATTGCCGGGCTGGTCAAAGCCAAACCATATGGCGGTGGTCATATATGGGGTAAAGCCCACCGTCCAGGCATCGGCCCAGTTCTGGGTCGTTCCGGTCTTGCCCGCCGCGGGCATGGTAAAGGTCTTGCCCCCGGCGTCCTTGTATACAAATCGGGGCTTGCCGTCGGCGGTCCAGGAAACCGGGGCCTGGAGGGTTCCCCGGGCCACAACCCTCTGGAGCATATCCGTCATCACCGCCGCGGTCTGGGGGCTGATCAGCTGGATAGCCTGGCCCTTTTTCTTCTGCTGGGTCCTTAGGTCCTTTTCCGGCTCGAGGATAATCCTGCCATTCCTGTCCTCGACCGAGCGGATGGCGATGGGGGTAACCTCCCGCCCGCCGTTGGCAAAGACGGAAAAGGCCCTGGCCATCTGGATGGGCTTGACCCCGATGACTCCCAGGCCCAGGGGATAGACCCTGGGAAAGGTCCGGCGGATCTCCGAGGGGTCGGTGATGTCGAGGAGGAGGGCGGCCCTATCGATTGCGGCGTCAAAGCCGATGGAGTCGAGGA
>JAKPBN010000082.1 GCA_029778945.1 Spirochaetota bacterium
CTGCCCTCCCCTGTCAATTAAAATTAGCTTTCCGGGAGGCCTGGCATGGGTGAACCTTTGTGCAGGCCCCTGGCCTAGGCCCGCTCGGCGAGGTCCTCCCAGCGCCGGGTCCTGGCCTCGATCAGGGCGGCAAGCTCGGCATAACGCCTCGCCCGGGCCTCGAGCTCAGGCCCGCCGGCGGAGGTCGAGAAATGGGCCTCCAGGTCCCGCCTCTCGGACTCAAGGGCATCGATCTCATCGAGGAGGCCGTCAAACTCCTTGCGCTCGGCCCAGCTGAGTTTCTTGCCGGCCCCAGAGGCCGAGGCCCCGGTCCCCGAGCCCTGGTTGGCCCGGGCGTCCCGCAGGGCCTTAAGCTCGAGCTCGGCGGCTAGGCGGGCTTCCTCGGCCTCGGCCGCCTGGTCCTCCCGCCACTCGGAATAGCTGCCCGGATATTCCTTGAGCCCGCCCTTGCCATCGAAGACAAGGAGGAAGGCCGCCACTCGGTCGAGAAAGGCCCGGTCGTGGGAAACCACGGCCACGCAGCCCTGAAAAGCCTCGAGAAAATCCTCGAGGAGCTCGATGGTCTCGATATCGAGGTCGTTCGTGGGCTCGTCGAGGAGGAGGAAATTCGGCGACTCCGCCAGGAGGCGGACGAGCTCGAGGCGCCGCCTTTCCCCGCCGGAGAGCCGGGATACGCGCAGGGATTGCATGGTCCGGGGAAAGAGAAAGCGCTCAAGGAGAAGCTCCGCCGAAAGCGTTGTCCCGTCCTTGAGGCGGAGGACCTCGGCCTTTTCCTGGACACTCTCGAGGACGCTGGCATCCTGGCGCAGGCTTGTGGAGCCTTGGTCGAAATAGGACACCCTCAGGGTGTCCCCTCGGAGGATCGTCCCCGAGTCGATGTCCTTGCGGCCGTCGATCACGTCCAGGAGGCTCGTCTTGCCGCAGCCGTTGGGGCCCACAATGCCTATCCGGTCCCCCCGGGTGAACTCGTAGGAAAAATCGCGGAACAGCCCCTTGTCCCCGTAGGCCTTGGCCACGCCCTTGAGCTCGAGGACCCTCCGGCCCAGGCGGGACTCGTTGGTCTGGAAGCCGTCCATCGAGGCCGCCCGCTCGAGGCCGGCCCCGGCCATGTCCCGGATCCTCTCCTTGCGCCTCCGGCTCTTCCCGGCCCGGGCCCGGGCACCCCGGCCCAGCCACTCGAGCTCTATCTTGAGCCTTGCGAGCCGCCGGGAGTCGGCCTTTTCCATATTGGCCAGGCGCTCGGCCTTGCCCTCAAGGAAGGCCGAGTAGTTGCCCGGATGGCGCCAGACCTTGCCTGAGTCCACCTCGAGGATGGAGGAGCAGACGGCGTCGAGAAACCAGCGGTCGTGGGTGACGAGGATAAAGGCAAAGCCCCCGGCGAGGAGCCTTGCCTCGAGCCATTCGATAGTCTCCACATCCAGGTGGTTGGTGGGCTCGTCCAGGAGCACGAGGTCCGAGCGCGGGGCCAGGCAGCGGGCTATGGCGGCTTTCTTGAGCATGCCCCCGGAATAGCTGTCCAGGAGGGAATCCGGGCCCGGAAGGCCAAGCTCGGTGCAATAAGAGAGGAAGCGATGCTCAAGGTCGAGGTTGCCCGCGGCCTCGACCTCGTGAAGGAGGCGGTCATGGTCCCGGCCCCCGGGATTCTTGGCGGCTTCCTCCAGGAGGGCATAGTAGGCGTCCACCTGGGGGAAGGAAGCCCCTTTAAGAAAGTCCCGGAGCACCGCGCCTTTCTCAAAGACCGGCCTTTGGGGCAGGACGCTTATCCGCAGGCCTCGCTTCCGGGCCAGGGTGCCCGAATCGGCCTCCAGCTCCCCGGAAATCACCTTGAGGAGGGTCGATTTGCCCGCCCCATTCTTTCCCACAAGGCCAATGCCCTCCCCCTCGTCGATGCCGAGGGAAAGGCCCGAAAAAAGGGGGGAGTCCCCGAGGGTCTTGGAAATGCCATCTATGGATAGGAGGTTCACGGTCTGTGGACTATAGACTATTTGGCGAGCTTGGAAAATCACCCACGGGCCTACGGGCCCGCCGGACCGGCATTTGCGTTCCTCCCCGGCCTCCTCTACAATTCATGCAAGAGGTGGATCCTAAAATGCTCAAACCCACGGTATTCTTCGTCGACGACGAGCCAAGCATCCTCTCGACCCTAAAGCGCCTCTTCCATGGGAGTCCCCTCACGGTGATGACCTTTGATAGCCCCGAGGCGGCCCTCAAGGGCCTGGACACGGTCCACCCCGATGTGGTCGTCTCGGACTACCGGATGCCCGTGATGAACGGCATTGCCCTCCTGGAGCATTTCAGCGAAAAAAGCCCGGAGACCGTGCGGATCCTCCTCACGGGCCACATAGACATAGATGCCGCCATAGACGCCATAAACCGGGGTTCGGTTTTCCGCTTTTTCAAGAAACCCTGGGGGGACGAGGAGATCCTGGGGGGCATACTCGAGGCGGCCTCCATGGCTATCGTGTCCCGGGCAACCACGGCCCTCCCGGCCTACCTGGGCGAGCTTCTGCGATCCACGAGCCCCGAGGAGGCCTGCAGGACGGCCTATGCCTTCCTCTCGGAACCCCGGCTCCTGGGCCTCACCCCGGGGAAAGCCCTCCCCCCAGAGGCCCCGGCCTACCTGCCCGAAAGCCTTGTCCCGGGGCCCGAGCACGAGGCTATCTTCCGGGAGCCCAAGGGAAAGGCCCTCCTGGAATCCCTGGTCAAGACGGCCCTAGAAAGCTGCAACATCGCCGCCGAGTCGGCCAAGGCCAGGAATGAGCTGCAGATACTCTCCGAGCGGGATCCCCTTTCCGCCCTCTTCAACCGCCGGGCCATCGAGAGGGCCATGGCCACCGAGTGGGCCCGGGCCCAGCGCTTTGGCAAGGTCTTTTCCATCCTGCTGATGGATATAGACAACTTCAAGACCATCAACGACACGAGCGGCACGAGACCGGGGATAG
>JAKPBN010000104.1 GCA_029778945.1 Spirochaetota bacterium
GTCCATCGCCTCCGTGGTCGGCCTCGACGGCAACATCGGGCAGTCCAACTACGCCGCCACCAAGGGCGGTGTAGTGGCCATGACCAAGGGCTGGGCCAAGGAATTCGCCAGGAAGGGCGCCAAGGTCCGGGTCAACTCGGTCTCCCCCGGCTACTGCCGCACTCCCATGATCGAGACCGTCCCTGAGAAGGTCCTCGAGCCCATCATCGCCAAGACCCCCCTCGGCCGCCTGGCCGAGATCAAGGACATAGCGAACGCCGTCCTCTTCCTCTGCTCGGACGAGGCGGAGTTCATCACCGGCCAGGTCCTTCGCGTAGACGGCGGCCTGGTCCTGTAGCCATGGTTCCAGTGGCGGCCGCGAACGCGGCCGCATTTCGGAATAGAGATGATCCGCCCTTAGAAAGCGGATCCAAGGAGGCACGAATGAAGAAGTCTCTGCTGGTCCTCGCGGTCCTGGCCCTCATTGCGGGCAGCGGCTTTGCGCAGGGCACAATCAAGATCGGCGGCATCTGGCCGCTGTCTGACATCACCGGCAAGCAGGGCAGCGCCGCCGCCCAGCTCGCCGTCGATGAGATCAACAAGGCCGGTGGCATCCTCGGCAAGCAGCTCCAGCTTGTCGTCGTGGATGACGAGCTCAAGGCCGACAAGGCCGCCGCCGCCGTCGAGAAGCTCGCGACCGTCGACAATGTCGACTTCTTCGTGGGTGGCATGGGGTCCGGCGCCGAGCTTGGCAAGATCCCCGCCTTCAAGAAGTACGGCAAGGTCGTCGTCTCCACCGGCGCCGCCAGCTACACCGTCGAGAACGCCCTGGGCGCCGACGCCAACTGGTACTTCCACCTCCATCCCTGGGACTACAACCAGGGAGCCTCCTACGCCGAGGGCTGGGACGCGATCCAGAAGCAGTACTCGAACGTCAAGATCAAGAAGCTCTTCCTCGCCTACGAGGAAGGCGCCTTTGGCAAGGCTTCCTGGGACTCCACCAAGGTCCTCTTCGGGAAGGACGGCCGCTACGTGGTCGACGGCGCCTCTTTCAAGAGCGCTGCCCTCGGCGGTGGCGACTACTCCGCCATGCTCGAGGCCGCCAAGGCCTTCAAGCCCGACCTCTTCCTCTGGGCCGGCTATGACGCCGATGCCCTCCCCATGCTCGAGCAGGCCAAGGCCATGAAGTTCACCCCTGGCATCTACCTCGGAGCGCCCCCCGGATGGCCGATCGGCTTCGGGACCTCCAAGCTCTCCGCCAACGTGATGCTCTATGGCATGTGGGCTCCCTCGATGAACGACACCAACAAGGCCAGCGCCGCGTTCTACAAGGCCTATGTCGCCAAGCAGAAGGAAGAGCCCCAGACCTATTTCGCCCCCCTCTCCTATTCCGCCATCTACGTCCTCGCGAACGCCGTCAAGCTCGCCGGCACCACGGACACCGCCGCGGTGATCAAGGCCCTCGAGGCCACCAAGTACGACTCCCCCCTGGGCGAGCAGATCACCTTCACCAAGTCCAACGTGATCGCCCACCAGGGCATCAAGCGCCAGAAGATCCTGCAGTGGCAGGCCGGGCGCCAGGAAGTCATCTGGCCCTTCGAGGCCGCAACAGCCAAGCCCGTCTATCCCTTCCCGAAGTGGAAGTGATCCAGGGGACTTGAATCCCGACCAGGCCGCCTGGGGGCGGGGGAGGGCCGCGTGAAGCGGGCTCCCCTGTCCCCTCAGGCGGCACATTCCGGCACAAAGGCAGACAATATGGCATTGAAGCGTCGCACGACGATCCTCGTCGCCCTCGGCCTCGTGGCCGCCGTCCTCATTGTCCTCTGGAAACCCTCGGTCCTCATCTACGGCTTCCAGCAGGCAGGCCTCTACGCGGCCGTGGCCATCCCCATGGGCCTCATCCTTGGCATCGTCCACATCGTGAACCTCGCCCACGGTGAGTTCATGATGGTAGCGGCCTATGCCACCTATTTCGCCTGCATGGCGACAGGCATGGATCCCCTCCTCGCCATCGTTCCCACGGCCGCCGTCACGGCGGCCTTCGGCTGGCTGGTCTACCGCCTGACCATCAGGCGGGCGATCAAGGCCCCGGAGCTCAACCAGCTCATCCTGACCTTCGGGATCAGCATCCTGCTCTCCCAGGTGGTCAACCTCCTCTTCACCTCCCAGACCAGGAAGATATCCCTCGACTATGTCTCGACCTCGGTCGACATAGGAGACTTCAGCTTTGGCGTCTGGCCCTTTGTCTTCCTCGTGGCGGCAGGCCTTATGGCCTGGGGCCTCCGCCTCTACCTGACC
>JAKPBN010000096.1 GCA_029778945.1 Spirochaetota bacterium
GCCCCGGGGAGGAGATATCGTCCTCCTCGAGATCCAGCCCAAGGTCTATGAAGTCTTCCAGCTCCTCGGCTTTTCCCAGTTTTTCAACATCAAGGACAACCTGGACGAGGCCACAGGCTTCTTCCGCCAGGGAGACCAGAGCGCCTCGGCCTCGGTCTTCCCCAAGATATTCTCCTGCCCCATCTGCAACAAGAAGCTCAGGGCCGCCCGCCCCGGCCGTTTCCGCTGCTCCGAGTGCCACACTATTCTCGCCATAGACAACTCGGGACAGGTCTTCCTCGGCTAGTCGGGTTGCTCCCCCGGACCGGTCCATTGGAGGTAGCCCATGCCAGGACTCACCCACGTAGAGGAATACCTTATCAGCCTCGGTCTATCCTACCAGGAGATCGCTCCCCTCACTTGGCTCGTCGAGGATGAGGAGAAGGGCCTTCCCCAGATAGTCGTATCCCTGGCCGATCCCGTCGTGTTTATCCGCGCCGACATCATGCCCAGCCCCTCCAAGAACCGGGAAGCCTTCTTCGCCGAGCTCCTCAAGCTCAACGGCGCCAGCCTCCTCCACGGCGCCTACGCCCTGGATGGGGACGAGGTCGTGCTTGTGGATACCCTGGAGTATGCCGGCATGGACCAGAACGAATTCCTTGCCTCCCTCGAGGCCATTGGCCTCGCCGTAGCCGAAAACCACGAGACTCTCGCCCGCTTCAAGCAGAACTGAGGAGGACCCATATATGGGCATTTTTGAGCGTTTCAGGACCCTCTTGCATTCCAACATCAACGACATGATCAATAAGGCCGAAAACCCCGAGAAGATGCTCAACCAGGCCGTCCTCGAGATGAACGAGCAGATGATCGAGGCCAAGAAGGCCGTCGCCATGGCCATCGCGGACGAGAAGAAGCTCGAGCGGGAGACCAGCGAGAACAAGGCCCAGGCCGAGGAATGGGAAAAGAAGGCCATGCTCGCCGTCCGGGCCGGCCGGGACGATCTGGCCAAGGAAGCCCTGGTCCGCAAGCAGGAATACGAGGGCTATGCCGGCCAGCTCTTTACCCAGTGGAAGGCCCAGAAGGAATCCGTCGAAAAGCTCAAGGACAACCTCCGCCAGCTCCAGACCAAGATCGACGAGGCCAACCGCAAGAAGAACATCCTGATCGCCCGGGCCAAGCGCGCCGAGGCCCAGGACAAGATCAACAAGACCATGTCGAGCCTTTCGGGCAACAAGTCCGCCTTTGACACCTTTGACCGCATGTCCAAGAAGGTGGACGAGATCGAGGCCAGGGCCGAGGCCACCAAGGAGCTCGAGGACGCCACCAGCGGGGCCACCCTGGAGCGCCAGTTTGCCCAGCTGGAGTCCACCGGGGCCGGGGCGGACGTGATGCTCGAGGAGCTCAAGCGCAAGATGCTCGTGGACCAGTCGGGCTCGGGCCAGACCGGCGGGACAGCCCAGTCCTAGCGATCCCGGGGCCGGCCTCGAATGAGAATCTGCGTGATGGCGGATCCGAGGTACCTCCCCCCGGACTTTGATGAGCGCAGGCCTCCGGCCCTAGGGTCAGGAGGCCTGTTCTTTTTCCCGGCCCCCCTTCCCCCGGCCGGCCGGGTTCCGGCCCTCCCGGATGCCGACCTCCACCTCCTCCCGGCCTCCCTCTACCTCGATATCCCGCCCTCCGCCCGGCCCCGCCCCTGCCTCGCCTATGGCCCGCCGGGCTTGATGGCCGAGGCCTTCCGGGCGGGCTGCGCCGATTACCTGCGGGATCCCTGGGGCCTCGAGGAACTGAAGGCCCGGGCGGGGCGCTTCGAGCGGTTTAGCCTGAGCCTCGAGGGAAGGATCGTCCAGGTATACCACAGGCAGCTGGCCTGCTCGGGCCGGCGGGTTAGCCTTGGGGAGGCCGAGTACCTCGCCTTCAGGACCCTCGCCTGGAGTCTCAATGCCGTGGTGCCCCGGTCGGCCCTGAGGCCTGGCGACGGGCCCGGTCAGACCGTGGCGGGCCAGGAATCCCGGGCCCCGGATGTCCTAGTCTCAAACCTAAGGCGCAAGCTTAAGACCCTGGACCCTGGCCTCCCCGGGGCCCTCCGGAGCATCCGCGGCCAGGGTTACCTCCTTGTGGGTGATGCTTGTGGATAAGTCGTGGATAGTTTTGGGATAAGTCCTGACTCCTGAACACATACCCTGCCTAATGTCAGAACTTCCTGGCTTGTTAAGCTTTTCCTGGGCCATGCCTTGTGGGGAATTCGATTATTTACTTTTTGATAAAGGATTTAGCGAGGCATTTGGAGTTTATCGAGTTTTTCCCGTGCCCCAGGGGAAAGGGCAATTTCCTTTCCCAATAAGCCTTTCCCTTAGCAGTGAAGATTTTATCCTTGTGGATAACTTGTGACTAAGATGGGAAAACATCCCTGTCCGGGGAATCTTGCGATCCCCCGAGGCCCGTGGTACAGTTTTTCCAATGAAAACTTGGCTCGGCGCAGCGGGACGCCTCTGCGCCGACTGCATCCTGGTCCTTATACTCCTCGTAGCCGTCTCCATCCTTGGGGAAATTCCCGGCAAGGCCGAGCCTTCCATCCTCCTGGCAAAGGCCGTCCAGGCTAGCCTGCGCCTCCTGCCCCTGGCCGCCACGGCCGCCCTCTTTCTGGGCTTTTATGCCTTCGAAGGAGGCCTGGGGAGGAAGTACCGCATGGTTTCCTGGCTCTCGGCCCTCGTCCTAGGGTTTGGCCTCCTTGTGGGCACGACGGAACTCCGGCGCCTGGATCTAGGCATAGCCAAGGGCATCGAGGGCGGGCCAAGCCAGGTCTCCGGGGGCCTGATCCTGGACCGGGAGGGGGAGGCCCTCTGGGTCCAAGGTTTTGACGCCCGGGGTGGAACTAGGCTGATCGCGTTTAGGGCCGATGCCCCCCTCCTGGAGGGCCTGAGCTTTATCCCCCGGGCGGACTTTAGCCCGGGCCGGGAGGCCCTGATCCTGGGCGACAGGCCCTGGCCCCTGGAGGCCAAGCGATCCGAGGCCCCCGGAGGCCTCCCGGGCATGGACCTGGGCATCCTGGGCATCCTGGGCATCCTGGACAGCCGGATGGCCGGGGTGGACCGCTTGTCCCTTCCCCTGGCCCTGGCCGTGCTGGGGGGCTTTGCCCTCCTGGCCGCCGGCTTTGCGGGCTTTTCCCGCCTGCCCGACTGGCCCCTGGTGGGCTTCTTCTTTGCGGTGGCGGGTTTCCTGGCCACCCTGGCCCTGGACAGGGCCCTCTCAAGCCCCGAGGCCGGGCGCCTGATAGCCCGGTTTTCCCCCCAGCTGGGCTTGGCTAGCCTGCCTTCATTCCTGGTCGTCGCGGGCCTCGAGGCCTGCCTTGGCCTTGTCCTAGGGGCCCTCACCCTACCCTCCTGGGGAAGGCGGGACGAATGAAGCTCGGCCGCAAGATGGTCCTGGCCGTCGTCCTGGGCAACGGCCTCCTCTGTTGCGCCTTCTTTGCCCTGGCGGCCTGGAAGCGCAGCGCCGCAATAGTCATCCCTGTCTATGCCCTCAAGTGGGAAACCGCCGAGGCCCTGCTCAACCTTATCCGCTGGCTGCCTGCGGTCCAGTTCCTCGCCCTGGCCCTGGCCCTGGGCTCCTCCGAGGGCAAGCGAGAGGACCTCTTCCGGGGTTTTATCCTCCCTGCGGCCCTGCTATCCGCCATCCTGGCGGCCGCGGCCCTGGTCCTGGCCCCGGGCTATGAGACCCGACGGGCCGCGATCGAGGCCTCGAGCAGCCGGTTTAACGCCACCCTCGAGGCCACGAGGGAGGCCCTGGACCAGGCCAGGCCCGACGAGGCCCGGGCCCTGTTCGCCGTCCTGGATGCCATCGACCGAAAGGATGCCCGGGTTGTCGAGCTCAAGGACAGGCTTTTCGGGGCCGAGCAAAGGGCCGCCCGCACGGCCGCCGGAGAAGCCGAAGGGTCCAGGAAGAGCCAGAAAAACCCCGCCGAGGCGGCCAAGAGCCTGGCCTCGGCCAAGGACTACTTCCGCCAGAAGGACTTCTACTCCGCCCATTGGCTGGCCGAGCGGGCCCTGGAGCTCGATCCCGGCTTAGCCGAGGCCAAGCGCCTGGGGGAGATGGCCTGGGGGGAGATCCTCGCCCAGGGCACGGGGGCCGAGGACGCCGCCCGGGCCTCCTTCTTTGCCCGCAAGCTCGAGGCCTTCGGGCGGCTCCGGTCGGGGGATTCCGTGGGAGCCTATGCCCGCTTCCTGGAGATGTCGAAGTCCAATCCCTCGGATCCAGACGTGCGCCGCTACCTGGCCGAAAGCCTCGCGGGCATCGAGGCCGAGGCCTTTTTCCGGGATGAGGCCGAGGTCGCCGCGGAAGCCCGGGCCTTTCCCGCCTTCTACGCGATCCTGCCCTCCAAGGATGGCCGGACCCGGGCACTTAAGGCCAGGGAAGTGGCCTTTGCCCCCTCGGTCGCCTACCTGACGGACGCGGAATACCTCGAGCTGGACAAGGATGGGACGATAAGCCTCCATGTGGCCACCCCCTGGGCCAAGCTCCTGGAGGGCCGCCTCCTCCTGGAGTCCGTCGAGCGGGAGAGGCCTGACCTGGTCCACCGCCCGGTCGTCGCGGGCGGGGGGACAGCCCCCCTCCACCTCGAGATAGCCCTGGATCCCCTGACAGCCTATCGCCTGGCGGTCGGCCTCCGTATCCCGGCCTCGGCCTCGGTCCTCGACCTCTTGCAGGGAGGCCGGCTAGCCCCGGGCTACGGAGTCTCGGACCTCCCGTATTTCCTGGAGCTCCTGCGCCGCCTGGGCCTGCCCTTTGCCCTCTTTGGGGCCTCGATCCTGGGAGCCCTCATAGGCCTGGAGCTGCGCAAGCCCTCGGGCAAGCCCCGCAAAGTGGCCTGGCTTAGCCTGCCCATCATGGCCGGGGCCACGGCGGTCGCCTGGCTGGCCCTGGGGAGCATCGATCGGTCCACCTCTCTCTGGATCCTCCACCTAGTGCCGGGACCGGCTTCCCTGGTCCTCTCCGGGGGAATCCGCTTTGTCCTCCTGGCCCTCCTCGTGATCCTTGCCGCGGGACTGCGGCACCATGCCCCGGCCGAAAACCAGGACTAGGGTCCCCGGCCTCGACCTGGACAGGCTCCTGGGCCGGCTCAGGCCCTGGGCAGGCAGGATCGCAGGCCTTGTCCTGGGCCTGGCTGCCTCCTGGTACGGTCTTGCGGCGGGACTCCTCCTTGGGACTATGGTGGACATGCTCCGGGCCGAGGCTGGGCTCCGGGCCTGGCTGGCCGAGCCCAAGGGCTGGCCCACCGGGGAGGAGCCCCGGGGCCTAAGCGCCACGGCGACCCTGGCCATGCTCTGGGCCTGGCCCTGGCCGGGGTCCCAGGCATCCCGGCGGCGCCTCTTCGAGACGATTGCCGGGGCCCGGCGACCCCGACCCCGCCTAGCCCCGGGACTTCTGCGCATCCTCTCAAGCTCGGAAGGGCTGGAAGGGCCTCGCCTCGAGGCCCTGGCCAGGAAACTCGCCCTGGAGGGCAGTCCCGAGGCTCAGGCGATCCTGGCCGAGTTCGCCTATGCCCTGGCCAGGCAGGAACAGCATGGAAGGCCCCCCAAGCCAAAGCTTGACGCGGAAAGCGAGGCCAGGATAAGGACAATCCTCCTCGACGCGGGCGTGGAGGCATCGGTCCTCCGCACGGCCCGGGAGGCAAGCTTTCCGGGCTATCGGGATCCCTGGGGAATTCTGGGCCTGGGCCCTGGGGCAGGCCGGGGAGAACTGAAAAAAGCCTGGCGCAGGGTCAGCAAAAGCCTCCACCCCGACCATAGCCCCTCCTCAGGCGGGAAAAAGGGGGACGAGGGGGCTGGCGAAGAAGGCGCCCAGGCCTTCCTCGAGGCCCAGGAAGCCTACGCCTATCTGCTGGGCGAGCTGGAAAAGGCTAAGCCCTAGAAACCGAACTCAAAGAGGCTAGCCCCGCTGCCCAGGGAGGTAGCCTTGGCTCCAAAGAACTCCCCTAGGGGAGTGTCGGCCTCGAGGGCGGAGAAGACATAGAGGGCCCGGCGGATCCGGCCCAGGCCGGCCTCGTCACCCTCCCGGCGGGTGGCAAAATCGGCCATCAGGCCCGGGAGGCCAGAGAGGGCGGACGGGCTGCCCCCGAGGACAAGGCCTGCTTTTCTTAGGCTTTCCAGGCCCGAGAGGCGGTAATAAGGCAGCTCAAACGCCGGCAGGGCCTTGAGGCAGACCAAGAGACTAGTGGCCAGGGCCTTGCGCTCCTCGAGCCTCTCCGTCGGACCCAGGCCGCGGCCGGCGGCCAGGATCGACTCCCAGCCGGCCAGGCTTGGGGCTAGGCTGTCGAGGCCGGCCAAGGCCGCCTGGAACTCGGGCCTGGCCTTGGCCAGCCTGGCGGCTTCCCGGACTGCCAGCTCGGCCCCCCCCTGCTCGACGCCCTGCCGGGCCGTGACCAGCCAGGCTGAGCGGTTGGCCTGGAGCTTGTCCGGGGGTATCAGCCTGGGGGCGGGAATCCCGTCAGCCCCTGCGGCTACCGCCGTGCCCGGCCTGGAGGTAAAGGCCGTGCCGTCGGGCCCTGAGCAGACCACGGCGCCCTCGACGCAGGAGACAAGGCTAACCCCATCGAGGCCCAGGTCCACGGCAAAGGTCGTGCCTCGGACCCCAAGGACGGTGCCCCCATAGGATACGGAAAAGGCCGAGGAGCCCACGAGCTTGTCCACCTTGAAGGCCAGGCTGCCCGCCAGGACCCGGATCAGGGTCTTGGCCTCCCCGGTCTCGCCGACGCGGGTATCAAAGTAGAAGCTTGTGTTCTCTGAGATCTTGACCACCACCTTCCCGGAGGACGCCGAGCCAAGGCTGAGCTCGACCCGGCTGGCCGGGCCCGTGATCACCAGGTCGTAAGGAAAGACGGGCTCGCCGATGTCCGCGGCCGCGCCGCTGAGCAGGGTTGCGCCTCGACGGATCGAGACAGTGCCGTCGGCATAGGCTATAAAGCCGAGGCCCTTGGCCTGGCGGCCTGGGCTGGCAGCGATAGCCGGAGCGGAAGGAGGAGCCTTGCCTGGGGCCGTCGCGGGGGGCCGGGTCGCGCCTTGGCCCGGCGTGCTGGCGGTTGGGGCGGCTGGGGCCGCGGCCGAAGTTGCAGCCTGGGTCGTAGCCGGAGCCGGGGCCGTTGCTGGAGCCGGGGCCGTCCGGGGGGAGGCAGGAGCCGGCGCTGGGTTTGCCTGCGCGCCCACCCCAGGGGCCAGCTCGGGAACCGCCGCGGTTACCCCCGTAGCCGCCGGTCCAGGAGCCTGAACCGAAGCCTCCGGACCCGGGGGGGCGGAAACTGGAGCCCCTTGGGGCTTTGTGGCACAGGCCAAGCCAAGACTGACCAATAGAAGGGCAAGGACCGGGCCGGAAGAGAGGGTATACTTTTGCGTCATTGCGGGAGATTGTACCCAAATCGCTATTCAACAGCCAAGCTTTTTCGCTTATATTTTGACATCGTCTGACAGTACGGATTCCCTTTCGGAGGTTCCCATGAAGCGATCCCGCTTCCTCACCAATCCCATCGTGATCCTTGCCGCCCTCGCCCTTCTCGCGGCTTCCTGTGCCGGAGGGCCGGCCCAAGCCCCGGATCCCAAAAAGCCTTCCCCGCCCCCGGTGCCCGAAAAGGTGCGCAAGGAGCGTATTGTGACGGTCAAGGTGCCCGTCCTCGTCAAGGCCACGTCCTTCTATGCGGACGGCCTTGTAGATGAATACACAGTCTATAAATACGACGCCGGGCTCAAGCTCCTCCTTGAAAAGGCTGTCTATGACGGCTCGAGGCCCGACCCCGTGGAGCGGATGGCCACGGAGATAGCCGGGGGCAGGATCAAGGCCGAGCAGAGCTATGATCCGGAAGGCAAGGTCAAGCTCCGCCGGGAGTACGGCCTGGATGCCGCAGGCCAGGTCATCGAGGAAAGAGTCCTGGACGGCAAGGCCAACCTCCAGTCCTCCTCCACCTATGCCTACGACGCCGCAGGCAACAGGACTGAGTGGAAGGCCTTTGACGGCAAGGCCGTCCTCAAGGCCCAAACCCGCTATACCTATGAAAAAGGCCGCCTTGTCCTGATCGAGATGAGTGATGGCCAGGGGCACAAGACAGGCAGCATCGTCTCGGAATATGATGCCGCTGGCCTCCTCCAGAAAACGAGCTACAAGGCCCCCGATGGGAGCCTCCAGAAATTCGAGACCTCCATCTGGGCCTCGGGCCGCCTGGCGGCCCTCGAGCTGCGCCGGGCCGACTCCAGCCTCACGGCCAAGACCGTCTATACCTACGGGGACCTGGGACAGGTCCTCACGGCGGTCACGACCGACGGCGCGGGGAACATGAAGGACAAGAGAGTCTTTGAATACAGCATCAGGGAAGACCAGAAGACAGAAGTCTACTGGGAGTAAGGGAGATCCGATGAAACGTCTCATATGCCTCGCCGTGGCGATCCTCGCCGTCTCGACCACAGGCCTCTGGGCCGACGAGGAGACTGAAGTCTATCGCCAGATATACCTGGGAGCGGAGGGACTGCAGCAGAAATACGCCGCGGCCCTCAACCTCATCGAGCTCAAGGACAGGTCGGTGGCCCCCGTCCTCTCGGAGGCCCTTGGCGAGCTCATGCGCACCCAGAACAACTACCTCGAGCCCTCGGAGAAAGAGGCCTTTGCCCGCACCGTGAGGATGCTGGCCGTGGCCCTGGGGGACTACAAGTATGACGATGCCGCCCCCTTCCTCTGGACCCTGGTCCAGCAGGTCCGGGAGCCCCTGGCCAGGGCCGACGCCCTGATAGCCCTGGGCAAGATGCGCGCCACCGCCTATGCCGAGCGGATCGCCCTGATGCTGCGCAACTTTGACATCGCCCCCGGCCCCGACAAGGAGGCCGACGAAAAGGTCGCCTACGGCTGCATCATCGCCCTCGAGAAGCTCAAGGATCCCCGGGGCTTTATGCCGGTCTTCTACGCCACCGACGCCTGGTACACCCAGAGGGTCAGGCAGCAGGCCGAGCGCAGCCTGCCCAACATCACGGCCGACCCGACCGACGCCATCATGGAGCTGATCCGCAACGAGACCTCGGAGCGGAAGATCGCGGCCCTAAAGCAGAACGCCATCTCCCAGGCTGGCCAGGACCGCAAGATCCAGGCCGCCATGCTCGCCCTCTCCACCGGCCACCTCAACCTGGCCCGGGACAGGACCGAGGCCAAGAACCTCGGGGACCTGCGCAAGCTCGCCCTCCGATCCCTCATGGCCTTCAAGGCCACGGGACCCGAGGAGGTCGACCTGGCCCTCAAGTCCTTCAATGACGGCTTTGACGACGAGGAGCGCCTCCTCGGGCTCCAGGCCCTGGGCCTCAATGGCACCGATACCGCCGCCACGGCCCTTAGGGACCTCATCCTCAAGATGGACCGGGACCAGAAGGCCGGCATCACTGACGAGGTCAGGAACCGCATGGCCAAGGCAGCCATCGAGAATGCCGCAATCACCAAGAACCGGATCCTGAGGCCGGCCCTCCTGGCCATCGTCTCCAATGACAAGTGGTCGGGGGGCGTCCTCCTGGCCGCCCAGAACGCCATCAAGGCCATACCATGAGCGCCGGAAAAAAGGGTGCCGAGGCCTTCGAGGACCGCAGGGCAAGGGTCGCCGCCAGGCTCAGGGAGGCCGGCATCGCGGCCCTCCTCATAGAGGACACCGAGGGCCGCCGGGACCCCTCCATCCGCTATCTCACGGGCCAGCCCGGAGACTCCCTCCTGGTCATCTCCGCGGAAGGGCCTGCGATCCTCGTGGCCTGGGACGTCAACATGGCCGAAGCCCTGGCTAGCGTCGACACCATCCTCCCCTACACCGAGTTCCAAAGGCTCCCGGCCAAGGCCCTGGCGGGCTGCCTGGAGCGCCTCAAGATCCCGGCGGGAGCCAAGGTCGAGCTGCCCTCGATCACGCCTTATCCCAACTATATCGATTATGTCGAGGCCCTGGAGGGCTGGGACCTCGTCTGCGAGGCCGGAGGAAGCGACCACTTTATCCTCGAGATGCGGGGCGTCAAGGACTCCCAGGAGATCGCCTTGTACCGCCGGGCGGCCTCCATCACGGATGACCTGATGAACGAGATCGAGGCTTCCATCAAGGCCGGACGCCTGGCCACGGAGCTCGATGTGGCCCTCTTTATCGAGAGGGAGTGCCGCATGCGGGGCTGCGAGGGCACGGGCTTCGAGACCCTGGCCGCAGGGCCGGCCCGGAGCTTTGGCATCCACGCCTTCCCCCCCTTTGGCTCGGGGGCCTTCGCCACCGCCGGCATGTCCATCCTGGACTTTGGCCTCAAGCTCGAGGGCTATACCACGGATGTGACCATGACCTTTGTCCGGGGCCGCCTCTCGGCCCGGGCCGAGGGCATGATCAAGCTGGTCGAGCATGCCTATAACGCCGCCCTCGCCCGCTGCGCCCCTGGGGTCCCCACCCGCCAGCTTGCCCTCGCCGCGGACGAGATCTTCCAGGCCGAGGGCTTTAGCATGCCCCATGCCCTGGGCCACGGAGTGGGCCTCGAGGCCCACGAGGCCCCGGTGGTGAGGTCCCGGGCGGACAACACCGCCGTGCTCGCCGCAGGCCAGATCATCACCCTCGAGCCGGGCCTCTACGACCCGGCCCTGGGGGGGGTGAGGCTCGAGAACGATGTCCTGATAAGCTCCGAAGGCGCAGAGGTTATCACTCACTCGAGGATAGTCAGGCTTTAGCCTTTCCTTGTTCAGCAGACACGGCCTGGGGGAAGAATACTCCCCCGGGCCTTTTTATTGACGCGAGGGGGCGGGTCCTGGGCTGGGGAAGTCCGGGGGGCTCCTCGCTACGCTGCGGGCCCCCGGGCTTCCCCAGCCCACCTGCCGCGCCGCCTGCGCCAATCAAAATGGGCCTGGTTGCCCCCTGGGCTCCTCACGCTGTGGCTGAGGAGAACGGGGATGGGCTTGAGGGAGACTCACCCCGAGTGGTTGGCACATTGGGGGGGAGTACAATTATCAAATTCGCGGCGACGCTTCGCTGGCCGCTTGTCAGCGCAGGTCTGTCGCAGGGGAAGCCAGGGAAGAGCACGGCGACGCTTTGCTCGCCGCTTGTCAACGCGGGTCTGTCGCAGGAGAAGCTCGAAGGGCCGGGGCGGACCCGGTATGCATCATCCACGCTGCGCGGGCTGTCCGAATAGTAAGTTGTGCGACATCAATTTGAGGGCGTGGATTCGGCAAGCTTGAGGACTTTCCGGAAAAACCAAGAGTACTCGGTCTCCTTGGCCTCGACATAGGCCGCGCGGTTGTCCTGGCCATGTTCGGCTAGGATAGCCCGCTTGATGCTCGCGTACTCGAGGCGGGCGTCCTCATGGTCCCGCAGGTAATCCCGGAAGAGGATGCGGCGGCGATACTCCGGGCTATCCAAGGCGCAGACATAAAGGTGGTGGGGTATCCGGTCGAGGATAGGGTCGCCGCAGGAAAGGCGCTTGAAGGCCTCCCGGCCTGGAATGCCCTGGTCGCCGGCATGTAGATAGCCAAGAGCCTCAAGCTCGGCCTTTATGCCTGGCAGGTCCGAGGGCGAGGGAATCTCGATGTCGATATCGATGATGGGCTTGGCGCGGAGGCCTGGAACCGAGGTAGAGCCGACATGCTCGATCCGAAAGGCCGCGGATAGGGATTGGGCAAGGCGGGTCCGGATAGCCTCAAAATTGGCGGGCCAGGCCGGATCGTAATCGACCACCACCATGGGGGCCTCTCTCTGCCGCGTTAGGCGGCGTTACTCTATTGCCTTCCAGGCCAGGGTCTGGCCGGCCAGGAGGGGGACGCAGCCGTCAAGCTCGTCGGGGACGGTCCAGGCTTCCTCGACGAGGGTGAGCTGGCCCCTGGGGCGGGGGAGGCGGTAGAAGTCGGCGCCCCGGGAGCAGAGGAAGGGCTCGAGCCTGTCCAGGGCCCCGGCCTGGTCAAAGAGGCCCGCGAGGGCCGGAAGGGCCGCGGGGGCGGAATAGATGCCCGCCGGGGCGCGGCCGGACTCCTTTTTTACCCGGGGATGGGGGGCGGAGTCGGAGCCGAAAAAGAGCCGGGGCAGGCCGGAAAAGACCGCGGCCCTCAGGGCGTCCCGGTGGACAGCGGGCTTGAGGACGGGCTTGCAGAAAAGGTGGGCCTCGAGGCCTTCCCCCAGGAGGTCGTCCAGGCTGAGGAGGAGGTGGTGGGCCGTCAGGGTTCCGGCCAGGCGCTCGGGGCCGGCCTGGACAAAGGCCAGGCCTTCCCTTGTCGAGAGGTGCTCAAGGATAAGCCTCAGCCTGGGATAGCTGGAGAGGATGCCGTCGACGACGGGAAGAAAGGCGGCCTCGCGCTCAAGGGCGGGGGCTTCCTGGTCCTCTCCATGGATGGAGAGGATCAGGCCCGCCTCCTCCATCGCGGCCAGGGCCTCGGCGATCTCCCCGGGCTCCCGGATCCCGTCCTGGGCGTTGGTCGTGGCCCCCGCAGGATAGTACTTGCCCACCCGGGCCCCGGCGGCGGCGCAGGCCAGGACGGTTTGCCTCGCCATGCCGGGCAGGAGCTTAAAGCTCAGGAGGGGCTCGAAGGACAGGCCGGCCGTGGCCTCGAGGATAGCGGCGCGATAGGCGCTCAGGGACTCCGGGCCCGAGAGGGGCGGGAGGGTATTGGGCATCACGAGGGCCCGGCCAAAATGAAGGGCCTCCCGGCGGGCATAGGCCGCAAGGCCCTCCCCTTGGCGGAGGTGGACGTGGAAGTCGTCCGGCCTCGGGATTCGCAGGGTCCTAGGCAAGGTCGAGCTCCACCAAGGATACGTCGTCCTCGAAGCGCCTGTCCTGGGAGAGGCCCCGCAGAGTTTCCGCAAAGGAGCCAAGGTCGGGGCCCGTGGTGGAGGCGGAGAAGGCCCTTAGGAGCTCGGTGAACATCTCCAGGCCAAAGACCGCGCCTTCCCGGTTCCGGAACTCGTAGGCGCCATCGCTAAAGAGAAAGAATCGCGAGCCCTGGGGGATGGTCGCCACGAGGGAGGAGTACTGGGCCTCGGGGTCTATGCCGATCGCCGTGCCCCCGCTCTCCAGCCGGGGCATGGAGCCATCCGGGAGGAGGACCAGGGCCGGGGGTCCCCCGGCCGAGGCATAGTGGAGCTCCCGCTTGCGCTCGTCCCAGACTCCGTACCAGGCGGTGAAATAAAGATTGTTCTGGTCCTCCATCTGGAAGGCCCGGTTGAGGCCCTGGAGGACGGCCCCGGGATCGGAGAAATCCGTGTCTGGCAGGCCCCGGGTCTTGAGGAGGTTCATGAGGGTGACCGAGTAGAGGGCCGCCCCGATGCCGTGGCCGCTCACATCGAGGAGGAAGACGGCCAGGCGCCTCCCCCCAAGGGGATGGTAGCCAAAGACATCGCCCCCCAGGGCCCTCGAGGGGATAAAGACCCAGTCGCTGCGCAGGCCCGGGCGGCTTAGCCTGGGCGGGAGGAGGGAGGTGACATACTCGGCCCCCTCGGCCAGACTTTCCCAAAGACTCCTCTCGGTGGCCCGGACGGCGGCGAGGTAAAGCTCTTCCTTGGCCTTGAGGCGGCGCTTTTCCAGGCAGGACTCTATCCGGGCCCGCAGGATGACGGGCTCGAATTCCCGGGGCAGGTAGTCCTCGGCCCCGAGCTGGATGCAGCGGGCTATGCTCTGGGTGTCATCCAGGGCAGAGATCACGATGGCGTGGATAGCCTTGAGCTGGGGAGCGGCCTTGACGGCCTCGAGGAGCTGGTAGCCGTTCATCCCGGGCATCATCACATCGATGATGAGGATGTCAAAGGGGGCTTCCCGGAGGACCTCCAGGGCCGCGACCCCATCCGCGGCCTGGCAGACCAGGTGGCCCTGGCGCTCAAGGTGGCGGGCCAGGAGCTCCCGGTTGAACTCGTTGTCATCCACGACGAGGATTCGGCCGGTCTGCCTGGCCCGGGGAAAGCTGGCGTTTTCCAGGCGGGAGCCCAGCTCTGGACCGTCGACCCCGCCGGCCTCCTCCTCGGGATCCCTGCCAAGACTGGCCTCAAAGATCCCAAAGACGCCATTGGCCGCCTCCAGGATCTTTTCCGTGTCCGGCAAAAAGCGCCCGTCCGTATCCCCCGCCAGGCGGCGCTTGGCGGTCTGGACCTGGCCGATGATATCGTAGAGGTGGCCATAGACCTGGCGGAGGAGGTCGTGGGCCTCCTCATCGTGGCTGCGGCCAGAATCGATGGAAGGCTCATGAAAGTAATGGAGGGCGGGGGATCTAAGGTCCTGGGCCGAGGCGCGGATCAGGGTGTAGACCGGAACCAGGTCCCCGGCCTGGAGATCCTCGGCTTCCTGCCGAAGGATATCCGCATAGCCCACGATATGGTTGAGGAGGGTCCTGACAGAATGGCGGAGGTTCCGCCTTTCCTCGGTCCCCAATGCCGAGCCTTCACCCATCAAGTCTTCTCGGCGTTCTGTTCTGCCCAGGCGCGGAATTCCTCGAGACTCATCTTGTCCGCGTAGAGAGGATAGAGAGCCTCAACGAGGTCTTCGAGGGTGGGAAATTTTGCTCCGTCGAGCTTGTAGGGCATAGAAACCTCACTCCGGGGGCCGACCGCTATCGCCGGAGAGGGCCGGGGCCAGCTGAGGCAATTCTATCCGAAAGGAGGCTGCGCGGCAAGGAACGCAAAGCATGGCCTTTTTGCCGGTCAATTGACTCCCGAGGCTTTCCTTGCGTAATGTGGGTCAATGAACAAGTATGTGATCGAGGGTGGATTCCCCGTCAAGGGCCGTGTCGTGGCCAGCGGCAACAAGAATGCCGCCCTTCCCTGCATTGCCGCGACCCTCCTGGCCAGCAAGCCCGTGATCCTGAGGAACATCCCGGAGATCGAGGATGTCCAGGTCATGTTCGACGTGCTCAGGCACCTTGGTTCGACCGTTGAGGCCCTGGGCCCCCATGAATGGAGGATAGACACCCGGGCTGTCGAGGGCTGGACTATCCCCTTGGCGGCAGCCAAGAAGATCCGGGCCTCCATACTCTTCGCCGGCCCCCTCCTCGCCCGCTTTGGCAAGGTGACCACCCCTCCTCCCGGAGGCGACGTGATCGGCCGCCGGCGCATAGACACCCACGTCCTGGCCTTTGAGGAGCTGGGTGCCCGCCTGGAGATCGACCATGAGCTCAAGTTCACCGCCAACAAGCTCGTCGGGGCCGAGCTCTTCCTCGACGAGGCCTCGGTCACGGGCACGGAAAACGCCCTCATGGTCGCCGTCAGGGCCGCGGGCAGGACCGTGATCCGCAACGCCGCCAGCGAGCCCCATGTCCAGGACCTCTGCCTCCTCCTCGTGGCCATGGGGGCGAGGATCAGCGGCATAGGCTCCAACGTCCTGACCATCGACGGGGTCGACGAGCTCGGGGGGGCGGACTTTACGATAGGGCCCGACTTCATGGAGGTGGGCTCCTTTATAGGCCTCACCGCCGTAACCCGGGGCGAGCTCACGATCGAGGGTGTCCGGGCCGAGGACCTGCGCCCCCTCAAGGTGGCCTTTGGCCGCCTGGGCATCTCCTGGAGGATCGAAGGCAAGGACCTCCTCGTGCCCTCGGG
>JAKPBN010000108.1 GCA_029778945.1 Spirochaetota bacterium
CGCCCCTGCCTTTCACATGAATGATCGGCTTCGACCTGCAAATAGTGTACGCCAAATCGGCCCCGGAGACAAGCACCGCGAACTCTCCCCGGGCTTCCGCCTCCCCGGCATAGAGGAGGGCGGCCTCGGAGGCCTTCAGGACGAGGAATTCCTCATGAAGCTTGGTCATCTCCCGGCCTATGCAGACCTGGCGCTCCGGGGCCAGGCTCGCCAGGTCGGCCAGGAGCTTGCCCACCCGGTGGGGGGACTCATAGAGCATAAAGGCCTCCTCCCGGGCGAGGAGCTCCTGGAGCCTGGACCGCCGGCGGCCGGGCTTGGGGGAGGGAAAGCCGTCAAAAAGCACCGTCCGCCCCCCAAAACCGGCCACGGAGACCAGGGCCGCGAAGGCCGAGGGGCCGGGGATGGGCTCAACCCGGTGGCCGGCTTCCCGGGCCAGGCGGACGGCCAGGGCCCCGGGGTCCGAGAGGCCTGGGGTGCCGGCGTCGCTGCAATAGGCCACATGCTTGCCCTCGGCGAGGAGGGCGAGGATACGGGCGGCCCCCTTGGCCTCGTCGTAGGCATAGCAGGCCACAAGGGGCTTTCGGATCTCAAAGTGGGAGAGGAGCTTCAGGGTATGACGGGTATCCTCGCAGGCGATCACGTCGGCGGCCTTGAGGGTCTCTAGGGCCCGCAGGGTTATGTCCCCGAGGTTGCCTATGGGGGTGGCGACAATGGAAAAGGTCGACATGCCAGGCAGTATGGGTCCCGGAGCCAAGTCGGGTCAAGGCGCGCTTCATCCTAGCCCCTGGCCCCAGGAACAGGTATACTAGGGTGCATGGGAATCCTCGTTGGAGTAGCCGCCACGGCCCTTGGGGTGGCTTTGATACTGCTCCTCACGGGGATGCTCCTGCCCCAGGGCGGGGAATATCGCCCGGGCAGCGCCAGGAAAAAAAAGGGCAGGCTCGGGCCAGCCCCGGCCCTTCCGCCCAGGACCTGCCCCCTCTGCGCCACCGTACTTGAGCCGGGGGAGAGGGTCAAGTCGGATATTCTGCGGGGAAAGAGCGACTCCCTTATGCGCATTTATGGCTGCCCCCATTGCTGGCCCCCCGTGGAGGGATCGGCCCTTAGGCACTGCCCGGTCTGCGGCCAGGGGATCGCCCCCGACGGCCATGCCTTAGCCCGCTATTTCGAGCGTCCCGGCAGAAAGCATGTCCATGTCCTTGGCTGCAGCGGATGCCGGACCATGAGTCCCAGGAGGACCTGATGGAGACAATGAATGTGAGGAGGATACTCTTCCTCGTTTTTTTCCTGGCCCTCTTTCTCCTTGTGGCCAGGCTCTTCTATCCCTTTGTCACCGTCATCCTCTGGTCGGGCCTGATCTATATCCTGCTCAATCCCCTGTATGAGAAGGTAGCCGGCCTTTCCCGGAGCAAGAAGGACAGGCCGGTGATCAAGCAGGTCCTGGCGGGGGCCTTTTCCCTGGTCGGGGTCCTGGTCCTGGTGATCCCCCTCGCCTTCCTGGCCTTTAACCTTTTCCAGCAGGTCGGGGACCTTTCCAAGTCCATCTTCCGCTTCCTCCATACCCGCCCCGAATTCTTTGACCTTTCCCCCAACGGCACCCTCGGGGCCTTCATCGACAAGATCAGCAAGGGCTCCGTCGACCTATCGGCCATAGACCTTCGGGGGGAGATCACCCGGGTGATAGCCGGGTCAAGCCAGCGCATCCTGGGCTTTTCCGGGGCAATCCTGCGGAACACCGCCTCCTTCCTCCTCGCCCTGGCCTTTATGGTCTTTATGACCTATTTCCTCTTCATGGACGGCAAGCACCTGGCCATGATCGTGGTGAGCGCCATCCCCATCGAAAGGGAGTACACCCGCCTCTTCATGAAGACCCTCCAGGAGACGGCCAAGCAGCTCGTGATGGGCTATGTCCTGGTGGCCCTCTACCAGGCTACGGCGGCCTTTGTCATCTTTACCCTCTTTGGGGTCAAGGGTCCCCTGGTCCTGGCCGCCATCGTGATCATAGCCTCCTTTATTCCCATGGTGGGGGCAGGCCTCGTCTGGCTCCCGGTCGGAATCATCCGCCTGGCCACGGGAGACCTCATGGGCGGCCTGGCCCTCCTGGGCACCTTGGCCCTCTTCATATCCATCCTAGACAACTTTATCCGGCCGATCCTTCTCAAGCAGAGGCTCAACGTCCACCCCCTCCTGATCTTCTTCTCCATCCTGGGGGGCCTTTCCCTTTTTGGCTTCAACGGCCTTATCCTGGGGCCGCTTATCCTCATCCTCTTCTTTGCCGCCCTGGGCCTCTATGACAAGGCCTACCGCGTAAGCGGGGAGGAGGAGGAAGATGAAAAGGCGATGGAGTCGAAGAAAAGCTAGGGGGTCTGGGGCCTAGAGCCTGCCCTAGGCTATCCGGACCAGGCCCTTAGCAGGCAGGCCCTGGGGGGACTCAAAAGGCGGCACCGGAGCCAGGCGCTCGATGGCGAGTTCCGGCGCCAGGGTTTTTTTCCCCGCCAGGCGCCGGACTAGGCCGAGCCAGAGATGGCTTAGGATATAGCCGGGGCTCAGGACCCGGGCTACCCTGCCCGTCCAGCCGTCGGTGGCCGAGCCCGCCAGCCAGAGGGCCTTGCGGGCAGCCAGGCCCGGCCGGGCGCCCCAGAGCTCGCAGACCAGGGAGAGCTGGCCAAGGCCGGGCTCAAAGCCCTCAAGCGCATCGATCCGCCTGCCCCGGTCCTCGATCACAAGGCCCGGGTCCAGGGCAAATATGCCCACCCCGCTGGCACGGTATTCCGAGGCCAGGCTCTTGGTGAATTTCCGTATCCAGGCCTTGCTGGAGGTCGCGGCATTGTGGGGCCCAAAGCCCTCGGGATCCCCGCAGCCCAGGAGATTGATGATCTTGCCCCGGCCTTCCTTGGCCATGTGCCGGAGGGCCACGATGCTCCCATTGTAGGTGCCCAGGATATTGGTCTGGAGGACGGCGGTAAACCGGGAGGACTCCAGGTGGGCCGAGGGACCGAGGGGGGCGGAGATGCTCGCCGCGTTGACCCAGAGGTCTATCCTGCCAAAGGCCCGGAGGGCAAAAGCCGAGAGGGCCTCGACCTTGGCCAGGTCGGTGACATCGCAGACTATCCCCGAGGCCATGGCGCCCTCGGCCCGCAGGGCCTCCACGGCCTGGGCCACGGAACTCTTGCTCCGGGAGGCCAGGACTATCCGGGCACCCTCGGCGGCAAAGAGGCTGGCTATGGCAAAGCCCAGCCCCCTGGTTCCGCCCGGGACAACCACTACTTTTCCAGCCAGTTTTTCGGACATCCCCTTAGGCTCCTCGAGCCGCCCCCGGGCGGCAGGATCGCTTTACCCCCTCCTCGATGGAGGAGGTTAGTAAAATGTCGCTCCGCCTAGGGGTCTTTGACAAGAGTAATTTGAATATTTTAGAGATTTGAGACAAAACGAAGCATTATAGAGAGGCTAACGAACGAGGGCTTCCAGGAAGCTATCCTCGATGTTGAGATCCCCCGCCGTCCGGCCCAGGCGCCTTTCTGGCCGAGCCTGGCCGTGGTAATCGCTCCCGGCGGTGATCCTAAAGCCCCTCTCCCGGCCCAGGGCCTCGAGGCGGCGGCATTGGCCCAGCTTGGCCACCGGATGGTAGGCCTCGATCCCGTCGATACCCAGGGCCTTCCATTCGTCAAAAAGCCCGGTCAGCCGGGTCCAGGACGCGAAGAGGGAGAGGGGGTGGGCCACAATGGCCAGGCCCCCCGCGGCCTGGACGAGGGCCAGGGCCTCCTCGAGGTCCAGGCAGTCCTTGGGCTCATAATACGGCCGCCCCTTGGCCAGAAAGCGGGAAAAGGCATCCTGGCGGTTTTTGGCGGCCTTGTGCTTGACCAGGAGGGAGGCGATGTGGGGGCGGCCGGGCCTTGAGCCGCCGGCGACCTCCTCGAGCTCGGCCATTGTCGTGGGCACCCCGGCATCCATCACCTTTTGCATAATCCTTCTGTTGCGGGCGGCCCGGGCCGAACCCAGGCGCTTGAGGGCATCCAGGAGATCCCTTCCCCCGGGGCTGTCCAAGGGGCCCAGGTCCAGACCCAAAAGGTGGAATTCCCCGGGCTCAAAGGCTATCTCGATCTCGACACCCCTGATAAGGCGGAGCCGGCTCCCATCCGGGAGGGCCTCAGTGGCCGCCGCCGCAGCCTCGGCCTCAGGCAAGCCAGCGACAGTATCGTGATCGGTCAGGGCCAGGGCGCACAGGCCCCTTTGCCGGGCCATGGCCACAAGCTCGGCGGGGCTCAGGCTGCCGTCGCTGGCGGTGGAATGGCTATGGAGGTCTATCACAGGACTTCCCCCGCGCAGCCAAAGATCCTAAACCTGGGCAGGCCTTCGGGGGCCCGGCCTAGGGCAAGGCCGAGGCTGGCCTGGATGTGTCGGCCGGCCTTGGCCAGGGCCTGGTCGGACAGGGCCGAGGTAAAGCCCCCCAGGGCAGGCCTGGCC
>JAKPBN010000112.1 GCA_029778945.1 Spirochaetota bacterium
ACCAGCCCTCGCCGGTGGCGTTGCCCAGCTGGACAATGCCGTCGACGCTTTCAGCCCAGGCATGGATGCCCGGAGGGGCTTCAAAGCGGCTGCTCCTCTCCAGGGCCCGGGAGGCCGGGGACCTGACCAGCTCGAGGGCGCCTATCGCGAGGCGGGCGAGGAGGGCGGCCTTGAGGCTGGCCCCCAGCGCGCGGTGCCGGAAGATCCCGTTGTAGGCCGAGTAGAGGAGGAAGCCGTAGAGGTCGGGGACGACGGCCTCGCCTCCCTCGGCCTCGATGCCGCCCACCACGTCCCCGTTGGCGTCGGGGTGGAACTTGACGAGGATCTCCCCCACGACGCCTATCCTGGGCTTGCGGGCCTGGCCGTCCAGGGGGAGGGCATCAAAGGCGGCGACGAGGTCCCGGCAGAAGGCCCGGTAGGCCCCGACGCCCGGGGAGGCGACCAGGACCCTGGCCCTCTCGATCCACTGTGCGGCCAGGGCGTCCGCCGCCCCGGGGCTGGCCTCATAGGGCCGGGTGCGGTAGAGGAGGCGCATGATGAGGTCCCCGGCCACGCAGGAGAGGAGGCCCCGCCAGAGGAGGCCCGGGCCCAGCCTGAAGCCGGGGTTCCTCTCGAGCCCCGTGGCCGAGAGGGAGATGACGGGCACCTGGCCCAGGCCCTGGTCGGCCAGGGCCTTGCGGATAAAGCCGATGTAATTGGTGGCCCTGCAGCCGCCCCCGGTCTGGGTGATCAGGACGGCCGTGGAGGAGAGGTCGTAGCGCCCCGAGCCCAGGGCCTCGAGGAGCTGGCCCACCACCAGGATCGAGGGAAAGCAGGCGTCGTTGTGGACCGAGCGCAGGCCCTCGTCCACGGCCCCGGGCCCGGCCTTCTCCAGGATCTCGAGGCGGTAGCCCGAGGCGCCAAAGGCGGCCTCGATCACCTTGAAGTGGATGGGGGCCATCTGGGGTGCCAGGATCGTATAACGCTTCCTCATGTCCTCAGTGAAGGCCGGCCTCGGGGCCCGGGGACTGGGGGCGTGGACCCGGCGGCCTGAGGCCCTTCGCTCCTCGATGGCCGCGGCCAGGGACCTGAGCCTGATCCGGGCCGCGCCCAGGTTGGCGTGCTCGTCTATCTTGACGGAGGAGTAGACCTTGCCGCCCCGCTTGAGGATTTCCGCGACCTGGTCGCTCGTGACCGCGTCGAGGCCGCAGCCAAAGGAGATGAGCTGCACGAGGTCGAGGTCGTCCCGCCGGGACACAAAGCTCGCGGCGGCATAGAGGCGGGAATGGTAGGACCACTGGTCGACTACCCGCAGTGGGCGATCCACGGTCCCCAGGTGGGCAATGGCGTCCTCGGTGATCACGGCCATGCCCAGGGAGCTGGCCAGGCCCGGCAGGCCATGGTGGATCTCCGGATCGATGTGGTAGGGCCTGCCCGCGAGGACGAGGCCGTGCCGCCCATCCTCCGAGCCGGCCTCGACCCAGGAGAGGGCCCTCTCGCCCTCGGCCCTGAGCTCGGCCCGGAAGGCCTCGATCTCGGCCCGGGCCGCCCTCACCGCCCGGGCGGCCTCGGCCCGGGCCACCTTCCAGGGAGCGAAGACCTCCACGAGGCGGAGGACCAGGGCCGGATCGTCGGCTACGGGCAGGAAGGGATTGAGATAGGCGACCTCGCCCTCCCGGATGCCCTCGACATTGTTGAGGATCACTGCGGGATAGGAGGTGACGATGGGGCAATTGAAGCGATTGTCGCCACCCTCGACAAATGCCTCCTCGACGGGCACGCAGGGATAGAAGATGAGGGGCAGGCCCTTCTTGATGAGGGCCGTGATGTGGCCATGGACGAGCTTGGCCGGATAGCAGGCCGACTCCGAGGGGATGGACTCCATCCCCAGCTCGTAGATGGCCTTGGTGGACCGGGGAGAAAGCTCGGGCGCGAAGCCCAGGCCCGAGAGGAGGGTAAACCAGAAGGGCCAGTTCTCGTAGAGGTTGAGGACCCGGGGCATGCCTAGGGGCCCTCGGGGGGCCGAGGAAGGATCCGCGGCCCGGTAGCGGAACAGCCGCTCGTACTTCCAGGCAAAGAGGTCGGGCGGGCCTGCCCTTTTAGCCCTTCGGGGAGCCTGGTCTTCCCTGGCCGGATTGGCCTTGGCCTCCCTCTCGGCCTCGGCGAGCTCAAAGATGGCGGCCCCGCGCTCGCAGCGGTTGCCCGAAAGGTGGGCTTCCCTCGCCTGGCCCCCAGGCCCGCCCGCAAAGCGGGTGATGGTGAGAAGGCAGGCGTTGCCGCAGCCCGCGCAGCGGCTGGACTCGCCATGGGTGGCAAAGCCCTCGAGCTCTGCCGGGCCGGCCAGGCCCGCGGGGCCGGCCAGGCCCGGGGCCTTGTCCCGCCGGCTGTCTTCCGCCATCCGGGCCTGGGCGATCAGCGCGGCTCCCCAGGCCCCCATCAGCCCGGTTTCCACGGGCCTGGTGGCCTCCCGCCCGGTCAGGAGCTCGAAGGCCCTCAAGACCGCCTCGCTCGCGAAGGTCCCGCCCTGGACCACGATGGACTTGCCCAGGTCCCGGGGATCCCGGATTCGTATAACTTTCTGGAGGGCGTTCTTCACCACCGAGTAGGCGAGGCCAGCGGCGATGTCCGCGGGGCTAGCCCCTTCCTTCTGGGCCTGCTTGACCCGGGAGTTCATAAAGACCGTGCAGCGGCTCCCCAGGTCGACCGGGGCCTCCGCCTCCAGGGCCAGGGCGGCGACGGACTCGGGCTTAAGGCCCATGGAGCGGGCAAAGGTC
>JAKPBN010000125.1 GCA_029778945.1 Spirochaetota bacterium
CCCTCCTTTGTCAGCTCGACCTTCGACCGTCTCGGGGGCTACCGGGACGCCCTGGCGGCCGCGGGCCTTCCCATACAGGAAGACCTCATCGTGGAGACGGCGGGCCATGCCGAGGACGGACACCGGGCCATCCAGGACCTCGTCCGCCGGGAGGTCCATTTCACCGCCATCGTGGCCTTCAACGACCTCGTGGCCATAGGGGCCCTGCGCGCGCTCAAGGAAGCTGGCCTCCGCGTGCCCCGGGATGTCGAGGTCATGGGCTTCGACGACCTGGACTATTCCCGCTTTCTCCACCTCAGCCTGAGCTCGGTGATGATACCGAAGCAGGTCCTGGGGCGGACCGCCTTCATGGATCTGCGCGAGCACATGCTGGACTCCGACCTGGCCTACAAGGGCCGGATGCTCGAGTCCCGCATCATGCTTCGCGAGACGACTTTGTTCCAGTAGCCCTGCGGGGCGCATCTCAAGGAGGCATCGCATGAAGAGAACCCTGTTCGCGGCCATGGCCGCGCTGCTCCTGGCCACGGGCGCCATGGCCCAGGCCAAGCCCGTGGAGATCACGTTCTGGTCCCTGTTCACCGGGGGCGACGGAGAATACTTTGACGCCATGGTGAAGGCCTTCAACGAGTCCCAGACCGGGATTGTCGCCAAGACCGACACGGTCAAGTTCACGAGCTACTACACCAAGCTCACCGCCGCCCTCGCGGCCAAGAACGCGCCCGACGTGATCGTCTCCCATCAGCACCAGCTGGTGAACTACGTGCCCAACGGGGCCTTCCTCGCCCTGGACGACTACGTCAAGCAGGCGGGCATGGATCTCTCGAGCTTCCAGGCCGCTCCCCTCGCGGGCTGCCGCTTCGACGGCAAGCTCTACGCCATCCCGATGGACGTCCACCCCATCGTCATGTACTACAACAAGGATCTCCTGGCCAAGGCCGGCGTCACGAAGGTGCCGGAGACCCTGGCCGAGCTCCTGGCCGCGGCCAAGGCCGTCCAGTCCAAGACCGGCGCCACCGGCATCGCGGCCGACAACACCACCGCGACCTACAAGGCCTATACCTTGTCGCGCATGTACCTCTCCCTCCTCAAGGAGCAGGGCTACGCCTTCCTGGACGACGCCAACGCCAAGGCCAACTTCAACAACGCGGCGGGGGCCAAGGCCTACCAGGCCCTCTCCGACATGATGAACAAGGACAAGGTCATGCCCAAGGGCCTCGACTACGACTCCTCCTGCGCGAGCTTCAAGCTCGGCAAGGCCGCCTTCCATTTCAACGGCGTCTGGATGGTGGGCACCCTCTCCGAGCAGGCCGGGCTCAACTTCGGCGTGGTCCAGTTCCCTGCCCTTCTCGGGAAGAACGCCGGATGGTGCGGGTCCCATACCTTCGCCGTGCCCGCCCAGAAGAGCCAGGATCCCGCCAAGGCCCTGGCCGCGATCAAGTTCATCGACTGGATGACCTCCCATGGCGAGATGTGGGCCAAGGCCGGGCATATCCCGACCAGGACGACGGTCTACGCCAAGGCCGAGTTCAAGAACCTGCCCCACCGCTCCGAGTACGCCGACGCCGCCCAGAACACCTTCTCCGTCCCGGCCACGGCCAAGTGGCAGGAGATCTATGACACGATGTCCGATTGCCTCGAGGAATCCATCGCCCTCAATCGCGACGCCAAGACCGCCCTCTCCACGATGGAGGCCAAGGTCAACGCCATCCTGAAGAAGTAGCCCTCCTCGTCCGATGACGCGAGACCCGTGGCGGCCACCCAGGCGGCCAGGGCCTCGCGCCTTCCTGTCCTAAGGGGAACCTATGCTGATACAAAGCCATACCAAGCGGGATGTCGCGCTCTTCTCCGCGCCGTATCTGCTCGTGTATGCCGTCTTTCTCGTCTTTCCGATCCTCTACGGCATCTACCTGAGCCTCTTCGACTGGAACATCCTCTCGTCCAAGGTCTTCATCGGGCTCAAGAACTACGCCGAGGCCTTTGGGGACGAGAAATTCCGCTCCTCCTTCTCCCATACCCTCGAGTTCGTCCTCCTCTCCACCCCGACCCTCGTCGTGATCGGCTTCGTGATGGCCCTGGTCACGGTCCGCCCAAGCAGGCTAGGCAAGCTCGCCGAGACGGCCTTCTTCCTGCCCTACATGCTCTCGAGCGCCGTAGTGGGCACGCTTTGGGCATGGCTCCTCCAGAAAAACTTTGGCCTGGTCAACCAGACCCTCCAAGCCCTGGGCCTCCAGCCCCTAGGCTGGCTGACCGACCCCAAATACGCGATGCTCTCCATAACCATGGCCACGGTCTGGTGGACGGCCGGCTTCAACATGATCCTCTTCTCGGCGGGCATGAAGCAGATCCCGGACGAGATCTACGAGTCGGCCATACTCGACGGGGCGAGCAGGTTCACGGTCCTGACCAGGATCACGATCCCCCTCCTCAAGGACACGACCATCCTGGTCGTGATCCTCCAGATCATCGCCTCCTTCAAGGTCTTCGGCCAGGCCTATGTCATGACGGGAGGCGGACCCTACGGATCGACCAAGGTCCTCGTCCAGTATGTCTATGACACGGCCTTCAGCTATTTCCGCATGGGCTACGCCTCGGCGATGTCCATGCTCCTTTTCGTAGTGATCCTTGTCATTTCGGCGGTCCAATTCCTCGCCAACAGGGACGAGCGGGCATGAAAAAGACAATTGGAAAGATATTCCTCGCGGCCGCGATACTGCTCTGGCTCCTGCCCATCGTCTGGCTCGTCGTGACCTCGCTGAAGGCCGAGCGGGACGTCATGACCGACCGCCTGACCTTGTTCTCCGTCGCCCCGACCCTGGTGAACTACGTCAAGGCCTTCATGGGGACCCAGATCAAGCAGTGGCTCCTCAACTCGGTCATAGTGGCTACGGTCACGACGGTCCTCACCCTAGTCCTGGACTCCACGATGGCCTACGTCCTTTCCCGCATGCAGTTCCGCGGGCGCAGGCTCCTCTTCCTCGTCGTCCTTTCAGGCCTGATGGTCCCCTTCGAGGCCATGATCATCCAGCTCTACCTGGAGCTGAACAAGCTGGGGATCCTCAATACCCTTGCGGCCGTCATAATTCCCCGCCTGGCCCTTCCCCTCGGGGTCTTCATTCTCACGCAGTTCTTCAATGGCATCCCCGTCGCGCTTGAGGAGGCGGCCTACATGGACGGCGCCAGCCGCTTCAGGATCTTCAGGTCCATCATCCTCCCCCTGGGAAAGTCGGCCCTCTTCGCGGTGGCCATCCTCTCCTTCGTCAACTCCTGGAACGATTTCCTCTGGCCCCTCGTCGCGGTCTCCAGCTCGGCCAAATACACGGTCACCGTGGGCATAGCGAATTTCCAGGGCACCAACGGGACGGAATATGCGCTTATAATGGCTGGGGGAGTGATCGCGTCCCTCCCCCAGGTGGTCATGTTCCTGTTCTTCAGGAAGAACATCGTCCAGGGCATCTCAATGACTGGCATCAAAGGATAATGCAGCGATGACCGACAACACAGCCTATGGTTTCCATGTGGATGACCTCATCTATTCCGCCCATCCAGACCCCGCTTGGGCCAGGAAATCCTGGACGAGCCTTGACGGGGTCTGGAAGCTCGAGCACCGGGGGAGGGTAAAGGACATCACCGTCCCTTTTCCCATCGGGAGCGAGGCTTCCGGGGTGGATTTCCGGGACTCGGGCACCTTCATCTATCGCAGGACCTTCAGCCTGCCGTCCTATAGGGCCGACAGGTCCTACCTCCTCCGCGTGGGCGCCTGCGACTACGAGACCCTGGTGAGGGTCAACGGCAGGGAAGTTGGCCGCCACACAGGCGGCTACGCCTCTTTCTCCTTCGACATCAGCGCGGCCCTGGCGGCGGGCGAGAACAGCCTCGAGCTTGTCGTCAGGGACTCCCACAGCCCCTTTCAGGCCAGGGGCAAGCAGACCCCCTTAAGGAAGGCCTTTTTTGTCTGGTACGAGGGGATCTCGGGCCTGTGGCAGCCGATCTGGATCGAGGAGACGGGCCGGCGCTATCTTGAGAGGGCCGAGACCAGGGTGGACTTCGCGGCCCGGCGCGTCGAGGTTCGGGCTGTCCCATCCCCCGGCTCCGCCGAGGGCCTCGGGCTCTCCGTCGAGGTCCTCTCTCCCAGTGGTGGCCGCAGGACCTTCGTTTCGGCCCAGGCCGGCGCCAATAGTCCGGCGGGCCCTGGCGGCGCCCTCACGGTGAGCTTCGGCTTCGACGACTTCGACTCCGCCCTCTGGTCGGAAGCCGACCCGAAGCTCCACGCCCTGGGTCTTCACCTTAGCCAGGATGGGGCCGAGCTCGACAGCGTGGAGAGCTATTTTGGCCTCCGGGACGTCAAGGTCGACCGGGAAGGCTTTAGGATCAACGGGGAAAAGGTCTACCTGCGCATGGTCCTCGACCAGGGCTATTATCCGGGCGGTGTCTATGCGCCTAGGAGCTATAGGCAGCTCGAGGAGGACATTGCCGCCATCAAGGCCATGGGCTTCAATGGCGCCCGCATCCACGAGAAGGTGGAGAGCCCCTATTTCCACTACCTCTGCGACCGCCTGGGCCTCTACACGAGCTTCGAGATGCCCTCCTTCTACCTGCCTTCCCGCAAGGCCTTCCGGGCCTACGAGGGCGAGCTGCGCGAGCTGGTCGCCCGGGACTCCGTCCACCCCTCCTGCGTCATGCGGATGCTCTTCAACGAGACCTGGGGCACCTGGGGCATGTACCGCAAGAGCTCAGGCACCAGGCGCTTTATGCTCGCGATGTACGATCTAGCCAAGTTCCTCGATCCGACGAGGCCGGTCATAGAGAATTCGGGCTGGGAGCACTTCAAGACCGACATAGCCGATTTCCACCATTACCTGAAGTCGGCTGCCCTGGCCCGGGAGGTCTATGCCGGCATCAAGGCCAAGGACGCGCGGCTGCTCTATGGCTTTTCCCTCAAGGCCGTCCTCGACTTCAACTTCAAGGACCAGGTGCCCACCACCACCCGCTCCCTCTTCCTGGAAAAGGGCGAAGACGATGACAGCCTGCCCCTCTTTCTCAGCGAGTATGGCGGCTTTGGCTGGTACCATACGGACAACAAGAGCGCCGTCATAGAGAGCATCGAGGAGTATACGAAGGACATCGTCGACTCGGGCATATTTTGCGGCTATTGCTACACCCAGCTCTGCGACGTGGGAGCAGAGGTCAACGGCCTCTTCAGCTTCGACCGGAAGCCCAAGGTCGACCTGGCCAGGCTGAGGGCCGCGAACCAGGGGCGAAGGTGATGGCCGGAAAGGGCAAGGGAGGGGCAAGGCCTAACCTGGTCTATGTGTTCGCGGACCAGCTCAGGCTACAGAGCCTTGGCTACGCCGGGGATGAAAGGGCGCGGACCCCCAACATCGACGCCCTCCGCTCAGAAAGCCTCGACCTTCCCAACGCGGTCTCGGGCCATCCGGTCTGCGCCCCCTATCGCGCCTCCCTCTTGACGGGCAAGTACACCACCAGCACCGGCATGGTCATCAACGAGATCCGCCTGAATCCCGGGCATCGCTGCTTCGCCCATGTCCTTGGGGACTCAGGCTACGAGGCCGAGTACATCGGGAAATGGCATATGTACGCCAATCGCCTGGGCGACCACTACAACCCCGCCAACTCCTTTATCCCTCCCGGGCCGGACCGGCTGGGCTTTGACGGCTTTTTCGCGGCCTACAACTTTCATCACGAGTATTACGGAAAGAAGGCCTATTACCACCTCGACAGCCCGGAAAAGCGCTACTGCCGCAAGTACGAGCCCGACGAGCAGACGGACCTGGCCATCGAGCGCCTGGGCGTCCTCTCCGGCAAGGGCAAGCCCTTCGCCCTCTTCCTCTCCCTCGGGGTCCCCCACGATCCCTGGACTAAGGACAACGTTCCCCCGGAATGCCTGGACCGTTTCAAGGATATGGATTTTCCCTTGCCGGGAAACTACCTGCCGGAGAACGATCCCATGGCTGACAAGTGGGCGACCCTGAGCCCCGCCGAAAGGATGGACCTGCCCGAATGGATGCGGGTCTACTACGCCATGGTGGCCAGCCTGGACGACAATGTGGGCAGGCTCGTAAAGGCCATCCATGACCTGGGCCTGGAGGACGACACCATCCTGGTCTTTACCTCCGACCATGGGGAGATGTTCGGCTCCCATGGCCGCAGGGCCAAGAACATCTTCTACGAGGAGGCGGTCAGGGTCCCCTTCCTCATGAGGTGGAAGGGCCGGCTCGCCGCGGGGGGCCGGAGCGAGGTCTGCCTCAACTCTGTAGACATCATGCCCACACTTCTTTCCCTGATGGACCTGCCCATACCCGAGGCCGTGGAGGGCCATGACCTTTCCCCCGCCCTCCTCGGGGGGGAAGACCGGGAGGAGGGGTCCCTGATGATGGGCACGGGGCCCACGGCCGTGTTTGGCGACGGCAATGAATGGCGGGCCTGGCGCACGAAGCGCCATACCTACGCGGTCTACAAGGATGGCGGGGCCGAGCTCCTCTTCGACAACCAGGAGGATCCCCTCCAGCTGCGGAACCTCGCGGGCCTTCCGGAATATCGCGAGGTGGCCGATTCCCTCAACGCGGCCATGCTGGTGAGGATGGAGGCCATCGGGGATCGCTTCGAATACAACAGCTATTACCGGAAGAACTGGATCTCCCGGCGCGTTATCCGCAAGACGGCGGGGATGAACCAGGACCTGAGGCTCAGGTGGAGGTTCCCTGAGTTCAATTCCTACCAGTTCCGCTATTTTTTCTGGAATGGCCTCCGGAGGCTCAAGGCCCGACTCGGCCGCTGAAGGAAGGTCCATGCCGCCTCTCACGCTTCTCGTGAAGCCAGTTTCCGGTCTCTGCAACCTGGCCTGCGGCTACTGCTTTGGGCTGGACCTATTCTCCCGCCGGGGTACGGCCCAGGCCGGGGTGATGGACGCAAGCCTCGTCGACGCCCTCCTGTCCCGGGCCTTCGCCTATGCGGAAGGGGCCTGCACCTTCGTCTTCCAGGGCGGGGAGCCCTGCCTGGCCGGCCTGGGCTTCTATCAGGACTTTGTGGCCCTCGCCAGGAGCCGCAGGCCCCCGGGGCTGGAGCTGGGCTTCATGCTCCAGACCAATGGCGTCCTCATCGACGATGCCTGGGCGCGTTTCCTGGCCCAGGAGGGCTTTCTCACAGGCCTTTCCATCGACGGCCCCAGGATCCTCCATGACAAGAACAGGCAATTCCCCGACGGGTCGGGAAGCCACGGACTGGTGATGGATTCCGCCAGAAGGCTCAAGGAGGCCAAGGCCGATTTCAACGTCCTCTGCGTCGTGGATTCCGGCATCGCCGACAATCCCTTGCTCGTCTGGGATTTTTTCCGCCGCAAGGGCCTGGACTGGATCCAGTACATACCCTGCCTCGAGCCCTTTGGAGCAGGGAGGCCGGGCTCTGCCGGCGCACCCAGCCCCGGAGCCCTGGCCTCCTTTCTCAAGTACAGCTTTGAGGCCTGGCGCCATGACCTGGACGAGGGAAGGCGGGTGAGCGTCCGCTACTTCGACGATCTCCTAGCCATGGCCATGGGCTCGGCCCCGGCGAGCTGCGGCATGGCTGGGCGCTGCAGCGCTTACATCACCGTCGATGCCGATGGGGCTGTCTATCCCTGCGATTTCTATACCCTGGAGGAATGGCGCCTGGGCAATGTCCTCGAGGACGGGCTTGGGCCTATGCTGGCCTCGGCCACGGCCCGGCGCTTTGCGGCCCTCTCGGAGGAGGGCGAGGCCCGATGCAGGACCTGCGGGGTCTACGGGCTCTGCCGGGGGGGGTGCCGAAGGGACAGGGAGCTGGCCCTGGGCGGCGGGCTCGGCCTCAACCGCTACTGCGAGACCTGGCGGGACTTCCTTGCCTGGGCCAGGCCAAGGCTGGCAGGCATGGCCTCATCCCCTTGTCTGGCAGGCCCTCAGACCCTATCATCCTGACATGAAGACCCATGCCTTTCGCCTCCACCGCGGCCAGGACCTCCTCCTGGAGATCGAGGCCTTTGCCACGGCCAGGGGCATCGAGGCGGCCACCATCCTCTCCGGGGTGGGCTGTGTCAGCCGGGCGAGGCTGAGGGACGCCGGGGGGGTGGACATAAGGACCCTCGAGGAGGACCTCGAGATCGTCTCCCTCACGGGCACGGTCTCCGAGGCAAGGACCCATCTCCACGTCTCCTTTAGCCGCCGGGACCTCTCGACCCTGGGGGGCCACCTTGTACCGGGCTGCCTCGTGAACACCACGGCGGAGATCGTCCTCCTCGAGCTCGAGGGCCTGGCCTTTGGCTCCGCCGCGGACGAGGAGACGGGCTATGACGAGCTCGTGGTCCGGGACATTAAAAGAGCCTAGGGCCGTAACCAACGTTACGGCAAGATCGGGCAAAATGCGCGATACTAGAAGCCGTAGACCAAGGAGGCCAGCATGAGACGCAAGATCAAGGGAAATGTCGACTGGGTCGGCAAGATAGACTGGGAGCTCAAGAAATTCCACGGCAGCGAATACTCGACCCACCGGGGCTCGAGCTACAACGCCTATGTGGTCCAGGAGGCCAAGACCGTCCTCATCGACGGGGTCTGGGCACCCTTTGCCAAGGAATTCGTGGACAACCTCGAGGCCGAGGGTATCCTGGCCAAGCTGGACTTTGTCGTGGCCAACCACGGCGAGGTCGACCACTCGGGCTCCCTCCCGGAGCTCCTCCGCCGCCGTCCGGGCCTGCCGGTCTATTGCACCGCCAAGGGGGTCCAGTCCCTTAAGGGCCTCTACCACGAGGACTGGAATTTCCAGGTGGTCAAGACCGGGGACAG
>JAKPBN010000098.1 GCA_029778945.1 Spirochaetota bacterium
GCCTCGATGAGGTGCTCGTTCTCTCCCCGGTCGGCCAGGGCCTGGGGGAGGCTAAAGCTCGAGCCCTTGGCCTCCACCGTGGCCCAGGCCCCGCCGTCGATCCGGTACTGGAGGGAGGCGACCCCGTCGTCGTCGTAGACGGCCCCGGAAACCACAAAGTCCGAGCGCAGGACCTCCAGCTCGGTCGGGGACTGGATGTCGATCACCGGCCTGTCCTTGGAGTCATCGACCCGGAGCTGGGGCTGGAGGAGACTGACATTGCCCGCCTTATCCCGGGCCTGGAAGCCGCTTCCCTCCGGGAGGGGCATGGAGAGCTTGGCCAGGTCGAGGGTGTAGGCAAAGACCGGTCCGGGAGCTATGGCCTCCCCGGCCGGGACAAAGCCTAGGGACTCGAGCCTGCCGCCGTCGGCGGCAAGGCCGATAAAGGTCGTGGTGCCGTTCACCGCCTCCTCAGGACCCGGAAGCACCTGGGTGAGGAGGGGGGCCACGGAGTCCTTGGTTAGGTAGCGCACAACGTGGCTTTCCCTGCCGGCCCCGTCCCGGGTCCGGAAATCGAGGCTCACGGGCCCGTCGGAAAGGCCTTCCAGGGAAAGAGGGGCGTCAAAGGTCCCCGGGGCCGCGGAAGCCCCAAGGCCGGTGAAGGGTCCGCCGTTCACGGACACCTCCACCGCGGAAACGCCGTTGGGGTCCTCGGCCTGGCCTGAGACCCGGAGACTGGCCTTTTGCCAGCTGTCCTTGGCCGGGGACTCGACCCTCAGGGCCGGGGGGCCTGAGTCGATAGCCAGGGAAAAGGGACCCCACTCAAAGCTGTCCCCGTCAACCGTGACGGCCCTGAGTCTCAGGCTGGCGTCGGTCGTGAGCTCGGCCTTGGCCTCGAGCCTGAGGAGGCCTCCCTCGAAGCTTGGAGCCAGGGCCGCCGCCAGGGCCGCCGCGGGGGCGACAAGGCTAAGGGACTTCAGGGGCCTGCCGTTCCACCAGCCCTCGAGGGCCTGGCCTGGGGCAAGACTTATGTGGGGGTCCTCGCCGCCCCCGGGGCCACCAAGGCCGAGGGCGGAATCCCAGAAGCGCAGGGCCGGGGCGGTGTCCGCCGGAGGAGAGCCAGCCTGGGCCCTGAGGATGTTGTGAAGGTCGTAGCGGGCCAGGGTCTCGAGGCCGAGGAGGTCCTTGGCCTTGAGCTCGATGACAAGTCTTTCCCGGGGAAGCCCCGCGGGGAGGGGGCAGGAATAGGCCTGGGAGCCAGCGTTGCCCTGGGCCTTGCCCAGGCTGGCTTTCTGGTAGGCCGAGCCGTTGATCCAGTATTCAAGGGAGGCAAGGCCATTGGGGGCGAGGACTGCGCCTGAGAAGACAGTCCCCTGGCCCAGCTCGAGCTCGAGACCCGGTGTCCAGGCCTCGGGGGCTGTCGCGGTTCCCAGGGCCGGAGCCTCGAGGCGCGGGGCCGGACCGGCGAGGACAAAATCCCGCTTGAGGACCGCCGTCCTGCCCAGGCCGTCCTTGGCTTCGAGGACCAAGCTGTGCTTCCCAGGCTTGAGGCCCGAGAGGGAGAGGCCTAGGCCGCCTGTGGGCGCGATACTGGGCTCGGCCCCATCGAGGGAGGCGGAAAGGCTAGCCGGTCCGCCCTCTCCCGTCGCGGTACAGATTATGCGATCCTCGATGCCCATGGCCTTGGCCTTGGCCTCGCTGAGGTCCATTTTTATCTGAGGCAGGCCAAGGCCGGGGTTCCAGGCCACGTTAGCCGAGCTCGTCGCGGCATTGCCCGCGGAGTCCTTGGCCTCGACGGCCAGGGTTAGGCTCGAGGCCTTGGCCGGGCCTGGGCCGGCGGCCTGGGGGCCCTCGGCCCAGAAGGCGTACCAGGAGCCTCCCTCCTCAACCAGGAGGGCCGTCTTCTTGCCACCAAGGGCCAGGCTTGCGCTGGCTAAGCCAGAGGCATCCTCGATCCGCGCGACCATGGGCCGGGGTCCTGTAAGGCTTGCCGGCCCAGGAAGAATGCCGATGCCCGGCTTGCTGTTGTCTACCCTTACCTGGAGAGGAACAAGGCTTGGGGCCCCCTCGGCATCCTCGAGCCTGATAAGCCAAGAGGCGTCCCCATCCTTTTGCTTGGCCGTGTCGACCGAGAGGGCGAGGGGGATCTCAAGGCCCTGGGCCTTGGTATCCTTGGCTAGAAAGAGGCTGGTCCAGCTCGCGCCGCCGTCGAGGCTAAGGGAGGCCGCCTTGAGGGCCTTGGGAGAGTAGGCCTTGCCCCTGAGGTCAAGCTTGCCCGCGACGAGGAGGCGAGAGGCGAAGCGGGGGGAGTCCAGGGCCTCGGGAAGGCTGGACTCGGCCAGGGCCGGGAGGAGGACTTTTAGGGGCCTAGGCCCGGAGCTGCCTGCCAGCTCGAGCCTGGATTCACCTTCCAGGATATCCACGGCGAGGCTAGCCGACAGGCCGGGGAGCTTTCGCGCGGCCAGGCTCAGCTCGGGGCGGACGAGGGCCCTGTTGCCGGCCTTGTCGGTGACGCGATAGACGGCCTTGGGATTGGCGGACAAATCGGCCCGGTGGATAAAGGCCCCGCCCCTCGTCTCGATGGGCGTGAAGGCAAGGCCATCGGGGGAGAATTCCACCGAGGCCAGACCCGAGGTGTCCTCGATGAGGGCCGCCACGTCCTCGGGGCCGGAGACCGTCGAGCCGGGCTCGGGGCTGAGGAAGCTGACTACAGGCGGGCTTGAGTCAAAGCCGAGGCTCTTCCAGGCCCTGGCCGTCCTGCCGGCCTTGTCCCGGGCCTCGATCTCGACGAGGACTCCTCCCTGGGGGAGGTTTTGGGCCCCTAGGCTTAGGCTAAAGGCTCCGTCCGGGCCGAGGGCAAGGGCCGTGGCCTCCCCGCCGGGCTGGAGGGACCAGGTGGCCGAAGCTAGGCCGCTGGAGTCGGAGATTTTGCCCCTGAGGACAAAGGCCGAAGCCTGCCAGTCGCCCCCGGCGAGGGGATCGATGCTGAGCGCCGGGGCCAGGCTGTCGAGGGCAAAGACGAGGGCCTGGCTGCGGAATTCATGGCCGGCCTTGGTCCGGCCCACGAGGACCGTCGGAGGGCTGAGGCCCTCCCCTTCCTGCCTTATGCTGACCGTTCGGCCCGCAAAGGAGGCGCTCACGAGGCTTGTGGGAGGCTCGAGGCGGAGGGACTCCAGGTCCTCCCCGTAGAAGGCCCCGAGGAGGGGGCTATCCGGGCTGAGCTCGACCCTTCCCCCCTCGCCGATGCGGGGATCGTCAAAGAGGAAGCCCGGCTCCTCCCGGGCCACCGAGAGGTCGGCGGAATAGAGGAGGGCCCGGAAGCTTGCGG
>JAKPBN010000131.1 GCA_029778945.1 Spirochaetota bacterium
AAGGCGCACGGATGCGCCTTGAGCCGCGGAGACGGACCTGGAGCGAGCCTGCAGGAAGCAGGCGAGCGGAAGGCGATTCCCCAAAACCGGGACTAACCCCTAATCGGCTAATACCGGCGGTTTTTCTTTAGACTTCCCCAAGGGGAATCGAATCCGGTGTGCCTTTATGGATGGGCGGCTTTTCGCCTTTCGGCGGCTATCTCGGCAAGGATCTTGGTAAAGGTTTCCGGGGCCTGGGCTCCGGATAGGCCTAGCTTTCCGTCGATCACATAATAGGGAACCCCGTTGATACCATATGCCCGAGCCCGGTCCTCGTCGGCCCGCACCGCGGGGAGGAAGCTGTCTGCCTTTGGGGCCTTGAGGGCCTCGGCGCGGTCCAGGCCACTTTCGGCGGCGAGGTCCGCGAGGGCTTCGTCCTTGCCAATCTCGCGCCCGTGGACAAAATAGGCTTGCATCAGGGCCTCTATCATCTCCGGCTGTTTGGATTTGGAGGCGGCGTAGTGGATAAGGCCATGGGCCTTGGCCGTATTCCTGTGCTTGGTCGCCGGATAGTCAAGGTGGAGGCCGACAGTCAGGGCAAGCTCTGTGGTTTCCGCCAGCATCCGGCTGACCGCCTCGGGGTTATAGCCCCGGCGCGACACAAGATAGTCCGCGGCTCCGCCCTGGAAATCCAGGGGAGTGTCCGGAGAAAGCTCAAAGCTATGGTAGCTGACCTTGACCGGAAGGGCTTCCAGGGAGGCGCTAAAGGCGGCAAGGCCGGCCTCAAAGCGATGCTTGCCGATATAGCACCAAGGGCAGACGACATCGGACCAAATATCGACCATAATGGGCTTACCCGGAATCGTGCTATTCTGCTTGTCCATAGGCAAAAGATAGCAAGAAGGCAGGGATCGACCCAAGGGGAATCGAAGACCCTTAGGCCAGGCCTGTTCCCGGGACCGGAATGAGCTACTATTATCATAAGTCAGGAGGATCCATGAGAAAAAGCATTGTCGCCCTAGGCTTCGCTCTTGTCCTTTCCCTTTCCAGCCTTTCTGCGTCCGGGCCCGGGGGCATCACCGGGATCGGGGTCTTTGGCAGTCTGGGCAATTCCACCCTAGGCAATACCGGGGGTGGCCTGGGCCTCAGCCTCAAGTTCGGGTCCTTCCCCGTCCTCGGCCTGCAGTACGACCTCTCCGGGGATGGGCGCCTGGCCCTTTCCTGCGACTATTATGTGATCGATGCCCAGGGTCTCACGGGCCCGCTCTCATTTTATCTGGGAGCGGGGATCTTTGGCGGCCTGGGCTTTGGGGCCGGAGGGAGTTTTGACCTGGGCCTGCGGGTGCCCCTGGGCCTCCAGCTCTGGCCGATCAAGAAATTTGAGATCTTCCTGGCCGCGGTTCCCCTTATCCGGGTAATCCCCACCACGACCCTAGGCATTGGTGGAGAGATCGGAGCGCGGATCCACTTCTAGCCCTGCAGGGGCGGCCCCAGCTCTTCCCAGCGGGCGGCCGCCCTTCGCAGGTGGGGGATCACTATCGAGCCCCCCACGATGAGGCCTACCGAGCAGGCTTCCTGGAATTCCTCGGTGCTTACGCCCTCTTCATGGCTGCGGATGGTGTGATAGAGGATGCAGTCGTCGCAACGGAGGACCAGGGATGCAACGAGGCCAAGGAGCTCCTTGGTCTTGGCTGGCAAGGCTCCGGGACGGTAGGTCTGGCCGTCGAGGCTAAAGAAACGCTTTATCTCGAGGCCGGCGATGCCCAGGACCTTTTCGTTGAGTATCTCCCTCTCGGCCTGCCATTCCTCAATGCTCTTGTCGAAGAGTTCCTGCTTTTCCTGGGCCATGTTTGCCTCCGCCTAGGCGAGGCTACACCGCAAGCCCGGGAGGCAACAAGCCCGAAACTTCATTGGTCGGCGGCCTCAGGCGTTTTCCCTGTGGACTCAATATATGGAATTTACTATATTATTACCAAGGCCTAAGGGCAGTCTGCAAAGGGAGGAATCATGTCGGAAAAGCTCAACCTCGAGGGATTCAAGACCAAGGTGTTCAATTGGGAAGCAAACAAGGAATGGAAATACGAGGGTGACTTACCGGCTATCATCGACTTCTATGCCGACTGGTGCGGCCCCTGCAAGATGGTGTCCCCGATCCTGGACGATGTGGCCAAGCGCTATGAGGGCAAGCTCCACGTCTATAAGGTCAATACCGAGGAAGAGGCCGAGCTGGCCTCCATGTTCGATATCACGAGCATACCCACGATCTTCTTTGTGCCCGCCGTAGGCGAGCCCCGCTTTGCCCTAGGAGCCCTGCCCAAGGCGGAGATCGAGAAGGCTGTCAAGGAAGTCCTCAAGGTAGAGTGAGCCCAAAGGGTATATTGAGCTTTTCCGTTCCCCGGATAGCCCTTTGGATAAAGGGCCCCAGCTCCAAAGCCGCAGAGGCCGACCTTTCCTCCTCGTAGTCGGCCTTGAGGAGGGGATGGGTCGGAGAAAATAGGACGCAGCAATCCTCATAGGGGAGGATGGAAATCTCATAGCTTCCGATCTTTTTGGCCAGGAGGACCGTGTCCTCCTTGTCCGTCCCGATAAGGGGCCTAAAGACCGGCAGATCCGTATAGGAGCCGGTAAAGCGCAGATTTTCCGCGGTCTGGCTAGCCACTTGGCCAAGGCTTTCCCCGGTGACTAGGCTATTGGCCCCCACTCGGGCCGCTATGGCCGTGGCCACCTCCATCATCGCCGCCCGCATCACTAAGGTTGT
>JAKPBN010000139.1 GCA_029778945.1 Spirochaetota bacterium
TCCTCCTCGTCTCCTCCCCCACTGATTCTGAGCTCCATCTCCGGGCCCTCAAGCGCCTGGCCCGCCTCCTTGACGACGCGGAATTCTACACCTCCCTCGTGGCCTGCGAGACGCCTGAGCAGGCCTTTGGCGTAATCAAGTCCTACGAGGATCTCCTGACCCTGTAGCCGGGGTCCCAGGCCTTTAGGCGGCATCCGGAGGTTTCCCATGCCCTCGCGCGATATTCTTGACAGACTTCTGGATGTAGAGAAAAAAGCGGAGGAGATCGTGGCTTCCGCCAGCGGGGAGGCGGACTCCCGGATCGCCGAGGCCAAGGCCCAGCTCGAGGCCCGCGTCAAGACTGTCATCGATTCCGAGCTTGCCCGCCTCGAGGCTGGCCTGGACCGGGACATGGCGGAGAGCGACGATAGGCTCAGGCAGGAGCTTTCGGATTTCCGCACCCGCCTCGAGGCCCTGCCTTCGGGAGGGCCGGCCTTTGACCGCATCTGCGCCGACTTTCTCGACAGCAGGTCCTGAGCATGGAGGGCAGGTTCGATCTCTCGTACCTGTACGCGCGCCTTTGCGGCTCCCTGCGCTCGTCCTGGCTCGGTCCCCGTTCGGCGGAGCTCCTCAAGGCCTCCAAGCTTCCTGAGCTCTGGCGCATCCTCTTTTCGGACAGCCCCCCGGCCCTCCCCGAGCGAAGGCTGATGGCGGCCCTGGAGTCCCGGGTCCTCACGGCCTCCGTGGCATCCTTTGTCGACCTGGCCTCGGGCCTGGAGGGGGCCGAGGACTTTGTCCTGGCCCTGAGGCGGAAGCGGGAGTTCGCCAGGGTCAAGAGAATCCTTCTGGCCTTGAGAGACCACGAGGCCGATTGCCCCGCCTCGGAGGATCCAGGCCTCGCCGACGACTTCGATGTCGGCGCCTGGCCCCGCATCGGGGAGATTTTCGCCTGCGGCCGCTTCTCCTGGATAGACGAGCCTGCCCTCCTCGACCTCCCCAGCACGGAAAACCGCCTAGACCGTCAGTACTATGATGAGATTTGGGCCGCCATCACCGGCCTTGGCCCGGAGCGCCGGGAGGGGGTCCTGAGGCTCTTCCTCCTCGAGGTGGAATTCACGAACATCCTCTGGGCCCTCCGCCTTTCCCTCTATTATGGCCTCAAGGCCGAGGATATCGCCCCCCTCCTTGTGGGGCTCAAGGGATGGGACAGCCGGCGCAAGGCCCTGGCCGTCCTTGACCGCAGTCCGACCCGCCGGGGCGACTGGAAGGGATGGGCCTGGGAAAGCCTGATCGAGGGAGGAGGGGAGGGCTGGCGCCTCGATCTCCCGGCCCTGGAAAAGCGCATGAAGGCCCAGCTCTGCCGGCGGGCCCGCCTCGTCCTCCACCTCAACTCCTCCTCCTGGGCTCCCCTCTATGCCTGGTTTATCCTCAAGGAGGCCGAGGCCTCCCTTGTGATCGGCGTGTGCGAGGGCCTTGCCCTCCAGGTGCCGCCCGAAGAGCTCTCGGCCTTTGTCGAGCAACGGAGGATCTCATGAGCCTGGCCATGAGAAAGGTCGAGCTCGTGGTCCTCAAGGCGGATATGGATTCCGTCCTGGCCTGCCTTGGAGACCTGGGCTGCTGCCAGCCCGTCCGGGCCTCGGCCTCCGCGGCGGCCCAGGCTGGACCGGTCCAGGCTGCCCTCAGAAGTCTCCTGGAGATCCGAGACAAGCTATCCCTCACCCTCCCAGAGGCCATGGGCAAGGGCCTGCGCCTTCCCGGGCCTGAGGACTACCACGCCGTCGACCTGCTGCTCGCCAAGGTGGAGCAGAGCCTCGATGAGGAGGCCCACTGGAAAGCCCGCAGGGAACAGCTCCAGGATGCCCTTTCCGAGGCCGAGGCCTTCTCGGGCCTGGCCCTTCCTTTCCGGGAGCTGGACCACCTCTCCTTCCTCTCCCTGAGGCTCGGACGCCTCGAGGACAAGGAGATCCCGGCGGTCCAGGAGAGCCTGGGTGATCGGGCCCTGATCCTGCCCGTGGGTCCCGGAGGCTCGGTCCTGGCCCTGGCCTCCAAGAAGGGCCGCTTTGCCCTGGATACGGAGCTCAAGCGCGCGGGCTTCCAGGCCAAGGTCTTTCCCCCGGACTTCAACGGCCTGCCTCCGGAGCTTGTCCCCGGCCTTAAGTCGGAGCT
>JAKPBN010000140.1 GCA_029778945.1 Spirochaetota bacterium
ATATATTGGCTGCGGTCGGAGAGGACAAGCTCGGAGCTGAGGCGCTTGGAGCCCCGGTAATACTCGACGGTCACCTTGTCCCCGGGCTTGTTGTCCTCCAGGGCCGAGTAGAGGTCGGCTAGGCTCGCGACCTTGGTCCCGTCCACAGTCACGAGGATGTCCCCGCCCACGTAGAAGATGGCCCGGCCGTAGCGGACCCCCGTGGTCCCTCCCCTGAGTCCGGCCCGGTCGGCGGCACCGCCCTTTTTCGCCTGGGAGACGAGGAGGCCCTTGTCCAGGGTCGCGGGATAGCCGTTCTGCTTCATGTAGTCCACAAGGTCGGAAAAGAGAGGGACGGTCTCCACATCGATCCAGCCCCGCTTGACCATCCCGTTCTTGAGAAGCTCGGGCACAATGCGCTTGGCCGTGTTGACCGGCACCGCAAAGCCTATGCCCACGGAGCCGCCGGAGGTCGAGTAGATCATCGTGTTGATGCCCACCATCTCCCCCCGGGCATTGAGGAGGGGCCCTCCGGAATTGCCGGGGTTGATGGAGGCGTTGGTCTGGATCATGTCCTGGAGGATGGTGTTCGCGTCCTCCTTGACCGGCCGGCCCAGGCCGGAGACTATGCCGTCCGTCAGGGTCCGCTCGAGGCCAAAGGGATTGCCTATGGCGAGGACCTTTTGGCCTACCTTGAGGCGGGAGGAGTCCCCAAAGCCGATAGTCTTGAGCTTGAGGTCCTTGGGGGGATCGAACTTGAGCACCGCCAGGTCGTTCTCCGGGTCGGTGCCGATAACCTTGGCCTCATAGCGGCTGCCATCGGCGAGGCTCACAAAGACCTTGTAGGCGCCCTTTACGACATGGGTGTTGGTCAGGACATAGCCCTTGGCGTCGATGATCGAGCCCGAGCCCGAGCCTCCGTCCTGGGGGATGGGCTCCATAAACCAGTTGATGGCCATCACCTCGGTGGTGATGTTGACCACCGCCTCGTTATATCGCTCATAGACCGAGATGTTCTCCACCTCGGCCGGGCTGTACTCGGGGGAGATATCCGCCACCTGGATAGCCTGGCTGGGCGGGGAATCCAGGCTTGTCGAGGTGGAGGTGGTGAGCCGGGCGGCAGCGGCCTGGGCGGTGAGCCTGTCCGCTAGAGGGCCCCGGAGGAGCAAGCCTAGGCCCAAGCCAAGGCCGAGGGCGACGGCAAGGCCCGTTCCGGCTGCGATGAGGAGTTGGCTGCGGCTGTAGAGTTTCATCGGAAGACCTCCGTGCTTTCCCTCAAATATAGCAAAACCTTTGGCCATGGTAAACCAAGGACAGGTCGGGCTATTATTGAGCCATGCCTTCCCAGATTGCCCACATCCTCGCCGGAGAGGGGATGCTTGAAGCCCTTGCCCCCAGCCGCCGCCCGGACATGGACGGGGGAGACCTAGCCTGGTTCAGGCTGGGCTGCCAGGGCCCCGACCTCTTTTACCACAACCAGAGGACGAGGCCCTCCTCCCTCCACTTCGGGGCCCTAGCCCACAAGCGGGATTTTGGCCTCCTTATAGAAGGCATCGCCGAGGCCTTGCTGGCCCGGTCCCCCGGGGCGGGCGATAGGGCCTGCACGGCTTTTTTTCTGGGCTTTGCCAGCCATGCCGCCGTGGACCGGGCCCTCCATCCTTATATTGTCTATTTTTCCGGCTGGTTCGACCCTCGGCGGCCCGAGACGGCCCCTCTCAAGTCGACCCATCCCTTCCTGGAGAGGCTGATAGACCTGGCCCTCCTGGAGCGCCGGGGGAGGACCCAGGCGAGCATCGACCACGGGGCCCTCTTCCCCCTGACCGAGCTCGAGGAGGGGGGCCCTGTCCTAGCCCAGCTCAAGACTGTTCTCGAGGCCGGGCTAAAGCGTGCCTATCCTTTGTCGGCCTCCTCAGATCCCCGCCTGGGGGAGAGGCTGGGCAATGCCTTTCTCGACGCCGCCTTCTTCTATAGGGCCACCGATCCGGCCCGGGTGGACCGAGGCCTCGCCGAATGGGTCGGCCGCCTGGATGAAGACCAGGGGGCCGGAAGCATGGGCCTCCTCTATCCAGCCAAGCTGCCGGCCGGCCTCGATGTGGCAAATGACCAGGGCAAGACCTGGGCCCATCCCGCCGGCGACGGCCGGGAAAGCCGGGAGGGCATCGAGGACCTCCTGGGCCGGGCCGTGGCTGAGGGGGCAATCGCCCTTTCCGCGCTGGTCGATTGCCTGAGAGGAGCCAGGGCGCCGGCCGGCCTTTCCGAGCTCTTTGGCCGGGGCAGCCTCTCAATCAATGATCCTGAAGGAAAGCCGGCAGTCCCTCGCCTCTCGGCCCCCCTGGCCCTCAAGCCCTTGATGGTGGCGGAATTCCGGCGCCGCAAGGCCGCCCTTGAAGGCCCGCCACTTCATTGACGATGGTCGGGCCCTAAGGCTAGGATGCTTTCCATGAGCATGAAGGACCGGGTCGACAGGGCCTACAAGGGAACAGCCAAGGCTGAGGACGAGGCGAAGCTAGTAAAGAGCCCCGCCCCAGCCCAGGGAAAAGAGAAAAAATCCCCAAAGGCCCCCAAGGCCCAGGGCGAAGGCGAGGCAGCCCGCCAGGCCCTGGCCGCGGCCGAGGGCAAGGCCGAGCTCCTCCTCAAGACCGGGGGCGAGTCGGGCCTCTCCAAGGCCGCCCGCTTCCTCCTCCTTCTTGGCACCGAGGAGGC
>JAKPBN010000143.1 GCA_029778945.1 Spirochaetota bacterium
CGCGCCTTTGGCGTGCGCTCGGCTATGCCTATCGGAGAGGCCGCGAGGCTATGCCCCGACGGGGTCTTCCTGCCGGTGCGGATGTACCGCTATGCCCAGCTGTCCCAGCAGGCGATGGACATCTTTGGCTCCTTTACCCCGGACCTGCGGCCGGTGTCCATCGACGAGGCCTTTTTGGACATGACCGGCACGGAAGGGCTATGGGGCCCGGCTCCCCAGGCGGCCCAAGCCCTCGCCGATCGGGTCAGGGCAGAGACGGGCCTGACAATCTCCGTGGGAATAGGCGCCAATCCTTATGTAGCCAAGATCGCTTCGGGCCTTAAGAAGCCCCGGGGCCTTGTGGTTGTCGAGGAGGGCCAGGAAGAGGCCTTTATGGCCGGCCTTCCGCTAAAAAAGCTCTGGGGCGCCGGGGAAAAGACCCAGGAGAGGTTCGCCGAGTTGGGCATCCGGACAGTCTCCCAGCTGGCCGGAATGACCGGCCCGGCCCTAGCCTCGCTTTTTGGCAAGGCCGGAGGCCAGTTTCTCTACCTGGCCTCCCGGGGCAGGGACCCGGGCATCCTTGGGGGGCCTGCGGAGAGCCGGTCCCTTTCCTCGGAACGGACCTTTGAGCACGACCTCCAGGACCGAGAGGGGCTCGATACCTGCCTCCTCGAGCTCTCAGAGCTGATCTGCCAGCGCCTTTGGCAAGAAGGCCTGCGCTCCCGCTGCCTCGTGCTAAAACTCAGGCTGGCGGATTTCTCGACCTCTTCCCGCCGCATAACCCGCCCCAGGCCCTTTCCCTCCTCGTCTGAAGTTTATGCGGAGGCCCGGAGCCTCCTGTCCGCCCTGTGGGATGGCCAGCAGGCGGTCAGGCTCATCGGCCTGGGCTTCGGGGACCTGGAGGCGGGCAACTTGCCCACCCAGGCCGAGCTTTTTGACGAGGATTCGGCCAAGCGGCGCAAGGCGGAAAAGGCGGTTTTCGAGATAGGCCAGAAGGGCCTTGGGGACCTCACCAAGGCCCGCTGCCTCGACAAGGCCCCCCGGGGCCCTGGGCGCCCGGAGAAAAAAAGGGACCAATAGGGTCTATCTCGGCCTCTACTGGCGGGTAAAGGCGCCTGAGTCGGCCCCATAGCTTCCCAGCGGGGAGTCCGGGTACTTGCGGAAATAGGAAAGATAGGCGGCCTCATTGTTCTGGAAACCCTTGTCTCCCAGGAGCTTTCGGAATTTCTCTGTGGCCAATATGCCCTTGTCCGCGAACTCCACGATGCTCACTATGGGGTAGGCTTTTCCCCGGGGCAGGAGGCTGAGGACTGTCGCGATAGCCGCCTCTCCAAAGGGCTTGGACTCCGCCTGGGCCGTCTTGAGGGTCCTGTCCCAGAAGTCCTTTAGGGGCTTGTAGGCCGAGGCCGTGCTTACTCCGTAGTCCCAGGCCAGGGCGTAGTCCTCGGCCTGGGAAAAGCCCCCGGCCTGGCTCGCGTAGTAGGCGGCCCCGGACTTAAAGCCCTTGCTGCCGCCCTCCGCATAGTCCTTGGCCGACGCATAGCCGTTGGAATAGGCCTCGTAGAGGGGGGCATAGTCCTCGAGCCTGCCGATCCCCGAGGCTTGGGCCAGGTAGTAGACCTGGTATTCCTGGAGGTTGGGCCGAATGGCCAGGCCCTGGTAGGCCCTGAGGACCCGTCGGCTGGGATCGGCGAGTTGCCAGGCCGTGGCCTCTTGGCGATAGGCGGCCTCGAGACGCGGGCCTGCGCCTGGGGCCTGGCCGAGGGCAGGCGGAGCCTGGGCCGGGCTAAAGCAGGGCTGGAGAAAGGGAAGGGCCTTTAGGAAATCATCGAGCCCTGCCTTGGGGATTTGCAAGGGAAGGATGACAAAGTCAGCCTTGCTCCCTTCAAAGGAAAAGCCCCCGGCCAGGGCCCTTTTGCAATCCCCCAGGCTCAGAAAGGCATTGCGGCTCCAATAGCGGAAAAGCTCGTAGTCCGGGATGCCTAGGGCCTTGGCCTTATAGAAATCCCCTCCGGTGGCGACTTTGCCTTTTGCCCCGCTGCGGAAATCCCCCAGGGTCCGGAAGCCCTTTAGGTCTACAGCGTAGAAGACCCCCTTCCCCTCAAACAGGAGCTCTGAGCCAAGCTTGTCCTCCGGGGTCCAGCGCACAAAGGCCCGGGAAACCCCTATCTTTTGGGCCAGCCTGGCGGCCTCTTCCACATTGGCAAGGCGCACAAGGGGGAGGTTGGCATAGGCCTGGATGGAAAGATATTCGGAGAATACCTCCTGGGCGCCTAGGCCTTGGGCAAGGCTAGCCAAGGCGAGCATAAAAGCGATTCGAAGGGGGCCTGTGCTCATGGGGGGATTATAGAAGCTTCCTTACAGGCAGGTCAAAGGGAGGGCCGAAGCCTTGGCTTGGCCTTTTCCCTCAAGCAAATTTGACTAATATTACAAAAGCACTAATATATACTAGGCGGCCGAGCCAAAGGGTCTTGCCTGAAAATTCGGCTCCCAAACGAGGTACCATGACATTCCGGAATGAAGTCTCAATCGTCTTGGCCGGAGAAGCCGGCCAGGGTCTCCAGTCCATAGAGACGATGGTGGCGGCTATCGCCAAGAAAGCCGGGTTCCACGTCTTCGCCACCAAGGAATATATGTCGAGAGTGCGGGGAGGCTCGAACAGCACCGAGCTTAGGATCGCTTCCCACCCGGTCTCGGCTTATGTGGACCGGATCGACGTCCTCCTTCCTCTCACTAAGGCAGGCCTAGACCATGTTCGGGAGCGGATAGGCCCCAGCACCTTGGTCATAGGCGAGGCCGCCCTGCTTGGGGAGCCTAAGATGGTTGATGTGCCCTTCTCGAGCCTCGCCTCAGGCATAGGCGCTTCCCTCTATGCGAATACCATCGCCGTAGGCCTCCTTACCTCGATGCTGGGCCTAGGCCCGGCGGAGGGAGAGAGCCTGATCGCGGCCTTCTTCGAGAAAAAAGGCGAGGGGGTAGCGCAAAAAAATATCCAAGCCTTCCGGGTGGGCCACGCTAAGGGCCTGGAGCATGCCTCCCAGTTGACTCTCTCCCTCCGGCCCGACCCGGGGGTCCAGGACAGGATTATGGTAAACGGCGCCGAGGCTATTTCCCTGGGGGCCTTGGCCGGGGGCTGCAATTATGTCTGCGCCTATCCTATGTCTCCGGGCACCTCGGTCCTGACCACCCTGGCGGAATACAGCAAGACCTTTGATCTTGTGGTAGAGCAGGTAGAGGACGAGATCGGGGTGGCGAACATGGCCCTTGGGGCCTGGTATGCCGGCGCCAGGGCCCTGGTCACAACCTCGGGAGGGGGCTTTGCCCTGATGGGCGAGGCGGTTAGCCTTTCAGGCGGCATCGAGACCCCCCTTGTGGTCCACCTCGCCCAAAGACCCGGCCCGGCTACGGGCCTGCCCACTAGGACCGAGCAGGCCGACCTCGATCTAGCCATCCATGCGGGCCACGGGGACTTCCTGCGGATTGTCCTCGCCCCCGGAGACCTCGCCGAGGGCTTTAGCCTGGGTCGAAAGGCCTTTGAGCTCGCCGACCGCTGGCAATCCCCGGTGGTCCTCCTCTCGGACCAGTATTTTGTGGATTCCTATTACACGACCCCCGCCTTCGACCCTGGCCAGGGTCCTCCGGAGCAGGAGCTGGTCCTCCCTTCCAAGGATTACCAGCGGTATCGCCTGGGCTCGCCGGACGGGCTTTCGCCCCGGGGCCTTCCCGGCAAGGGCCAGGGCCTAGTCAGCGTGGACAGCGATGAGCATGACGAAAGTGGCCATATCACCGAGGAAAAGGGCCTGCGCAAGGCTATGGTGGAAAAGCGCCTAGCCAAGCTCGGGGCCGTCCAAAAGGACATAATTGAGCCGAGCTTATTTGGACCGAAGGACGGCAAGACCTTGATCGTGTCCTGGGGCTCTACAAAGGCAGTTCTCCTCGAGGCCCTGGAAGCCCTTGGGCATCAGGGCCATGAGGGCCTATCCCTCCTGCATTATTCCTGGGTCTTTCCCCTGCCTGCGGATACCCGGTCAAGGCTCTCAGGCTATAGCCGGGTAATCGTGGTAGAGGGAAATGCCACGGGCCAATTTGCCAACCTCCTGGAGGCCAATACTGGACTGAGGCTGGGGGATAGGATCCTAAAATACGATGGCTATCAGTTCTCGGTGGAGGAGCTTGTCGATCGGATAGGAGGGATCCATGGCCGGTAGGTTTGATTTTGCCAAGAAGCTCGATATCGCCTGGTGCCCGGGCTGCGGGGACTTTAGCATCCGGACCGCCCTGCTTGCGGCCCTGGAGGAGCTAGACCTGCCCCAGAAAGACCTGGTTATGGTCTCCGGCATCGGCCAGGCGGCCAAGATGCCTCAATATGTCAACTCCAGCTTTTTCAACGGCCTTCACGGGCGGGCCCTTCCCGTCGCCACGGCTATCAAGGCCGTAGCCCCGGGTCTCACGGTAGTCGCCGAGGGAGGGGATGGGGACATGTATGGCGAGGGGGGCAATCACTTTCTCCATGCCGCCCG
>JAKPBN010000149.1 GCA_029778945.1 Spirochaetota bacterium
TCCTCCGTTGGGGCGAGGCGGGCGAAAAGGGATGGTGCTATGATCCCGAGCGGCCCTGGTTCCAGTTTTTCCCGCAGGACTGCGTCCTGCCGCTTTCAAGCATCGAGTTCGAGGGCCACAGATTCTCTTGCCCACGGGACGTGGAACGCTACCTCACGATCTATTTCGACGATTGGCGCACGCTGCCTCCCGAATCGAAGCGCCAATCCCATGGAGTGAACGCCATCCATCTGACGGATGCCGGGCCGAGGCCCGACAAGACAGCGCTTAGCTGGAAGGACTACCATTGAAAAAGCAATTTCCCGACCAGCGCCTCGAGGGAGAAACGCCCCTCCGCCAGGCGCAACTCGTGATGCTCAGGCTCCTCAAGACCTTCCATGTTATCTGCGAGGAGCAGGGCCTGCGATATTGGCTTGACGCGGGGACCCTCCTAGGAGCAGTGCGGCATGGAGGCTTTATACCATGGGACGATGACGTCGATGTCCTGATGCCAAAGGGGGACTATGAGAAATTCTGCGCCTTGGCAGAGGCGGAGTTGCCTCAGGATATGTTTTTTCAGACTCCGATGACTGACCCGGGCTTTGTCTGCCCCTGGGTGAAAATCCGAGACCGCTATAGCTACCTAAACGAATCGTCTGGTCCCTATCCATATTCCCAGGCCATTTTTATCGACATTTTCCCGGCGGTGGAAGAGACGGAAAGGCAGCATAGATGGCGCAATTTCTCTTCCCTTCTTCCCCCACTTAGCAAGAGACCGGAGTTGCCATCTAGATCCCTTGCCCTCAAGAGCAATATCAAGCGTGTCGTATTTGGGTCCATTCAAGTTGCCTTTATTGGAGTGACGAAAATTCGACCGGTCCGCAAGGCCGTTCAGGCTTACCTGGCGAAGGGCGGCCGGGCTTGGGCCTATGAGCCACCTATCCGCTGGCTCAACCGCTTTCCCGACGAGGTCCTCTTCCCATTGCGGAAGATACGATTTGAGGATTACGAATTCTGGGGCCCTGCGGATCCCGACCGCTATCTCAGAGAATACTTTGGGGACTATATGCGGCTTCCGCCGCCTGAGAAGCGAAAAAGCGAACATGAGGTGGAGGCAATTTTCCCGATTGGACCCAATCCCCACTTCAGTGGCCTAAAATGGGAATAAACCGCTATCTCATTACGGGCGTCGCCGGATTTGTCGCCCAGCATTTTATAGCCCGGATTGAGGCCGCCGAATCTGAGGCAGAGATCCTTGGCACGGATAAAGCACCGCCGCTATTCCCTTTCCACCATAGGTTTTGCGCATTAAACCTGCTTGATTCCGACGGCGTCGAAAGGATGATCCTGGAGCTTCAGCCGACTAGGATTGTCCATTTCGCGTCCTTTAGCAGCGTTGCCAGCAGTTGGCAGGATCCTGCCACATCCTTTGCCAATAATATGACGATTTTTCTCAATATACTCGAGGCCGTGCGCAAGAGCGATATGCCCAGCAGGGTACTATCAATTGGCTCCTCTGAGGGCTACGGAAATGTCGACCCAAGCCGAGTGCCACTGACAGAGGCGGAACCTCTCAACCCGATAAGTCCCTACGCGGTGGCCAGGGTGGCACAGGAGCACCTGTCCAAAGTCTACGCCAAATCCTTTGGTCTCGACATCGTGATCACGAGGTCGTTTAACCATATAGGCCCGGGCCAGCGGACTGATTTTGTTGTCCCCTCCATTGTCAGGCAATTCC
>JAKPBN010000151.1 GCA_029778945.1 Spirochaetota bacterium
GGCTCCCTCGAGGCCCTGGTGGTCGGCCTCTCCTTCTTTGCCTTTGCGGCCTTTATCCTCTGGGCCGAGGACCTCCTCCTTGCCCAGGCCCGGGGGCCCCTGCCCGTCCTGGCCTACCTCCTGGCGGCCTCCCTTCCGGGCCTCCTCGACCTGGGCCTGCCCAGGCTGGGCCTGGCCTGGCTCCTCCTTGGGGCCTCGGCCCTGGGCCTCGTCCTCGCAGGCTATGTCCAGGGACGGAGGAACCGGTGAGGGGGGACCTCAGGCTCAAGGCCCTCGAGGGCCAGCTTCTCTCTCATCTGCTGCGGCAGAGGGCAAGAAATCTCCTTGCCTGGCTCGCCCTCTCGGTCCTGGCCTGGTCCCTGGGCCAGCTCGCCTTTGTCCTCCTCTCCCCCCCGGCCTGGGCCTCCTCGGCCCTCCTCCTCGGCCTCCTCTCCCTCTCGCCCCTGGCCCTCTTTTGGCCCGATGACGAGGCTATGCTCGTGCGGGAGCTGCGGCGCCTCGATCCGGACACGACCATCGAGGCCTGGCTTGGCGCCCCTCCTGGACCCGCCCGGGACCTCCTTTCGCTGCGGGCCAGAGAAGTGGACGAGGACCTGGGCTTCCGGAAAATGCCCAGGGCCCGGGGATTCCACCGGGGCCTGGGCCGCCTCTTTAGCCTGGCCGGCCTGGGCCTCGCCGTCCTCCAGCTCGTCGCCCTCCTCGTCCTCCACCACCCCCTCCTCGCGTGGTCGGCCGCGGAGGCCACCAGGGCCAGGGCCTCGGGCCTGGGCAGGGCCATCGAGGAGGGGACAGCCCCGGGCCAGGCCGAGGCCTATCGCTATGCCGAGGAGGAGGACTCCCGAGCCCCGGAGGCCAGGCTCTGGCGGGAGGGTCTCTCCGCGGAGGAGGAGGAGCTGGCCCTCGGCCAAGGGACGGCCCTGGCCCGGAGGCTGGGCAAGGGCGAGGAGTCCCAGGCGGCAGAGACCGAAGCCAAGGCCGAGCCTAGGCCCGGCGACGCCGGCCCCGGAAGCCTTCCAGGCCTGGGCCAGGGCCGGGAGGACCAGGCCGGTCCTGGGATCGAGATGGCCGGGGCCGGGGGCGGGACGGGCAAGGATCCCCCAAGTGATGGCGGGGGAGACAAGGCGGGAGCCGGCCAGGGTTTTTCCGGCAGCGGGACAATGCCCTCGGCGAGTCCCCTGGAGAACTACCTGACCCGCCTCCTTGGAGCCGACACCTCCAGTCCAGGCAAGTCCAAGACCGCGAGCCGGGACCTGGGCCTGGCCGAGCTCAGGGCCTTTGAAAGGCGGTATTTCCAGAGCCTCTCCCTGGGCCCGGGCCTCCAGAGGCGGGACTCCGGAAGGGCCCTCCAGCTCAAGGCCCGGTGGAAGGCCCTGATGGGCGGAGAAAGATGAGACGTATCCTTGCGGCCCTAGCCGTGGCGGCCGCCGGCCTCGGCTCCTGGCTTGCCCTGGCATGGCTCGAGGCCGCCCTGGGGGGAGGACTTGTCCTCTCGGCCTGCCTTGAGGAGGCCATGAAGGTCCTCGTGCTTGGCCTGGCCCTCGTCCTGGGCCGGAGCCGGGGCCCGGGAAGGGCCCTCCTCCTGGGCCTCATGGCCATAGGGGTCTTCGCGGCGGCGGAAAACCTGGCCTACCTCCTCGCCTTCCGGAGCCCCGACATCCTCGAGCGGCTTCTTTGGTCCGAGCCCGTCCATCTGGTCACCGGCCTGGCCTGGGCCCTCGCCCTGGCCGGGCTGGCGCGGGGACAGGACCGGATCCCGGCCAGGCTCCTCGGCTTCCTGGGCCTTGGCGCCCTGGCCCTCTCCTGGCACCTAGGCTTCAACCTCCTGGCCGCAGGCCCCCTGCCCGGACCCGGAAGGGAGGGCCATGGCCTGGCCCTGGCCCTGGCGGGCCTCTGCAACGGCCTGGCCATAATCATACTAGGTAGATATTTCGTGCAACGCGCCATTATCGGAGGTTTCCTGTATGGAGAAGACTGAGGCCTATTCCGCCGCCGCCCTCGAGGCCGACCTGGCCAGGGTCGTGGACTTTGCCCAGGCCTACCGGGGCTATGTGGAGACCCGGGTCGTGGGCTGCCATGAGATCGTGGAGAGGCTTTTCCTGGCCTTCCTCTGCGAGGGCAACGTCCTCCTCGAGGGCGCCCCGGGCCTGGGCAAGACAAGGCTCGCCCGGACCTGGGCCGACTTCCTGGGCCTGGGCTTCAAGCGGGTCCAGTTTACCCCCGACCTGATGCCCCTGGATATCATTGGCTCCTCGATCCTGCGCTCCGAGGCCTCGGGGGACCAGGCCTGGCGCTTTTACCCGGGGCCGATCTTCGCCAACGTCGTCCTGGGGGACGAGATCAACCGGGCCACCCCCAAGACCCAGTCGGCCTTCCTCGAGGCGATGGAGGAGAAGCGGGTCACCTTCCTGGGGGAGACCATGGACCTCCCCTCGCCCTTTTTTGTGATAGCCACCCAGAACCCCATCGAGCTCGAGGGCACCTATCCCCTCCCGGAGGCCCAGGTCGACCGCTTTCTCATGCGTCTTTTTTTCAAGACCCCGGGCTTTGCCGTCCTCAAGGAGATCCTCACCGCCGCCGAGGGCCAGGGCCTGGGTCAGCCCGCGGGGCGGGAGGAAAGCCTGGCCGCGGTGGCCGCCTTCAAGCGGGCGGCGGCGGCGGTCATCGTCCCCCCGGAGGTGGAGAATTTCCTGGTCCGCCTCGTGGTCCAGACCCAACCCGAGCACTCCAACGTGGAGGCCGTGGCCAAGTATGTCCGCTACGGGGCCTCCCCCCGGACTGCCCTAGGCCTCCTCAAGGCCGCCCGGGCCAGGGCCGTCGTGGCCGGCCGGCCCCAGGTCTCCTTTGACGACGTGGAGACCCTTGTCCCCGACCTGGCCAACCACCGGGTCATCCTCAACTTCGAGGCCGAGGCCGACGGGGCTACGGTCGCCTCGGTCCTGGCCGCGGTGGTCTCGGCGGTGAGGCGGGAGTACCGGGGGGCGGCATGAGGCTCGTCGATCCCCGGGCGGCCGGCCTTGTCCGGGCCTTCCTGGGAAGGAGGCGCTCGAGCCCTCCCTCCCGCTCGAGCCGGAGGGATCCCATGTTCCGGCGCTCAGGCTCGTCCTTTGACCTCAAGAGCGTCCGGGACTGGCAATTGTCGGACGATCCCCGGCGCATAGACTGGCGCCTGGCCGCCCGGAGCGGGAGGCTCTGCGTCAAGGAATTCTACGAGGAGGAGTCCGATGGGGCGGCGGTCCTCGTCGACCTCTCGTCCTCCCTGGGGATCCTCGACGAGCCGGGCCAGGGCATGCTCGCCGCCCGCCAGGTCGGGGCCACCCTGGCCTGGATGCTCTCGGCCCTGGGCATCCCGAGCCTCCTCATGAGCTTTGCGGAAAAGCCCCTCCACATCCTGGCCAGGCCCAGGCCCAGCCCGGCCACCGCGGCCTTTGAGGCCTTTTTCGCCCCCCCCACGGAGGA